>MNXM01000142.1 GCA_001872605.1 Armatimonadetes bacterium CG2_30_59_28 | reverse complement strand
AAACGATGCACTAGTGGTTGATAGCTGTTTCATTTACAGCGACGGTGGCACCAACAGGTCAGCATGATTGATGCCACCGAAAGAATACAAGTTCATGGCGTCACTTGCGTTGTCTTAGCTGGACTTTATCCATTTCTGGAATCAGTGAAGTCACGGATTACAGCCATTTTGCCGGTAATCGTCCAGGCTTTTTTGAATATCGTCCCCGAAACTCGACATTCAAAAAATCCAAACTACCCAGAAAGCCTTATACAGCGCCACTTTCTGGCAACCTGCGAATTGGATAAAGTCCAGCTTACAACTCGTCCAACAATCGTTCCGCGTCAAGTTCAGCCGAACACCTCGGAGCGACGGCGATGCCTGCAACTAAAACGCGGAGTTATTGTTGGACGAGTTCTTAGGTGACGCGGTTGAGTTTCTCCTCCAAATTCGGAATAGGTCCCGGATCCACCGGGGAGACGACGAAGAGACAGCGTTTGTCCCCTCTTCCCTGGCAGGAGATCTCCTCGCAGTTCATCTCCTGTCCCGTCAGTCGAGAAACGACCGCCGAAAGGAAACCGCGGGTGAAGTGATCTTGAGGATAGAGTCCCTTCCCCACCCCCTCGAAGAGATCTTTCCCTCGAACGATCACCTTCCCGTCGCCCCTCTGGATGGACTCCAATGACAGGAGTCCCAGCCCTTGCATATGGAAAATCTGCAGGCAGTTCTCCAAGTCCCCCTGTACGTTGTCCGCGTATCGTCTCCCAATGCGCAGGCGACCGACATCCGAGATAGCGGCTTGCGCTTGTAACTCCTGAAGCACCTGTGCCACGAAGCGCGTGGTGACGGATGCGTCCAGCAGCGGACGGAGGGGGGCCAGCCCGTAGCTGCGGAGGACCTCGGACAGAAAGGACATGGAACGGCCGAATTCCTCGGAGCTGATTGCGCCGGGAATGGTGGTGCACTCCCTCAAGGCTTCACGATGGAGACGGACGATATCCGAAGGCTCCAGATGCTTCTTTATCAGCGCCTTGCCCAAGTCACGGGGTTCCTCGATGGTGGCCCGATCTCGCTGCTTCAGGTATTTCGAGAGCAGACTCGCATACATGGACTCCGGTGTGTTTTGCTGTAATGACATAGTGTCTAAGCCTCGATGATCGGCGCGCCGCTCAGGCGTCACACCAAATCGCGGAACCCGATCAGCGATAGACCGTTAACCGCAACCGGTTCCCGCGGTCCGGCCTGAACGAATGCTCAACCCTGTCGACGAAATTGCGGATGATGTACGTCCCCAGCCCACGTTTCTGATCGCTCTTCAGAAACTCCTCCACAGTGATAACCTCCACGCGATCGACCGGGTGATTCTTCAGCGACTCATCGCGGATGGTTATCACTACCTGGTTCGGGTCCACGGCAAACTGCACCTGAATCATCTTATCGGGTGCGCCTCTGTACGCGTGCTCGATAATGTTCGAGCACGCCTCGCAAACAGCGATCTCCACCTGTCCGCTCTCGACTTCGCTCAGCCCTGCGCGACGAGAAGACTCAACAACAAAACCCCTCAGAATCGAGAGGCTGTCCGTCGTTCCGGGCACTGCTACCTTGTATGTTCGTTCGTGTGTTTGCATAGCGTTGCGAAGGGCAAACCTCGAAAGGCTCATCCATAAACTTTCCCGCAGTCGCGCGCCCCGGGACTTTTGGCTTTGCTCCGGAAGGTGCGTGTTCAGTCGATCAGTCCCCGAATAGCCTCCTCTTCACCGGGAAACGACTTGATGATCCGTGAAAACCCAAGCAGGTTGAATATGTTGGTAATCTTTTCCGACATTTGAGCTACGGCCAGGTCTCCCGATTCCTGCCGCACCTGACGATACACGCTCATCAGTAGTCCGAGACCCGTGCTGTTGATGTAGTTCAGGCCACGCATATTCAGCAGAAACCGACGCGCCCCGCGCTCAAGAGAAGCATTGAGCATTGACTCAAACTCAGGGAAAGTGTGCGAGTCAATGAAGCCTTCCAGTTGAACGACCTCTATGTCTTTTCCCTCGACGTTGCGAACTTCACTGGTTATGCTCAGGTCTGGCATGGTACCTCCCTGGAATGTCCCCCTGATGTGGTCGATCTGCGCCTGGGTAGTCCGGCAGACAACGTTTTTTTCAGACATCGACTCCCCCGAGCTACCCCGCGGCTCCGATGCTACTTGCTGTAGAAGGTGGCATCGACTCGAATTCCCTGGTGCGGCTCAATTCGGAACGGGAACTCGCGTGGATCAAATGTGCCACCACGAACCTTTCGCACACGCAGGCTTCGCCTCGGGAACCCTCCCTGCTCTTCGCCGTAGTAGAGATCGACGGTTACATCGTAGGCGTTAGTCAGGCAATACATGCTCTGCGATTCCACCGCCTGACCCAGGTACAGGTCGAGGAGCACCGACGTATCGGATCGCAGCAGGCGATTCTTCTCATACACAAGATTGACGAGATCACGGCTCGAGTAGTAGGCTGCCAGCGATGTAACGGAATCGACAACGATGCGCACGACCTCCCCCGCCGCAGAAACCGCGTTCCCAATAACGTAGGCAAACTCTTCCGCGTCTGTGCGGTCGCTGATGACATATTGTGGCCCGGGGGTTTCGGAAAAGGCATCGACGAACACCAGTTGGCGAGAGTCAATATAGGGCGCGACCCCGAAGCCGAATCGCGCCAAGTTCGCCTGGGTTCTCCGCGGGTCTTCATCGCAACTGACGTAGACCACCGCCTCACCTCGCCGGAGGGCCTGAAGACAGAATTGGAACGCGAAGACAGTCTTGCCGATGCCTGAGTCACCGCGCACCATCCAAGCTGAGCCGTAGGGCACGGGCGAGGACAGAATGGGATCCAGAGGAGAGAAGACCACGCCCGTGCGCATAATTTCAGCCGCCCGGCTGTTCTTGGCAACGCTATTGATCTGAATCGCCTCCTTCGAGCTTGAGGCCGGGGCCGGTTGATTTTGCCCGACGGAAATAGACCTCGATCCCATGCGGCCCAATGGTCATGCGGCGCTCTCCCATTACATGGTTGATTCCCCGCGCTTTGCAGACTTCCACACTTCTCTTGCGGCGGGTATCATCACGAGCGGTCTCAAGCAGAAGGACGCTGTCCACCAGCGACTCCTCCACGCCGAACGTGCTTACACGATCCATGCCGCTGGGAATACTGGAGATGAAATAAGCGGTGCAGTTAAGTGACTTCATTAGACGGACTAACTGGGAAACCTTCTCGGTGACGAGGTAACGGTGCTCGCTCACCGGGTGCAGCAGGGCGGTCAGTGAATCGAGCACAATCCGACGCGCTCCGGTTCGCTGGATGGCCTCCTGGATGTCCCAGAGATGCTCGTCCAGGCTGACTTCAGTAAAGTAGTTGTGCGCAAGGAGCAAGTCTCCCGAATCCTGATGCTTCTTAAGGTCCCATCCGAAGCCTCCCGCGATCGCCTCGATCTCCGCCGCGGTCTGTTCATAGGAAAAGAGGATGCCCCTCTCCTTACTATCACGGATTCCAGCCATGAGAAACTGAAGTCCACAGATGGTCTTGCCGGTTCCTGCTCCGCCGGACAGCAACACCGCGCTTCGGGAGGGGATGCCGCCTCCGAGTAACTGATCCAGACCTTCCACACCTGTCGCAATGCGGGAGAGCTCTTGCCATGATTCCTCCGGCAGGTCGGTCAGGAAGTTAAGCGGAAAAACCTGTACCCCGGAATCGGCAAACCGGAAGGGATGCTGTCCGGACACATGCTCCTGTCCGCGCGTTTTCAGTATCTCAACGGTGCGTCGTCGCCGGAGATTATACTCGTCCAGTTGGTTGTTGATCCGAATCACGGCGTCGACAATGTAGGCCTCAAAAGAATCTCCCTCTTCATCGCGACTCTCAATCTCCTTGGCGAGGAAGGTGGTAAACCCGCGGTTCTTGAGGCTGTTCAGCAACCCGTTGACGATCGCCCGTTGCTCTTTCCTGTCATCGGTGAGGTGCTCAAGGTGCGTTACTGAGTCCACAAACACACGCTTGACCTTTAGCTGGGAGGACACTTTGTCGAGAAGGCTGTCGGGTTGCTGCAGCAGTTTGGCCAGCACCTCCGGCGAGGTGCACATGATGCGAAGACGGTCCTGTTTCTCCAACTCACGCAGGTCCCAGCCGAAGTTAAGGGCATCGCGGTGCATCTGCTCCGGAAATTGCTCAAAGGTCACTACCAGGCCGTTCTCATCGAAGCGGGAGATTCCTTCGTGAATGTACTGGAGACCGAAGGTCGTCTTGCCGCACCCCGGCGCGCCTTCAACCAGCACAGTTCCACCGGCCAGGATGCCCCCGCCCAAGAGTGCGTCCAATCCCCGGATACCGGTCTGGATGACCTGCATAACTACTTCTGTTCCTTTGCGGCAGTTTGTTGCCATTGGGCTCTGCACGGAAAGACGTCCACTTCGCGGAGCATCAGTGCCCGAACGGAAAACGACATCATTATATGCAATAGATTCCAACCACGTCAACACGGATGGAACCGACAGCGACGATCGTGTGCCCTTCAGTGGGGCTTTCTGCTCTTTCAGAACAGCGTTGCCAGTCGCCTCCGTTCGGTGGTAGAGTATGCAACTGCTTTCTTTGCCCCGCACCGAGGATGTGGGTGACGGCGATGCGTGAACAGACCTCGAACGGGATGGTCCTGTTTTCGTCGCGCGCCAGGATTCTGATTCTGTTCCGGGGTGCACCTTAGTCCGATCATGCGCATCGCTATCGACTGCCGCACATTGCTGGAGAGAAAGACCGGCGATCGAACGTACATCGCCAACTTGATTCGTCGCCTCCCTGGCCTCACGCCCGAAAACGATTACCTGTTTCTGCTCCACCGGCCCCTGCAAGAAGCAGCGGAGGATACCTCCTGGCTCGCCTGTTTGCGCGCGGAGATCCACGTTGTGCGGAACCCGTCTCCGAGGACGTGGACGGCAGTGTCCTTGCCGTCGTTTGTTAGAAAGCACGGTGTGGACGTGCTCCACGTTCAATATATCGTGCCGCCGGTTTGTCCGTGTCCCGTTGTGACAACCATCCACGACCTGAGCTTCTACCGGTTCCCACAATCCTTCCCCCCAAGGGACCGCTTCCTCCTGCAGCATCTGATTCCTTTTTCCGCGCGGAAGGCGCATCGCGTAATCACTGGGTCGGACAGCACGCGACGCGATCTGGTGGAGATCTGCCGCATTCCAGACGGACACATCTGCGTGACTCCCTACGCCGCCGATGCGATATTCCAGCCAGTGGCGGACGCGTCGCGTCTGCGGACGTTCCGGCAACAACGCGGGCTGGAGAGTCCCTTTTGGCTGTCCGTGGGAGTGTTGCAGCCCCGAAAGAACCTCACCCGTCTACTCAGGGCCTACCATCAGGTTCTCCAGAAGAACCGGGACGTGCCACTGCTGGCAATCGCAGGGAAGCGTGGATGGATAGCTACGGACATCTTCCGTGAGGTCGTGCGTATGCACCTGAATGAGCGGGTACGATTCCTGGGTTACGTTCCGGACGAGGTCCTACCGTTGCTCTACTCAGCAGCCGAAGCGCTCCTCTATCCCTCGCTGTACGAGGGATTTGGGCTTCCCGTGCTGGAGGCGATGTCCTGCGGCGCCTTGGTACTCACATCGAATACCTCCTCCATGCCGGAGGTCGCGGGTGATGCCGGGATACTGGTGGATCCGCTTTCCGTGGACTCCATCGCCGACGGGTTGTCCCGGCTCCTCCATCTGGATGAGAGAGGACGGCAGGAGGTGCGTGGGAAGGGATTCGAGCGCGCCTCAACGTTTTCCTGGGAGCGGACTGCCCGTCAGACCGCCGAAGTCTACAGGCAGGCAGCCCCCCGCGATCTCGCGTCCACGGCCCTGGACGCCCCTCATCCCTGATGGCGGGTTGTGTGCAGTACCCGTTCCTGAGAGGACTCTTGTGACCCGCATCTTGAGACAACACTGGTTCCTGGCCGCTCTGATGTGTGTCGCCATCGTCGGGGCGCGGTTTCCGCATCCGTTCGGGAATTACGCAGACACGTTCGACACACGATGGGCTGTGATGCTCATTATGTTCCTCAACGGGTTGACCCTGGAAACGTCGCGACTCTTCGACGCGCTCCGGAGGCCGCTGATCGTCGTTGTGGGAGTTCTCTTCAGTTTTGTCTTCGCTGCCGCGTTTGGCTATCCGGCTTCCCGACTCCTGATGGCCGCATACCCCGATTTCTCCGTTGGGCTTTTGGTCGTAACTGCCATGCCCACCACGCTTGCGTCGGGGATTATCTGGACTCGCATGGCCAACGGGAATGATGCTCTCTCCATGGTCATCACGGTAGTCGGTAACAGCATTAGCTTTGTTCTCTCTCCACTGATTCTCAGCATCACACTGGGAACGGCGGTTGCCCTGCAACCTGTTGATATGATGCAGAAGCTCTTTGTTGTCGTGGTTTTCCCCGTGGCAGTGGCGCAGGCGCTGCGACGTGACCGGCGGGTGCGTGAGCGCACACTGAGGCTGAGGTTACCCCTGTCGGTCCTGGCACAAGTTGTCATTCTGAACATTGTCTTTGTCGGGATAGTCGGAGGGATGTTGGCGATGAAAGAAAACGGAGGAGTGATGTCGGCTTCCGCTCTACTGAACGTCGTCGTCGTCGTGGTTGCCGTTCATCTGTTGGCGGTGGCGGCGTGCTGGGCGGGAGGCAGGGCGGTGGGATTGAACCGTCCCGACCGGCTATCCGTTATCTTCAACGGCTCACAGAAGACGCTGCCAGCGGCCCTGTACGTGTGTGAGGAATTCTTCCCCGCGTATGCCTTTGCGCCGATCCCGTGCGTGCTGTACCATGTGTGCCAGTTAGTCGCTGATTCATGGTTGGTGGAGTGGGCCAAACTGCGAGAGAGTCGCCGCGTTGCCCGTTGTGCGGAGGCTGGAGCTGAAGGCGGATGAAAAGATGACTGGCTTGATCGTCTCGGGCTCGCAGAGTCCGCTCGGGCTCGCAGAGTCCGCTCGGGCTCGCAGAGTCCGCTATGATCCACTGATCAGGGAGTGTATGCGCGAAGTGCTGAAGGCGCGGCGACGACGTGCGCTCGGCCACGGATGGAGTGGAAGGAGTTGGCGCTTTTCGGGAGCGCCCATGCTACCTTTAATCCCGTAGGATAAAGCTCCGGCTTTGTCATTCATTACAGAAAAGTAGACAAAGCGGGAGCTTTATCCTACGGAGTATATGTTGGAGATTGCCATGGCTCGCATGGACGGCATGGAAGCTCTTCGGCATATTCGCGCGATGGCCAGCCGGGTAGGGGGTCATCCTTATGACGGGCCGTGGCGGGGATGCGGAGAGAATCGAGGGAGCGAACCTCGGCGCCGGCTTCCTGCGGAAACCGGCAACCCTTGCAGCGCTCAACGCGCCCTGTTCGAGGCACTGGAGGACAATCGTAGACAGTGGAGGGCGCAGGTCGCTGCCGATACTTCTGAAGGCTGAGTTCGTCGTGGACTCCGATCCCGACTATCGGGTTGGCGACAGACCGGGAAACACCACGCCCGCGCTTCCTTGACCCTGGTTTTTTCGGGATGATATAATCCATTCCACCGATGATGGGGTTCCCGGGACCCTCGCGAGAAGGCTGATATGGAACGAAGACATCTTTCAGTTGCGGATAATATCGATGATCTCCTTGGCGTTCTGCCGGAGGACATTCGCCGCAAGGTGGCCGAACACCCACAACTGCCAGAACTGTTGGAGGTTGTGCTGGATTTAGGTCGGATGCCCGAAGCCCGGTTTCAGGACGAGGGCTTTGTGTTCCTGAGAGACACCCCCATCAGCGACGCGGATATTTCCTACGTTTCCAGCCGCATCGGAGAGTTTGGCAACGACAATCGGGCAGGCATCGAGCGCACCCTGCATCGCATTTCGGCCCTCCGCAACCGACGGGACCGGATTGTCGGGCTTACATGCCGGGTGGGGCGCGCCGTGTACGGCACCATCGATATCATTCGGGATATCGTGGAATCGGGAATGAGCATCCTGTTTCTGGGACGCCCCGGGGTGGGCAAGACAACGAAGCTGCGAGAGGTTGCGCGTGTTCTCAGCGATGAGTTCAGGAAGCGTGTGGTCATTGTGGATACCTCCAACGAGATCGCTGGAGACGGCGACATCCCCCATGCGGGAATCGGGTATGCCCGAAGGATGCAAGTCGCCAGCCCTGAGAAACAGCACGATGTAATGATTGAGGCCGTGGAAAACCACATGCCGGAAGTAGTCGTGATCGACGAGATTGGACGCTCAGAGGAAGCCTACGCGGCTCGCACCATCGCGGAACGGGGTGTGCAGCTCATTGCTACGGCTCACGGCACAACCCTTGAGAATCTGCTCATGAACCCCACCCTCTCCGATCTTGTCGGTGGAATTCAGTCTGTAACTTTGAGCGACGACGAGGCCCGGCGGAGATCCACCCAGAAGACCGTGCTGGAGCGGAAGGCTCCCCCCACATTTGATGTTGTCATCGAATTGGTAGAACGTGACAAGTTGGCGCTGCACCGCAACGTTGGCGAGGTGGTCGATGCGCTCCTTCGGGGACGCAGGCCGCAGCCGGAGATACGTCAGTGGGGTGAGGATGGAGAGGTTGAGATTCTGCAGACCGCCGTCATGCCACAGGCTGAGGAGTCGGCGTTTGCGGCCATCGGGCGCTCGCCAGGGAAGCGAAAGCGCCTGTATCCTTACGGTGTGAGCCGCAACCGGCTTGAGAAGGCCATCGAGTCGCTTGGAATGGAGGTGGAGATCACGCGCACCTGGCAGGAAGCCGATGCCATCCTCACCCTCAAAGCACACTATCGCAAAGACAGCCCGAAGCTTAAAGAGGCGGTTGCCAACAACAAACCCATCTACGTCGTCCGCAGCAATACGTACGCACAGATATTGGCGCTCTTGCACGAGATCTACCCGGGCGGAGGAGAGGGCACCCAACGGAAATCCGCCGTTCAAGAAGCGGAGTCGGCTGTTCAGGCTGTTCTGAAAAGCAGAGAACCTTCCGAGCTGTCTCCACAGAATGCCGCGTTACGGCGATTGCAGCATGAGCTGGCCGGGAAAAACCACCTGCGGTCTTACAGCGTGGGGCACGATCCAAACCGCAGAGTTCGCATTCTCCCGGCATAAAGCATGGTGGCTGGATCGTCCATACGTATGGCTCTGGGAATTTACTGGGGGCGCGGGCTGAGCCGCGCCGCGAGTCCATAGAGGAAGGTAGAGAGGTTGCCGAAGGCCGGTCTTTTCGTCACGATGGAGGGTATCGAGGGTTGCGGCAAGAGCACGCAAGCCCGACTACTTTCGGCACATCTGCAAGCGCGGAGTATCGAGTGCATCCTGACCCGTGAGCCGGGAGGAACACGCATCGGGGACCTGGTTCGGGGAATCCTCCTGGATCCGAAGCACGCAGACATGTCTCCACGGGGAGAGCTGCTCCTGTATGCGGCTGCCAGAGCTCAACACGTGGACAGCATTATCCGTCCGGCGTTGCAGGAAGGAAAGGTCGTTGTGTGTGATCGTTACACCGATTCGACGGTTGCCTATCAGGGATATGGATTGGGGATCGATGTGGAAATCGTCAAGTCGATCAACACCATTGCGACGGATCGCTTGTTCCCTCACCTCACCTTCGTTTTCGACCTCGAGCCGGAGTTGGGCCTGCGCCGGAAATTCGGTGACGCAGTGACATCTTCCCTCGACGCAGACCGGATCGAGCAACGAACACTCCCGTATCACGCGCGCGTGAGGAGGGGTTACGCCAAGATTGCAGAGGAACACCCGGAGCGAGTGACCGTTATAGACGCAGCCCAGTCGGCCGAGGCCATCCATCAGGCGGTGCTGCAGCACACGGAGGACAGACGCGCGCTGCTTGCGGGAACAAGGTAGGCGCTCAGCGTTCAGTGAAGAGCGCCGGGACAAGGAGCTTTGGGTCCGGGTGATCACGCGAAAAGGAGACATTCCATGAAACTGTTGCTTGTTGTGGTCAACAATCGGGACAAACGCGATTTCTGTGATGCCCTGATCCAGATGGAGCAAGGCTTCACCGAGATCGGCAGTACCGGGGGATTCCTTCGCGAAGGAAATACGACGCTGCTCATCGGTGTCGGTGAAGAGAATGTTGAGCGCATCCTGGAGTTGGTGCGGGATATTTGTCAGACGCGCGAGCGCACGATGAATGTCGCGCCTCCCACGCTGACAAACATGGGGGCCGACGTGACGCGCCCCATGAAGATTCTCGTCGGAGGCGCCAAAGTGTTTATTCTTGACGTGGAGGAATTCATTGACGTGTGAGGGGCCGCTCCCCTCCCCTCCACCCCTCTCGGAACCGCGCCATGAGATTTGAGCTTATCAGTGGTCAGGAACAACCGCATGCGCTTCTGAAAAGGGAGTTTGCGCGCGGGCGCGTCTCTCACGCCTACCTGTTTTTGGGGCCGAATCAGGTAGGGAAGACCGCCACGGCCGTTGCTTTGGCGCAACTGCTGAACTGCGAGAAAATAGAAGCGGACTCGGTGGAGCCGTGCGATACCTGCGACGCGTGTATTCGAATTCGCGAAAACCGCCACCTGGATGTGCAGTTCGTTCGACCTCGTATGTATGCGGAGCGCAAGTCCGGTGGATCCACCGAGAGAGGTTGGGGCGGTGCGGATCTCCCGCCGCTGGCGCCCGAGTATATTGACGACTCCATTATCTCCATCGAAACGGTGAGACATTTCCTTTCCATGGCAAGTCACAAACCGGTCGCCGGAAGGCACCGGGTATATGTTTTCTGCGAGGCGGAGAAAATGAACATCCAGGCTCAGAACTGCCTCCTGAAGACCTTGGAGGAGCCGATCCCCAATTCCAGCATTATCCTTATCGCCCAGCACGCGGGGGAACTCCTTCCCACGATCGTGTCTCGGTGTCAGAGCGTGCGATTCGGTCTTGTCGCCGAAGAAGTTATCCGGGATTTGCTTCTGCAACGGACCCCGTTGGACGGTGAACGGGCTGCGCTCATTGCGTCCATGTCTGGCGGTCGTCCTGGTTGGGCGTTTCGCGCCGCCGAGAACACGGAGATTGTCGCACTGCGCGAAGGAGTGTTCGATTTTGTTGTGGCCGTGTACAATGGTAACCATGCCGAGGCGCTGGGCCTGGCGGAACGTGCGTGCGAGTTTGCCGAAACGCTCTGGCGGGCCGAGAAGATTCGCAGTGAGCGTGAAGAAGAAGACCTGAACGACGCTTCTTCACGATCAAGGATACAACGAAGCAGCCAGGCTGCCTTCCTCGAAATTCTCGCGGAGTGGTATCGGGACATCCTGTTAGGGCGGGATGGTTCCTCCGAAGTGGCGGTCACCAATGTACAAGCTCTGGAATGGATTCAGGAGGCTGCGGGAAAATACTCGCCGAGCGAATTGATCCACTACATCGAACAGATTCACCGGGCGCGTCACTATATATTGTCGAACGCCAACGGACATCTCGTGTTCGAGGCGCTGTTTCTCAACCTGACGCGAAAGAGCAAGACGCGTCGATAGCATATACTCGTTGCGGTCGCACAACCGTAACGAAGGTAACCACCAATCAACAGGAGGATATTGGATGAGTAGCGCGCTGGAAGTAACTGCAGAGACCTTTGAGCAGGAAGTGGCACAGGCGGAGATCCCCGTGCTGGTAGACTTCTGGGCGGAGTGGTGTGGGCCGTGCCGGATGGTTGCGCCCGTACTCGATAAAATTGCCGAAAAGTACGAAGGCAAACTGAAAGTGGTCAAGGTCAATGTTGACGAGGCCCGGGATGTGGCCGCCCAGTACGGCGTTATGAGCATCCCGAACCTCAAATTCTTCAAAGGCGGAGAAGTGGTCGACGAGTTGGTCGGCACGGCGCCGGAAGCACAGATTGCCGCAAGAGCGGACGCAGTTATCGGCTGACCGCAGCGCTCGGACTCCGGCAGCGAACATCGGGTGCATCCCGGAATTACGGGATGCACCCGCAAACATCTGCCATCAGCCAACCGCCACCTGCCAATGTGGGTCTGGATTCTCGAGTTAAGCTTTGCTGGATTTGTGGCGTCTTTCCTGACGCTGATCTGGAAGGGGTCCGACCGTGAGGGGCGCTTCCACTTGCGTCGCGGTAGCGTGTGGTTGGCGTTGACGATGGTGTGTCTTCTGCTGTGGCTGGTAAGCCTGCCGCGGGCCTGATCTGTCGGACCGGGCGGCGGGAACCTCTGACAAGCGCAATGCGATTACACTGCTTACGGGTGAAAATCTTCCGTCGCGATTCTTCGTAGGGGCGGTTTTCAATAGGCCCGCAGTGCGGGAGGTGCGGGGCTGGGCGTGTTGGAAACCGCCCCTACGAAGGAGCAAAAAGATGGATTCTCAACCCAAACGAGTATAAAATCCTATACGGTCTGTGCGGTCTGCTCGCAGGCAGGCTGGAAGCCTGCGCTGCAGGTGCCTTCCGGGTAGGCATTATAAGTGGACACAATCTGGAGGTGTCGAGTTGACAAAGGATTCTGATAATCGGCGGGGATCGCGATTCACGTTTGCCATTGCCCTGTCCTTTCTTGCTGCTCCATGGGCATATTCGGTGGCGACGGCTCAGGCCGCGTCGCCGGTGGAGATCCTGCAACAGTCGGTGATTGACGTTGCAGAGAAACTCAAACCCAGCGTGGTGAATATTCGCGCGGAACAGAAGGCCGCGCCGCGAGACACGCGCAATTTTGAGGAGTTCTTCAAGAATTTCCCTTTTGGCGACATGGTGCCTCCCTTCCGGATGCCGCCTCCGCAGGAGAAGGCAGAGAGCCTCGGCACCGGCGTGATCATTCGCGAGGATGGACACATTGTCACCAACTTCCACGTCGTTGACGGCGCCTCCAGTGTTAAAGTGGTCTTCGACGCGGGGTCGGATCAGCCCGAGGAGGTGGCCGCCAAGATCGTCGGTACCGATAGTGAGGCGGATATCGCCGTTCTGAAGATCGAGAAGAAGGGGCTGAATGCCGCCAAACTTGGTGACTCCGATACGCTCAAGGTGGGCAGTTTTGTCATCGCCATTGGCAGCCCCTTTCGCTTCGAGCAGACGGTTACATTTGGAGTAATCAGCGCCAAGGGACGCCATCTCATCGACGAAACAGTAGGTTCCTTGACACTACAGGACTATATCCAGACTGATGCGGCGATCAACCGTGGGAACAGCGGAGGCCCGTTGGTGGACATTCGCGGGAACGTTGTCGGGATCAATACCGCGATTTGGAGCCCCACCGGCGGCAACATCGGCATTGGTTTTGCTGTGCCCATCAACTCGATCAAAGCCATTCTGCCGCAGTTGATCAAGGGGGAAAAGGTTGAGCGTGGTTTTCTTGGCATCGAGTTCGGCCCCCTCACCCGTGAGAAAGCGGACTTCTGGGGAGTGAGCAACGGATTTGTCGTGTCCAAGGTCATGCCCGGCGGTCCCTCGGAGGCTGCAGGTCTCAAAGAAGGAGACGTGATTGTGGGGCTTAACGGAAAGCCACTACAGTCATCCGAAGAACTCCGGGCGATTGTAGCCGGTATGTTTCCGGGTACGTCTCTTACCGTGAAGGTATTGAGGGTGGTTGACGAAAAAATCCAAGAGAAGGAAATCAAGGTAACGCTGGGACAGCGCCCTTCCAAGGAAAGCATGGGAGAGCCAGCAGGGACGACGCAATCACTGCTCGGGATGTCGGTTCAGGAAGCGTCAGCAGAAAACCTGAAACAGTGGGGACTCCCAGAGAACTCTGTCGGCGTCATTGTCTCCGCGGTGAATGACGATGGACCTGCAGCGAAGGCTGAGGTGGCGCCCGGGGATTTGGTGATAGAAATCCGGCGAAGAGACCCGATCCGCATTGCCAGGGTCCGCTCGATGGAAGAATACAACCGCGCCATTGTCGACATGAAGGCCGGAGACAAGGTGATGCTCCGAGTTACCAACCGCACAAATCGCACGCGGTACGCAGTCATTACAGCCGAAGAACCGAAGAAGGACGGTCCTTAGATTTCCGGTCGCAGAAGGCCGTTGTGGGCAACGCTACTCGTCTCTCGAATGAAGCGTCGTTCGCAACCAAACAGATTCAGGTTCGAAAGGTCCGCGTCGCTACCCCCATTACCCGTTCCATGATCGGTCGACAGTCAGGCTCACGTTTCCACGTGTGTGTCCAATGATCCCCCTCAGAATTCACGCGCCCTCTTTGAGGTGATTGTTGCAGCAGCCTTCCCATCTCTTCGCGACCCCGATATGAAATCGTGCGCCTATCCACGACGCGGCTGGATTGTCAGGCAAAGGCCTTGCATTTGATGCAAAGGGGAAGTATCAGGTATACTATCAATCTACTGGTTACTAACGGTCGTCCAATGTCGTACCCATGTTTCTCATAACAGTCTGCATGTAAGGGAGGGGTCTATCTTGGTAGTCAAATTGACATGGGCGCTGTTTACTCTGTCGTTTAGCGTTCTCGGCGGCATACTGGGAGTCACGCTCGGGAACTGGTACGTTCGACTGGATCAGATACAAAGCCTGAATCTGGAATCCCATATCGAGTTGATGAGCGTCGTTTTGATGACGACCCTTGGGGTGTTGTGCGGTTCTCTTCTCGGTTCTTGGATCTCCCGCAGAATGATGGATTTTGCCGCCGGACTGAATCGTTACTCGGCGCTGGACAAGGGCGCTACTGTTCTTGGGATACTGCTCGGTCTCATCACGGTGTCTCTCATCTCACCGCTATTTCGTGAATTGCCCCAGTACATCAGCCTGAGCCTCTGGTTTTTGGGTTGTGTCATTCTCAGCTACCTGGGCGTGGCTCTCACGATGGGGATGAAGGACGAGATTACGCAGATATTCCCGAGGCTGTCCTTCAATACCGAGAGCGATGACTCCACATCCGAGGGTCTGCTGCGCAAACCGAAACTGCTCGACACCAATGTCATCATCGATGGACGAATGGCTGACATGTGCAAGACCGGCTTCATCGAGGGACCCCTTCTCGTCCCCTCCTTTGTGTTGCAGGAGCTTCAACTGATTGCCGACTCCGCGGATGGAATGCGCCGCGCGCGCGGCCGACGTGGGCTCGATATCCTCAATAATATGCGGAAGGAACTGAAGTCCCTCATCCGGGTGTATGACGACTATGATGCGGAGATCGAGAACATCGACACCGTTGACGCAAAGTTGGTCCGCCTTGCTCGGGACCTCAAGTCAGCCATTGTCACCAACGATTACAATCTGAACAAGGTCGCGGAACTCCAGGGGGTTGAGGTCCTCAACATCAACGAACTGGCCAACTCCCTCAAACCGGTAGTGCTTCCTGGCGAGGAGATGACGGTGAGCATCGTTAAGGAGGGCAAGGAAGAAAATCAGGGAGTCGCCTACCTGGAGGACGGGACCATGGTCGTGGTGGAAGATGGGAGAAAGCACATCGGCACCGTGGTGTGCGTGTCCATCACCAGCGTGTACCAGACTGCCGCAGGAAAGATGATCTTCGCGGATGCCAGGCTGCCGGTTCGCGATAGTGGAGACGACCTCTTTGATGACAATATCGGCCATTATGGTGGCGGCCGGAACCGGCGCAAGAGTCGGTAACAAGGCGAATAAACTGCTGCTTCCATTGGGCGGACGTCCGGTCCTCGCCTGGTCGCTCGAGGCCATCTGCCGGGGGGCGTCCCTGCACGAGATCGTTCTGGTAACCCGGGCAGAGATGTTCCCTGATGCCGACCGCATACTCCGGACCACACCGGCTATCCCTCCCAAAGTCTCTGTCGTCTCGGGAGGCGACGAACGCCAGGACTCCGTCTACCAGGGACTCCAGAACGCCGACCAGGATGCGGATATCATTCTCATCCATGACGGGGCGCGCCCCCTCGTGACGAAGTCGATCGTCACCGAAACGGTGGCCGCTGCGGAGCGCGTTGGTGCCGCGGTGGCGGCCACTCCGCTGTCGGATACGGTGAAGTCCGTTGACTCAGATCGTCTTGTGGAGCATACTCTGGACAGACAGAAACTGTGGACCGTGCAGACGCCGCAGGTCTTCCGTCGGGAGATCATCGTGGAAGCGCATGAGAGATCCCGGAAAGACGGCTATGTGGCCACCGATGACGCAGCACTGGTCGAGAGGCTGGGGTTTCCTGTGCAGCTCGTCAATTCCCGCGACCCCAACCTCAAGATCACCGTTCCTGAGGACTTCGCTGTGGCGGAGTCTATCCTTCGCTCACGCGGCGAGTTGTCCTTCTCCCCCTGTCGCGTCGGGTTTGGGTATGATGTACACCGCTTTACCCACGAGCGGCCGCTGGTGCTCGGAGGCGTCCATATAGAGGGTTCGCCCGGGCTGGAGGGTCACTCCGACGCGGACGCGCTGCTGCACGCTGTTTGCGACGCGCTCCTCGGCGCTGCGGGAAAGCGAGACATCGGCTACCACTTCCCCAATACCGATACCGAACTCGCGGGCATCTCCAGCATCCTCCTTCTGGAGAAGACGGCGGAAATTCTTGCCTGTGCGGGGTATCAGGCGAACAATGTTGATTGCACGGTAATCGCAGAACAGCCGCGGCTGGCCGAATATGTTCCCGCCATGGTAAGCAACATTGCGGACGCAGTCGGGATTCCTCCCCACCAGGTTTCGGTCAAAGCAACGACCAGCGAAGGGCTCGGTTTCTTGGGGAAGGCGGAAGGAATCGCCTGCCACGCAGTTGTCAGCCTTTTGCCCAAGGGAGAGTTGAGAGTGCCTAATCAAATGCTGTGAGATTTAGAACTCGTCCAACAATATTTCCGCGTCAAGTTCAGCCGAACACCTCGGAGCGACGGCGATGCTTTCTACTAAAACGCGGAGTTATTGTTGGACAAGCTCTCAAGGTATGCTATTCAGAATCGCGGCGACGCCGCTTCAGGAGGTGGGATTATGAAAGTGAACGTGAACGGAAAGAACTTCCAGGTAACACCCGCGCTCAAGGAACACGCAGAGAAGCGCCTGTTGAGACTGGCGAAATTCCTGGATCGCATTGACGAAGCCGTTGTGACGCAACGCCTCGAGCGCAACTGGCAGATTGCGGATATCACACTCAAAGCCGGACACTTAATCCTGCGCAGTGAGGAGAAGTCCGATGACATGTACACCTCAATTGATCTGGCGGCCGACCATCTTGAGCAGCAGTTGAGGAAATTCAAGGGACGGATTTACGCGCGCACGCGTCACCACCATGCTGAAAAGAATGCAGAGCTGCCTCCTCTGCCAGAAGATAAGGGCGATGAAACAGACGGGGGAACCGGCCGGCCGGAGATTGTGCGAGTTAAGCAGTTCCTCCTGAAGCCGATGTCCACCGAGGAGGCGGTGCTTCAGTTAGAGTTGCTGGGGCATGGTTTCTTTGTTTTCACCAATGCGGACAGCGAGCAGGTGAATGTGCTATACCGACGCGATGACGGCAACCTGGGGCTGATTGAGCCGACGCCGGCGTAGCCGATAGTGCTCGTTTGTGGGAGCGATCCGTGGACCTCGACGTGTTCCGACAGAAGGTCCGGGCGACCTTCGGGCCCGGACTTGAGAACGCCACAGCAGGAACGATACACGAGTTTGTGCGACAGATTGAGGCCGAGGGAAGGGGCGAACCCCCTCCCTCAGGCCGGTATTTGCTTCGGGAATCATCTCCCGCGAACATCCACCAGATACTGAGGAACTACTTTCTCCAAGTCCTCGACATGCCCCTCGACGACGCCATCGTCTCTTTGTGGCTGACGGCGGCGGATATGGCCTTCTACGATGGCCCGGACTGAAGCGCCTGTCCCTTGCGACCCCGTCCGACAAAACAGCACTACCCACCCAAGTCAAGCTCATTCCCAAAGGACGCTGCAAGGGACTGCGTCTCGTCCCGCCATTTCGACAGCGCGTCCTCTTCCAACGGGCGGCCGTCGGGTGTCACAGCCGAAACGACGGACACCGGACAATGCGACAGCGCGACGATGCTGCTGACGTCTCCCCATGAGAGGATCTTCGGAATGCAGACGCTCATGCGCTGAGTGGGAACCACGGCTGTCAGGACATACGTAGACAGAATCTCTCTTACAGTCACGCCGCTGAAGTCAGGAAAGAGAGCCGCAGCCAACACGGCTGCAAGCGCAGATTCGCCAACCGCGTAGACCTCTACGGGTGTGTTCGGCGCTTCAGCCGCAAGAGTCGATCTTACAGCCAGGAGATCCCTCACCCAGTCGCCTGCCATGGTCCGCCCCAGCCAGAGGCTCCCGCGAGAAGCATCGTGATCGATGGAGTCCATCGTTGTGTCCCAGCAGGTTTCTCCCGTATGCCGCAGATCGACCACGCACACCGACTTCCCCTGGTGAAGTTGCGCATCAATCCGCTCCGCGCTGTAGACCTTGCCCTTGCCCCCCGGGTGGACCGCGATCGTCGTGGAGACGGGCTCCGACTTGAGCGGGAAGAACCGCAGACAGGGAAGCAGCACGCCAGGCTCCGACTCGATGGTGAACTTCGCATAGGGACGTTCCCCGTCATGCCCGGAAACGGCCGGCCCCCGACTGGCATAGTCGGCGCCGTCGCGCAGTTTGATCAGTTGTTTTAGGTCCTGCCGCTTCTTCTCCGGGTTGGTTACGTCTGCGGATGCGAGCACGCGCTTCTTGTGTGCGGCGCTTTTCTCTGCCACGTACTCCAGAACGGACTTTACTGCGGCCGGCCGTTTCCCGTTGGGGAAGCACATCAGGTCTGCTTCCGGCACTGCGGGAATCTCCGGCACCGCGCAGGGCCAGCCACCCCCTTCGTCCTTCAGCCAGCGCTTGAACCACCCCAGCATGTGGCTCTGCATTTCGGGGTAGTAACCGTGGGGGAGATCGATGGCTTTGTACGCAATCTTCTCTTCGGCCCCGTAGTGACGATAGATCTCTCTCGCCGCGTTGAAGGAGCGGATCATCTCGCTCACGACGAAGGTAGGACCATCCTGCAACGAGTTGAGAAGCAGCAGAGCGTTCGGCGCGACCAGTCCCAGCACTCCCCATTCTTCCGTTGTGGGCAACCCCTCTGGCAGCACCTCGCAGACGCAGTTGCAGTTCCCCACGTAGGACTCGAAAGTGCCGACGGACACCACCGGCACAGCGGCCTTCACACGTTCGTCGAACGCTGCAACCCACATCGTCTGGTTCCCGCCTCCGCTGGCGCCGGTGACACCGATTCGGTCGCCATCCACATAATCAAGTGATTGCAGCAGGTCGATACCTCGCACGTTGTCATACACCTGCATCCCCAGCAGCGTTTCCCCGATGGATGTCAGTGACAGGCCCAACTGCTTGCCGTGGTACTCAAATTCCCCCGGACGCGTGCCGCGCTCGCCCGCACCAAAGGCATCCACCGTCAACACAACGATTCTCTCTCTTGCCAGCAGGTGTCCCCGAGCGGCCACACGCGCGGCAATCTTCCCCTGACTCCAATGCCCGTGAACGGCCAGAACTCCGGGAAAAGGGCCACTACCGTCCGGCACATAGAGATTGGCCGTGACGCGGAAATTCTCCCGACTCTGGTAGGTCAGTTTCCTGATCCGGTAGCCGTCCATGTGTAACTCCCCGTACTCCTCCACTTTCAGAGGCGCCGGTTCCGGGAAGGTCCCCGCTAACGGTCGTAACTTATCAAGCAACGCCTTTCGGTACGCTTGCCAATCCTCCAGCGTCGCGGGCGGTTGGTGTATCTGGTGCCACCGGCGCGCCTCCTGGCACAGCGTTTCCCGCATCAGCTTGCTGCCCGACTCGATCCAGACATTGGTGTTCATTGGCAAATCCTCTCGATGGACGATTTCACGAATCCCATTCTTTCATCCATACCACTCGGTATGAACCAGTCTCGACTTGGGACATCGGCCTGTAGGACACGCGATTGAGAATCCATTATACGCAGAAGCTCAAACATCCACCATACCCGCAAACATTACGCGAATATGGGTGCAGGCGGATGTGTTTCGTCGGGGGGCACAGGAATGATTTGCCGACCACCAACCATCGCGCCTATAATTCGTCTTGAATTTGTCCTGCCAGAGACCCTCCGGGGGAAGGCAATCGGGATCGGGAGGCGTCCATTGAATAGCGAGATCAACATTGGTTTGATTGCCCACCTTCCGTTCACACAGAACTGTGAAGACAGGACGGGTAGCGGCTATGTTGTGGAGAGTCACAACATCGAGCATACGACTGATGGCCCCGGTGGTGAACTGATGGCAGCCGCGGCCTTCAACGGCCTCAACTCCGGGATCAAGATAGAGCGCCATCCTCGACTGAACTTCGGGCGAGACGCGTTCTCGATTGCAGTCTGGGTGAAGACGAACAGGTTGACAGACGTGGTTGGCGACATCGTCAGCAAATTCGACCTGGACGCGCGGAGGGGCTTCAACCTCGGCATCATCACGAACACCGGAGTAACTACCACCACCCAGCCGAACTATCGGAACATCCATTTCGGCATCGACAACGCGAAGCTGAGCGATCGGTGGACCGATTGCGGCCGCCCCGGCCGTGCGGTGCAGATTCTGTCGCTGGCGGCGATTCGAGGGAACCTGTATGCGGGGACGACGGAACTCGAAGCCGGTGAGACGGGCCACCTTTGGAGGTACGCAGAGGATGGCGAATGGACAGACCTTGGTGCCGCGCCGGAGGGCTGTAATTCGGTGACGTCGATTGCCGAATACGAGGGGGCGCTGCATTGTTGCACTGGGAGATACAATCCAGTTGGTTCCCGACTCGGCCCGCCAAAGAACGAACGTCCGGGTGGACGAGTTTACCGCGTTGAACCGGACGGGACGTGGATCGAGTGCGGGCATCCTGGCTCACAGGACGCGGTTCCCGAAGAGACACCGACGATGGGGTATGAAACGGGGAAGGCCGACGAAGCAATGAGCCTCACCGTTTACCGAGGTGAGTTATATGTGACCAGCAACCACCGCCGCGGCGCGTTCAAGTATGAGAGCGATGGCCACTGGAAACGTATCGGGCCCAACGAACGGATCATGTCTTTCACGGTTTACAGGGACCGCCTTTACGCATTGATCAATGGTGGCCCCGTCTACCGCTACGAGGGTGGCGATCAGTGGACTTACTGCGGCACACCCGCTCGCTCAACGCAAACATACGGCGCGGTGACCTACCAGGACAACCTCTATGTCGGCACGTGGCCGGAGTGTGAGGTACTGCGTTACGGCGGAGGGGAAGCGTGGGTCAACGTGGGTCGTGTCGGCTACGAACGAGAAGTGATGGCGCTGGCGCTTTACAACGGCAAAGTCTATCTCGGCACCCTGCCGATGGGGAACGTGTGGCGCATGGATCAGGAAGATTTTACGTTTGTCGGCAATCTCGACAATACCCCCACCGTGTTTCTGCGTCGCGTTTGGTCGATGGCAGTGTATCAGGGCAAGCTGTTCGGAGGCACGCTGCCTTCAGGACACGTGCTCAGCATCGAGGCCGGGCGCATGGCAACGCACGACCATTCGCTCGAAGCAGGCTGGCGCCACATCGCGGCCGTTCGGGACGAGAGCTGTCTGAAGTTGTATCTGGATGGTCGCCCTGTCGCGACTTCATCCACGTACAGCTCTAACGACTACGACTTGAGCAATGACGCACCTCTGAAAATCGGCTTCGGCAACAGCCATCGCTTTCACGGCTCGATGTGCGATTTGCGGACCTATGGCCGCGCGATATCCCCGCACGAGATTCTTCAACTGTCGGACCAGGCACACGCGTGATTTACGCACGTGGAGCGGGGTCTTCCATGGGGGGACGGCGGGGTTCACGAACGGAGCCTACCGCCATGACATCTCGCCGCCAGACGCGCGATATCTTGGCATGGACGTGAGAATTCCCCAGCCTGCAATGAGGGGCATTCCTGGAATGGGTGCATTCAGGAATTACGGAGATTGCCGTAGGATAAAGCTCCAGCTTTGTCAGATGCACATTGGAATTGCGGGAAAGAAGTTTGCCGCTGACAAAGCTGGAGCTTTATCCTACGGCGACAAAGTCGATGTATCCGCTTTTCCGTAATTCCGGGATGCACCCCCTGGAACAGTTGAGTCCTTACTCAGGAGGAACGTGAGAATGAGGGAACGGGAGAATCGTGTGGGAAGCATCCAAACCGGTCCATTGCTCCAGCCGCGGCCTCTGCATCCACTTGTGTGGATGGCTCTGCTCGTGGCTCTGTCTGCCTCATCCATTGGCGTCTCTTCTGCCGCCGATGACGCGTCCGGTGTCCCCAGGCACGTTCTCTTCTACGACAGCAACTACAGCGTCGTGTACGGCGGCGAGATGGAACCGGCGATCCAGTACTTTACCGCACATGGCTTTACTCTCCTCGACACACCCAAGCTGCTGGACTGGATCAACCGTCGAGTTAAAGACGGAACCTGTGCCGGGACTGCAGTCCTGCAGATCAGTGATGTGACGCCGGTCGCGCTGGTGGCGCCGTGGGACAAATCGTCCGCCCTCTACCGGTATTGTCATGCGGGTGGGAGATACGTCGCTCCGGGAGGAACCACGCTCTACTCGTTTGAGGGGGAGCATGATTTCACCATCACAGACCAGGGGGCGTACACGCCGGAGAAGCAGCGATACTTGACTGCCGTGTTCGGCGTCCGCCGAATCTACGCTCTGAAAGGCACAGGCAAGAAGACCATGCCCATCGCCAGGCAGTGGGGGCTGGGCAACGGCGCCTGGGTCAACTCCCTCCAAACAGGCGTGCCTCCCGAAGACGTGACGTGTGCGTTCGCGCAGAGCGAAGACGACGCGGCGGCATTGGCATGGTTGAAGACCGTGAACCCCGAGCACCCCGACTCCGGACTCGTGGGCATGTGTGTCTACATGAGCGGCCAGGAACCGTTGCTGGATGCCATCTACAAAATCTGTGTTTACAGCGGCACACCGGTCACCGAGGTCCCGGCTGTCGACTGGCGAAAGATTGAGCCGGAGCCCGAATTCGGCGTCCGGTTTTCCATGAAGCTTGGAGGTTTGGAGCGCCGGGCGTTTCAGCGCGGAGAGACGATCCCTCTTCGCGTCGAGGTTCACGGAACAAAATACAACGGGCAGACGATGAAGCTGGGGCTGGACGACGGGAAGTCGGAGCTTTGGAGCAAGACCTATCCACACGGTGGCGCAACGGGCCTCTACGTAAACCTGAATATGGAGACCCATGATCTCCGCTGTGGCGTGTATGAGCTGCGATGCACCGTCGAGGGAAAGACGTTCGACGAGACCCTCTGGGTCTGCCCCTCACGTCGCAACAATCCGTTCCCGTGGTTCCTCTGCAAGATGCACCGCAAGAACCTCAATCGTGAGCGACTTGCCCTGGAGTATGTGCGCGCCAACAACCTGAACGTGAACTTGTTCGACCTCTACCAGCTTGAGGGCGCTCCTGAGAACCCATCGGTCGCGGACCGGCTGGCGCGATACATGGATCTGATGCTGCGCAACAACCTGATGTGCTCGGCGCGCCCCAATGCGATGCCTGTGTACACGGACAAGGATGCAGAGAAACTCATCCTGGGAGATGGCCGTGCGATGGATCATGGCGTGCTGGGAGCCATCGGATGGCGCGCAATTCTGGACGAGCGAATCGACGGGTATCGCGACAGCTTGCGGCGACAGGTGGCCTTGCTCCGCGATGCTCACTGCCCCGCGTTCGTCCCGTTTTTCTTCACCAACGACGATGGTTCCATGCCGGGTTACTATGATTTCAGTGAACCTGCCCTGGCGGATTTTGAGAAGAAGACAGGAGTGTCGCGGGACAAGCTGCCCCCCATGAAGGAGATGAGCAAGAATTACTTCATGCCGCAAGTGCCGCCGGGCGTCATCCCCGACGATCACCCCTGGCTCAAGTACCAGCGCCTCCACTCGAGCCGGTATTCGCAGATCAGCCAGGCAGCCATGGAAGGGATACAGACGGGCTGGCCGGGGAGTCTGGTAGCGGACACCGGGTGCATGGGCGGGCCGCTGTACATCTCCCGGGGGTTCTATCCGCCTCTTTCCCACAAGTCACTGAACACCGCGGGGTTCTATCAATACGATTTTTGGTTTCACAGCTACTCCTTTTCCATTGAGGCTGCGCGGATGGGGAATCGCGGCAAGCCCGCGGCGCCAACGCTGTCCGCTTCGTGGATTCCCTGGGGGCGCGCCTTCCAGCGCGGTGTGATCTACCGCGCTCTCGCAGAGGCCCCGGCCTACGTGGGGTTCTGGTCCCTGGATGCTCGCAACCGGGAGAAATGGGACATCGAGGAAGAATCGTACCAGGAGATGAAACACATCGGCGAACGGATTGCCGGGGTGGCGGAGTTGCTGAAACGCTCTGAAATTCGCCGCAGAGAGGCCGGGCTGTTTGTGGATCTGGCGCAGCTCTGCTTCCGTGCAAACGACAGGCATTTCCAGAATCACGACTTGCGCGCGGTGTACGAGAACTTCCGCCGCGCCGGTGCCGAGCTGGACATCGTCTGTACGGAAGAGATCATGGAAGGAAAGGCCGCCGACTACAAGGTCATCTTCGTCAGCGGCCACCAGTGGATGACGCAGGGCGCCAAAGACGCTCTGGAGGCATACATTCGCAATGGTGGCGCGGTGGTCATCGATAGCGGCACTACGATCCCCATCGAAGGCGCGACGAAGGCCGAAGGAACCTTCGGCACGGTCTACCCCACCGATAACCACGGATTGTATGACACCGGCAAGCCGGAGTGTGTGGCGCTGTGCCGCAAGTACGTGCAGTTGTACCTTGCGCCAGACACGATCGAGGCCGTGAGTCCGGATACGCTCATCCGCGTCAATCAGGCCGGTGCCACGCCCGTGGCCTGGGCGTTGGATGCTTTGAGCCGCGATGAACTCGAGCAGTCTCTTAAGGCCCGCACGGATGACTGGGATGGCGGCGTGCGCAATCATCTGCTGAAACTCGAGGCGGCTGAACCCACTTCCCGCAAGCCCTTCCGCATCCGGAACAACTACTGGGCGTACGACCTGTGGAAGAACCGGGAAGTGCCTCTGAGCCCCGCGGGAGACGGATGGAATCGCGGAGAAGTAGAAACCGAGTTCTGCGGGGCTACACTGCTCTGCCTGTACCGTGACCGCATCAAGTCGCTCAAGCTGACGCGTCCAGTGACTGCGGTGGAACGCGGCGACACAGCCCGCTTCCTGTTCGAGCTTGTCTCCGACCGCTCAACGCCGGTGCGCGGTCTGGTGCCGGTGGAGGTGCGCGTCTACTACCCGGACAAGTCCGAGGCGTGGGAGTATGGATTCAATGGTCTCATCGAAGACGGCATGCTGCCAGTCACCCTCAACACCGCCGTGAACGACCCCCGTGGCGCCTGGCGCGTCGCCGTTCGCGAGTTGTGTTCGGGCAAGACTGCGGAGACGACGTTCTCTCTCAAGTCGTAGGGTCGGGTCTGAGACGCGTTCCTATTCGTTCAGTCGTCCTTGCGGTTTGACAGATCTCCCAGATGATGGTAAACCATATTCCTTGACTAACAAGTGGAGGGTGATGTATGAAGATATTCCTTGATACTCGCGAATGTTGAAGAGATCATCGAGGTGAAGAGGCTCGGCGTCATTGACGGGGTGACGACCAATCCAACCCATGTCGCCAAGACCGGCCGTCCATACAAGGAGCTTTACCGGGAAATCTGCGACATGGTGGATGGTCCGGTAAGCCTGGAGTGCGTCAGTATGACAGCGAACGAGATCATCGATGAAGCGCGGGAGTTGGCGAAGTTTGCAGGTAACGCGGTGGTGAAGATTCCCCTGATGCGGGAGGGACTCATCGCCGTGAAGCAACTTGCGGCGGAATGCATTCAGACCAACGTCACAGTGAACTTCTCCGCTGTTCAGGCGTTGTTGGCTGCGAAATGTGGCGCCACCTACATTAGCCCGTTTGTGGGCAGGTTGGATGCCATCGGGCACGATGGTATGGTGCTTGTTCAGGACATCCACACTATCTACTCCAACTATGGGTACAAAACGGAGATTATCGTCGCGGCGTGCCGCAACCCGCTGCACGTCCTGGAGGCGGCAAAGATTGGCGCGGATATCTGCACGGTGAATTTTGAGATCCTCCAGCTCATGTTCGACCATCCTCTCACGGACATCGGGATCCGCCGGTTTCTCAAAGACTGGGAGAAGGTACCCCAATGAACCCCATTGCGTTCTCGATGGTACTGAAGGACGACGCGGAGGCGGCGCGTTGGTTGGAGCGCATCAAGAGCGCCGGTTTTGATGGCGTGGAACCGACGTTTGCGCCTGAGGGAACGTTGCCGACGGTGGCGGCCCCGCGCCCCTCCGCGGAGAAGTTGCGCAAGCTGGCGGACGCGGCAGGGCTGAAGATTCCCAGTATGCGTGGGGGACCGCTCTTCTGGCCAACGTTTGGTTCACCGGATGCGTCACAGCGCGACCGGGCCGTTGAGGTAGCGCGACAGGCGATGGAAGCCCTCTCCATCATGGGCGGAGACACGCTGCTCATCGTTCCCGGGCGGTGGGACGGCGATCAGACTTACGGTCAGTTGTGGAATTACGCTTTGGACACGGCGCGCCGCGTCGGTGATATCGCTGAAGAGGCCACCATCCGTGTTGGTCTTGAGAACGTGGAGAACCGCTTCCTGCTTTCTCCGCGGGAGTGGCAGCAGTTCATGGACGCTGTTGGGAACGAACGCGTCGGCATGTACCTCGATGTTGGCAACGTTGTCCACTGCGGCCTTGGGTTCACGGAGCAGTGGTTGAAGGAAATCGGGGCGCAGCGGATCAAACGTATCCATTTCAAGGACGCGAAGAGTGATGGCACACTGACCTATTTGCTCGAAGGCGACGTCAACTGGCCGGCGGTTACGGCAGCGATGCGTGCAATCGGATATACCGACTGGGTCGGCATTGAACTCGCCCTGCCCGCACACCACCCACAGGCCATGCTCGACGGTACAGTCCGCGCCGCCCGAGCCATTTTATGTGGTTCCGTGTGATTCTGTGCGGACTCTTTGAGTCCGAGGCTACTTTACAGTTGGGCAGGTGGAGTGGATGGCAATACGTGAGTACGGTCTATATCTTGGCGGGAAATGGCAGCGCCCTGGACCGATGCTGAATGTGGTGAATCCCGCGTTAGGCGAGGTCTTTGCCCGTGTGGCCACCGTAGAGCGTGAACGCGTCCGCGCGGCGCTCGACGCTGCGAATCAAGCGTGGGACGGTTGGCGCCGCACTACTGCAAAGGAACGTGGTCAGTTTCTGCTGCGGATTGCCGATGAACTGGGAAAACGCGCGGACGAGGTGGCTCGCACCATCACCCTTGAAAATGGCAAGCCCCTCGCCCAGAGCAAGGCGGAGGTGGGTATGAGCATTGACCACCTTCAGTGGTTCGCCGAGGAGGGTCGCCGCGCCTACGGCCGCGTGGTGCCCCACCAGATGGACGGCAAACGGCATCTTGTCTTGCGCAGCCCTGTCGGTGTGGTGGGAGCGATTGCTCCCTGGAACTTTCCTCTTGTTCTCGCCGTGCGCAAAGTGGCTCCTGCACTTGCTGCCGGTTGCCCGGTGATCCTGAAACCTGCGAGCGCCACTCCTATCAACGCAGTGCTGTTTTCCGAGTGCGTGGCAGCGGCCGGCGTGCCGCCGGGGGTCTACCAGATGGTTGTCGGACCTGCTCAAATGATCGCTGACGAGTTCCTCACGAATCCAATCTGTCGGAAGCTCTCGTTTACCGGTTCCACCGCCGTCGGGCGTAGCCTGATCGAGGGTTCCGCAAAGAACATGGTCAGTCTCTCGACGGAGTGCGGAGGCCATGCGCCCTTGCTGGTTTTTGCCGATGCAGACTTTGACGCTGCAATGGAAGGCGCCCTTGTCGTCAAGTTCCGGAATACCGGACAATCGTGCATCGCGGCCAATCGAATTTTTGTTCAACGCCCCATTTATGGCCGGTTTCTCGAAGTGTTCGTTGACAGAGCCGGAAAGCTGAAGGTGGGCAACGGTCTCGATGAAGGAGTGGACATCGGCCCGCTCATCAACGAGGAAGCGCTCAACGGCGCTCTCAATCATATTAACGACGCAGTCGCCAATGGCGCACAGATCCTTTGTGGCGGCAAACGTCACGAATGCGGAAATGGTTTTTTCCTCCAACCCACTGTACTGGTGGAGGTGCCAGACGATGCCCTGTGCATGAGAGAAGAAACGTTCGCGCCTGTTGCCCCCGTGTGCGTTTTCGACGACGAGGACGAAGCCATGCGACGCGCCAACGCCTCTCGCTACGGACTGGCGGCCTATGCCTTCACCTCCAACTTCAGCCGCGCGATGCGCGTGATGGAGCAACTTGAAGCGGGGACCGTGTGCATTAACGATCCTGTTCCCGCAACCAGCCCGTGTCCGTTCGGAGGGATGAAGCAGAGCGGATTGGGGCGCGAACTGGGCATCGAAGGGTTGGACGCGTACCTCGAGACGAAGCACGTAAGTATCGGAGGAATTGGATGAGCCTGCTGCCAGACTACCTCAACATTCCCCCTGAGCGCCTGGGAGAAGGGACTCCGGTGCGAGTTGCAGCGGTCGGGGACGCGGCGTCGGTCGCACTCCATTTCGCCGAAGCATTGTTTCAGGAGATGCGGGAGAATCCTCGGTCAACCGTGATTGTGCCGGTTGGCCCCGTGGATCAGTTCCCGATGCTTGCCGAGAGGATTAGCCGTGAGCGCCTCGATTGTCGTGAGGTGATGCTCATTAACATGGATGAGTACCTGACTGACGATGATCAGTGGGTCGACATTGGACACCCGCTCAGCTTCCGAGGCTACATGAACCGGAAATTCTATGACCTGGTCGATCAAGGCCTCGCCCCGCTACCCGAGAACCGAGTGTTTCCAGACCCGGCGTGTCCGGAACGGATGGGTGACGTGATCGACACCCGCGGTGGCGTTGACACTTGTTACGGAGGTATCGGCATCAACGGACACGTTGCCTTCAACGAACCTCCGGAGCCCGATGAACTGGTCAGCAATGACGAGTTCGGCGCGCTGCCCACCCGAATTCTCTCGCTGACTCGCGAGACGAAGACCATCAACAGCCATACCGTCGGCGGAGAGATTTCCATTATACCCGACCGGGCGGTGACGGTGGGCATGAAGGAAATACTTGGCGCCGGACGGTTGCGGTTGTACTGCAACCGGCCCTGGCAGAGCGCGGTGATCCGGCGGGTTTTGCACGGCCCTGTCAGCGCAACCTGCCCCGCGTCTTTTCTGCGAACGCACGCCGACGCGTCAGTGACGATCGCTGACTACGTGGCTCAGATACCCGACATTCGGTTGCGATAGAAATCATGCGACTCGACTTCTCCAATGAACGTGTGATGGCCGTTGTTGCACATCCCGACGACGCGGAACTGCTGTGTGCGGGAACGCTCGCGCGGGCGCGCGATGACGGCGCAGCGACCGCCATCTGCGTCCTCTGTCAGGGGGATCGTGGCCAGCCGGAAACGCCCATTGAGGACCTGGGAGCGGTGCGACGAAGGGAAATGGCCGCGGCAGCGAAGCTGCTGGGGGCAGGGCTTCTTGCCTGTGGTTACAGTGACGGCTCCCTGGTTGATTCCGTCCCCACGAGACGCGAACTCATCGAGGTGTTCCGCAAATTCAGACCCACCCTCGTGCTCGGCCACGCCCCCAATGATTACCACTCTGACCACCAGGCCGCGGCGCGCTTGACCGAGGCTGCTACTTGGTTCTGCGCCTCGCGCGGTCACCAAACGTCCAGTTCTGCGTTGCATCATCCGCCAGCGCTGTGGCACATGGACACCATCGAGATGATCGACTTCGAGCCAGGTTTCTACGTGGAAGTGGGCGACAGCATGAGACTCAAGTTGCAGATGCTTTCCTGCCACAAGAGCCAGGTGGCCCGTGGAGATGACTTCCCCCCGCTGGCAAGCGTTCTGCAGCGTCAGGCTGGCGCTCGCGGCGCGCAGGCAAACGTTGAGTTTGCGGAAGCCTTCCGCCACGCGCCGCTGATGAAACGTATCCGCGCGTGGTAAGCAACGGATTACACATTTCTCTTGGAGGGAACATCGATGCAAAAGACTATTGAGAGGCTCCGCAACCACCAGACCACTACCATCGTCGTCACGGGCGACTCTTGTTCCGTGGACACTGGGGCGGAAGAACTGGATACAATACCTCACCGAGGCACTGTGGAGAACCTATGTGACGGCTTTATCTATGTCATCAACTCCAGTCAGTGCGGGAATAACTTCCGGACCGAATGGGAGCGGATGGAGGTTTCACTCCTCCGCTTCAGGCCGGACCTTGTCGTCTTCAACATCCCACTCAATGCCGGCGCGGCAGGCTCTTTCGAGTCAGAAAAGGAAGCAGCGCGCAAGGTGATCCGCGCACTTCAGGAAGCGTGCGGCAGTGATGTCCTCCTGACAACACCCAACCCCACCGTGTTTGGCTTCTGGAGTCCACTCCCCGAAAGAGCGCGTTCCGGGGAACCCTATGAGGACTATGGGACTCACTTCGCGGCAGGCGCGCGTGCACTAGCCGCGCCGGCCGAAAAGCTGGGTCTCCCGTGCGTGGACCATTACTGCATCCTTTCGTAAATTTTTCGACATTAGACGCCGGATCGCTTCAGCGTCCGGTAGCTCACACAACTGACTACCGAGCGCCAAGAAAGGATATCTTTTTCTCCCCTTTCAACCCGTGTTCGGCACGAACACGGGTTGAAAGGGGAGAAAAAGAGGGTAGCCTCCATCGTGTAGCTGCCTGTGTGAGCTACCGGACGCTGAAGCGATCCGGCGTCCTTTTGTGGGGGAACTTCCAAAACGATGCACTAGTATCGGGGTCAGCAGACGGCGCCATCAGAATATGGGATGTTGAGACGGAGAGAACGGAAGCGACATTTTTCAGTCTGGATAGTGGAGATGGGTGGCTGGCTACGACGCCGGACGGTTATTTCGATTGCTCCCTTGAGGCACCGAACTGTGTCTCTTGGAGAATGGGAGATCATCTTTTCCCCTTCGACCAGTTTTCCGCAAAATAAGTAGGTCGTCACAAATCCTGTCCCCCCTTTCCGCCGAGGAGCCCGGCTTTCCTGAGCGCTTGCTCCGGTGTGAGTGCGTTCAGTTCCGCTCGGCATGCCTGCCGAAGGGGTTCCAGGTCGTGATGCGTCCGATTGGCAGCGATCGCCGGTTTCAGCCAACGCCAGAGGTCCTCGACCGGGTTCAACTGAGGACTGCGCTTCGGCAACCAGACCGGATGAACCTGCGGATGAAGGTTGAGCCATTCCTGCACCAGGTGGCAGTTGTGGTAACGGGC
>MNXM01000043.1 GCA_001872605.1 Armatimonadetes bacterium CG2_30_59_28 | reverse complement strand
ACCGACACGGCTGTAACCTGGGGAGAGCGGCAGCACGGCTTCTGAAGAATCAAGAGGTACTGTACGCGGGGAATCACCGGCAAGACCGGCTCCCGCGATGCTCCTCCAACCCTTGACTCGTAAACCCAGGGGTCCGGACGGCTGGATCGACACTGCCCGACAGGTAGGCGGTGGATTTAGGGCAACATGACTGCTGCCCACCCCGCCGGGTTACCATGGCAAGTGACCACATCGTACCGATGGTGTGAGTAGAGATGGCAGTGAGTGATATCGAACGCATGGCCTCGTATCGCCCACCCGCTGAAGAAGAAGAAATTCAGGATTCTGGACGACAATCCCAACCCCGGCATGGGAATTCCTCCCACCCGGTGAAATTGCACCGCTTCTCCTTCCATGTCGAACCATTGATGGGCAAACACGTGGACTTCGTGCCCCCGACGAGCGAAACGGCGAGACAACTCGAAAACGACGCGTTCGACGCCCCCGCGCCGAGAACACTCGTAGGTTACCATCGCAATTTTCATCAAACGTCCATGGCCCCTCTCGTGAGTCATCGAACCTATCCCAGATAGCCCAGCCCGCGAAGACGGTCCTTGAGCAGGTCACTCTCCTGATCCGTAAAGGCCGTGCCGTCACTGTGTGCGGACACCTGCTCCACTTCGACCTGTTCAGGGTGGCGCTCGCTGAGGAAGGACGCCTCAAATGCCTCCGCGATCACCGCGCCATCCATATCGCTGGGCGCGGGGTACCCCATGGTGTACAGGACCGTCGGAGCGACATCCGTAATGTGTGCAGGAGCGATCCGAGCGCCCTGTCGAATACCCGGCCCGCTGACCAGGAATATCCCGTCCTCGGTGTGCATACCCGTGCCACTTTTATCGTTGGCGTCGTCGAAAAGGCTTCCTCCTATGAACGGATCCGTCTGATAGCCGTCCTTCGTCCTGAAGATGATGTCCGGAGCGTTCGCTGATTGGAGGCCCGTGTACAGCTCCTCTCGCGAAAAGACTTGCTCGACGACGGTTTCACTGTGCGCTGTGTCTGTCAACTCCCTCAACTTGGCGAGGATCTCGTCTCTGAGACGAGGAAGGTCTCCCGCAGTCACGCAGCCGTTGGGCTCCCGGTCGATTAGATTGATGTGGATCCCGTTTTGAGTGAACGAACGCGCAAACGCACGGGTCCCTCTCCAATCCACGCAATTCTCCATGATCTTCATCACTCCCCAGGGGGCGGCAATGCTCCGTTGAGCTGGCCCGGTAGCAGATCGGCGCGGGACGCGGCTTCGGCGCAAGACTCGCGCCAGCTTGAGAATTGCCCGGCGACACAGCGACACTCCCTTCAACAGGAATTGCTTCGCGGGCCGGATCCGCAGATAGCCTTGTTGGATCAGCCAGTTGTTGGTGTGGAACTTCCTGCGAAGCGGACCAAACCCATGGTCGGAGATGAGGAACAGGTAGGAGCCCTCTCCCGCGGCGGCTCGCACCTCCCCCACGATGTCATCCACCTGACGGTAGAAATCCAGGATCTCCCGCGGAGTACCTGCCCCTTGTGTTCCCACGCCGGGCTCAATCTCGTTCCAGAGCGCGTGTTGCAGGCGATCTGTTTCCGTCAACACCCCCACAAAGAGGTCCCAGTCGATGGATTGCATCAGGAAGCGGATGGTCTTGCGTCTTTGTTCGAGGCATTCCGAGAGATCCCGCAACAACCTTCTGCTTTCATGCTTCTTGTATTCCAGCCAGTTGATCGTGATGGTGTAGTCACCGACTTCCCGGAGCAGCTCCTCTCTGATTTCTTTCGGATAGGTGAAGTCGCATTCAATGCTGGGGGTCAGCATATCGCCTACCAGCAAGCCATTCACAGGTTTTGGGGGGTAGGTAACAGGCACGTTGAATACGATGACCTTCCTACCTTGGTCCCCCGCAATAGACCACAGGGTGGGTTCGCGCACGTCGTGAGAGGAGATGACATCGAATCCTAAAAGCGTCCCGTCCACTGGTTTGACGAAGTCGTAGACTCCGTGCTTGCCAGGTCCTTTGCCCGTCATGAAGGAAACCCAAGCTGGGGCGGTTACCGGCGGTATCACCGAGCGGAGCGACCCCCAGGCCCCTTCCTGCATCAGTGCCCGGAGATGCGGGAGAAAACCTGCTTCCGCCCAGGGACGCAGGTTTCGCCAAGTCGCTCCATCGATTCCCAGTACCACGTAACGCACGCGCTGCATTCGGATCCCTTTCTATGGAGCCTATCGGCTCTTCGCCAGGCCCCTGTCTTCTGCAGGCGAGGTACTCTCGCCTGCGAGTGAAACTGAGCTGCCCCAGCGGGATTGTTCTGATGCCAGCCCTGCACGCAGAACAGAAGTTCCCGCGACCCCAAGGGCAGCCGTGAGCCACAGGCTTTGGTCGTCCAACATGGGTATCGTCAATGAGTTGAGGAAGTAGCCGACCACCGCTCCCGTGAGTGCCAGAGCCGTGAACCAACGTTTTCTGTCTTTGGTGTTCCGCATGACAACCCAGAGTTGCCACACAATCAGAAGGACAAATCCAAGCGCAGCCGCTGCCCCAAGCGTCCCCGTCTCCGCCCAGATTTGAAGGAAAGAGTTGTGCGGCATTGGCTGCAGCAATCCAGGAGCGCCGGGCACGCGATACTGAGAGTACAGGTCAATGAAATTCCCGTAGCCAACGCCCATCCAGGGGTGGTCCGCGATCATGTGTATAGCCATCGTCCAGAGCCCATATCGTGGATCATCCCTGAAGGCATCGATCGATATGCCCTTGCGGAATTGAGGCATCAATATCACCAGGGCGGAAATGACGACCGTCAGCGAACCCGCGGCTATCGCCACAGCAGCGAACTTGTTTCGGAACGGAAGGTGCAGGAAATAGATGAGTACGACCAATCCCAGAAGTCCCAGAGATGCCCGGGAACCTGTCCCCAGCAAACTGAGCACCAGTGGAAGCAAAGCGGCAGCATAGAGCCATTTGTCCCTTCGCTTTTCCGCTCCAAGGAATGCAGCGAGGGACAGAGCGATTGCGCTGAGAAGATAGGCGCTGAAGGTGTTGGGATCATTGAACGTGGACTGCACCCTCACCCATGCTCCTTTCTGTGTCTCAAGTGTCGGGGCCACATAGCCGGACTGGTGCCGACTGGTCAGACGCCCTCCCCCCTCCCTTCCCACAGCCAGATATTGCTCGCGCCCGAATAGCCGATGAACCGATCTCTGAGTCACCATTTCATAGACGCCGCCCAGACTCACGATCGCTGCACACAGGATGACCGTTCGGATGACAGCGTACAATTGCCTCTCGGTTCGGATCGCCAGAACCACAAGGTAGAAAACCCCGCAAAGAGAGGCAAACTTCGCAAAAAAGTAAATGGCGAATCCGGAGTCGTGGGCATTGAAGATTGACAGGTAGACGATGAATGTCAGTACGATGGACATGTGGATGGCCGGGTTCCTCAGTGTCTCGATGAAGGCATCCGTCTCCTTATAGAACAATGTCCTGACCAGCCAGATAATCGCTGCCAGTGCGATCAGAAGTTTGGTGACTGTCAGCGTGCTATCAGAGGTAATGAGCCCCAGCACGCCCAGCGAAATTGATGCGTAGACCGCCAGGATGCTCCAGAAGTGGTTGCGCACCAGAACCCACAGCGCGAGGGCACCGGCGAGCGAAACCATACCCACCAAAGGATTGATGACGTACAGCAACGACACCAATCCACACACGGCGACCACGGCCAGACCCGCTGGTAGCGTTCTCCGGAGGATATGGGTCGCCCGCCCACCGGATCCCCTCCATGTTGACTGCAATGCCGGGTGCACGAAATTCAGCTCTCCAATAGCGTCAATGACGCAGATAGCCAAGCGACAAGTCCCAAGGACGCGCCATATCATATCCCTCAGGAGAAAGACGTCCTCAGCCAGCGCGGGAGTGCAACCGTTGCGTCATTGAGCACGACCCCCAGAACGCGTCCCGTATCGCGCAACCGGTCGGCGGCCTCTGTGGCTGCTCGTCGCTGGGTCTTCCCGGCGCGGACGACAAGCACAATCCCGTCGCAGGCTCCTCCCAGCACCGCTGCCGTAGATTCCAGATCGAGCGAGCCGCTATCTACAAGCGTTAGGGTGTATTGCGCCCGAAGTTGGGCAGTCAGTGCCTCCCACTGGGAGATGTGACACGAGGCCAATTGCCACGGCGCCCCCGTGGACATCACGGACAGGTTGCCCGGCTCCACCGTCTGAATGGCCTCGGCCAAACTGACCTCGCGAGACAGAACCTCCCGCAGCCCGGGAGCGTTGGCCACGCCCTCCAACCGATGGATGAACGGAGATCGCATGGCTGCATCAATCAGCAATACTCTCGTGTCGGTTGCGGAAGAGGCCCAGGTTCGACTCAGGTGAATGGCGAGAGTCGTTGCGCCATCCCCGGCCTGTGGACTGCATATCTGAATGACTGATCCGGAGGACCTCGCCGGCAGCGCTGTCCAAAGCCGGTCCAGCAACCTTCCACAGAGGTCCGCCGTAAGATCGTGCATATCCACCGTGCCCCCATGGCGGTCCGGTTGCGACTTGCCGCGCCGATTGAAGCATCTGCTCAATACCTTCTCCTTCCTACGTCGATTGACGGGAGTCCGGGTCCTGCGACGAGAAGCTCCGCGTGGTTTTCCGGTGAGTCCATGAGGGGATCTCTCCCAGAACCGGTAGTCCGAGAAGCTCCTCCACTTCCTCAGCGTATCTCACAGAATTGTCCCAATAGTCGACAAACAGGACGACCATGACCGAATTGAACGCGCAGATAAACGGGAGGAAGAGCACGATCAGAACGTAGGGAGGCTTTTTGATGTCCTTGAACTTGGGGAGCCGGGGAGGGTCCACTATGGCGAAGTTATACGGAGGAATTTCGTTGGAGGTCAACACCCGCAGTTGATGCGCCCTGTTCAGCAAAACGTTGTAGATCGCGTCCGCGTCCGTGCGCCGTCGGGTGAGTTCGCTCATCACCGTGTCGTGCAGCAGAAGCTGTCTCGTTGTCGACTCAAGCCCCTTTCTCTCCTGCGCCAGCGCTTCCAGCCGTACTCCAGCTCCGAGGACATCCGTGGAAAGCGATGCGACTTTGTCGAGCAGGGACAGGTATTCCGGATGGGGGGCCATGGTTTGCTGGCCCATAATACGAAGGATCTCCTTCTCCATCGATTTTCGGGACTCCTCAATCTGGCTCTTAACCTGTGTCACGCTCGGGTGGGGAGTCGGTATATTTGGTGAGCAGAGCAGCCAGCTCCTTTTCCTGCTCATACAAAGACTGCTTGAGATCCTCTACCAGAGGATTGTTCTCGATGGATGTTGCGGACACAATGCTGGGCGACTGGCGCTTCAGTTGCTGCCGCACCCACGCAAGCCGTCGGGTGGATTCCCTTTGCACCACACGAGCGTCTTGCGAAACGGAGTCCAAGCTGTCCAAACGGTTAATGACGGATTTCTTCTGGTCCTCAATTAACACGATGCCATGCTTCTGCTTGTAGGCATAGAGTTCCTGGTCGGCTTTCAGGAAGTTCTTCCTCGCCGCCGGCAGTTGCCTTTGGTTGAAGTCCAGCAACCTGCGTGCATTCTGTCGGGTCATTCCGATGGCCCGTTGCGTAAACAACTCTACGAGCGTCTGCGTGATCTCCTGGGTTTCCCTTGCATTGCCATGCCTTACGGTCAGGACGATGAGCTCGCTATTCTCCGAAACTTCCGCTTCGATACCGTCCTGCAAGTCATCCACTGCCCCCCGGAATCGGTCGGAGGAATATTTCATGAGTCCCAGCGAATCCAGCAATTTGAATACCGAGGTAACCGCACCCGACAGAGCGAGGTGCATCAAGTCGCGTGGGTTCCTGCTCTCGCGCGGTCGGTCCAGGCGGAACCGCCGCACGATCTCTTCGGCAATCGGGCGACTGGTGAGGACGGAAACGAGTGTATTCATGATATTGCCTCCCAGTTCTCCGGTGATAGTCCGCTCCTGGGACAGGGCGTCGGAAAAGGGGAGGTTGGGCAGATTCTCCATGGGCACATAGATACTGGTCGTGCACTCAAATTCCGGATCCACGAAATAGGTCAGGAACATGATGGCCACAAACGTTCCCACAGCCACAGACATCCCAAGACGACGTCGTCGATGGAGGGCGCTCAAGAAGCGTAACAACATTTGCCGACTCTCCATGGGTCGCCCCGGCCGCGGATCGCACGAGTCCACTAACTGCATATCTTCGTTTCTCCTTCTTCGCACACACTTTCTTGCGGCATCGCCTTCGCCTTCCACAAGTCAGTTCAGGCGGACCCGCCTCTTGACCAAGCCCGTTTCTCAAACCTGGAGGGGGCCGTGATGCTGCCGGACAGACGTCACTTCGAGAGCCGGAACCAAAGCGCAACGGTGGTCAACAGACTCCCGAGAATGCCGTAGTCCTCAATGCGATTCGCCCACAGTTTCTGCGGAACGTACACGGTATCTCCATTCTTGAGTTCTCTGTTCCGCTCTTCGTTCTTCCCGTTGAGGACTTTCACGAGGTCAAATGTATCTGCCTCTGACCTGTCTTCGCCCCGACGGAACAGCAGCGCTCGCTTGCCATTTGCCCTTTCCGTCAGTCCTCCAGCGAGACCCACATAATCGGACACTCGGAAGCCTTCCCGCACGTCGAACTCTCCGGGATGGGCGACCTCTCCGCCGCCATCACCGCGCAACTGGCGAGGGGTCTGAGTCTTGTGGAGGCCGTGCGAGGCGCCAAGTCCTTCATCACCGAAGCCATACGCTCCAACCCGGGGCTTGGGCAAGGATACGGACCCGTCAACCTGCACGTTGAACCTGTCCCGCCGGTGGGCTTCGTCTCTCCGTATCGGTGAGCGTCGGCAGGGGGGGACGACGGTGGGGGCCGAGGTTCACCAGGGACTAATCCACGGACTCAACCACCACCGGATGTGTTGAGATCGGCAGCGTTTCTCTCGCGTTCTTGACTGTCACCTCGACGGACTTTTCTTTCGAGTAGGGTGCCTGGTATATCTGCACCCGACGGACGGCGTCGGTCTCGACTGTCAATCGCTGCCTGTCCTCGATCGCCCAGCCCACCCAGTATCTCTTCCCTCCGGGACCGGATAGTTCGTAAGCATAGACATCTGCCGACGTCTCGATAACTTTGGCCTCCGTGCACTCTTTAGCCATTCTTGCCATCAACTGATATGCCAAGAAAGCAGCTTTCTTGCCCCCCGAGTTGTCAACGAGACTGAGATCAATGTACTTCTGCGCGAATTCGTTAGTCGGGAGCAGAGTGCTCCACAACACCGTCGAGATGCGACTGGCAAACGCCACCGTAAGACGCTTGACCACTTCCTCAGCGTGGCGTGCTTCCGAATAGTCGCTTACTGGCCCGCCGCATTCGAGACACCAAATGGGTCGGGTGTACCCATTCTTTTCCATGATGGAATTCATCCACGCAGACTGTATCGAGAGGAACTGAGCGTCATTGGAGTAGGAGTGGAAGTCCGCAATGTCGAAATAGGGTCCTGCTTCCGCGAACAGCGTTTCGACGGCCTTTTTCTTGTCTCGGAATATCTTATTACTCCGGACTTCTTCCACGGTGACCGCCCTTTTTCCGTTGGGTGTCGTGATGTGCATGTTCGGATCTTTGATCAAACCTGCATCGAGGGCAAAGTACTGCGCGGCGGTGATGGCGCCGAGCACGATCTGCGCCTGGGGATCCGCTTTCCGCATCACCTCTCGAGATTGCCGAAGCAGCTTCACATAAGAGCTCATGGGACCTTTCCACTGCCAGGAGACTTCGTTCTCAATCTGCCAGTGACGGATGGGACGCTTCAGCCCAGGCATGTCGTCCTGACCATCGCCGTCATACCGCTCCACCATCTTTCCCAGCATCCTCAGCCAGGCGTCCACTTCCTTCGGATAACTGTTCCGAGTGGCCACTGCCCTACTGCGCTTTCCGCGCTCTTTGGTCTGTTGCTCTCCCCAGGTATTCTCGTACTCGCCAACCGTGTCAGGGCTGCTGCCCCATTCACTGAGTGCCCGCATCGTGACGATCGTGTCAATCCCAACATCGCCGGCGTCTCGCGCCACTTCGTCCAGACGGGAGAAATCGTAGTGTCCTTTTTCCGGCTCGATCTTCTGCCAGCTCAGGAAGGCGCGCTGAATCGTGGCCCCGGACTGTTGAGCGAGATCAAACCTTCCCTGCACCCCGTGGAGACCCACGCGGAATCCGGTCTTTTCCATGTCGCCGACAGCCCGATCTGTCGGCGACATGGATCCCTTGCTCGTTGACTTTGATTCCTGCCTGGAAGACCGACAAGCTGTTCCCACCAATAGAAGAAAGGTGCAGACCAGCAGCAGGCAACCCCGTGGAATTGTCATGTCATAATCCTCCAACTCTCCAGAATGGCAATACTATACCACAGCTGCGTCGATCAGGATTCGGGATTCAGCCGATATAGCCGAGCAGCCGCAACCGTCTCTCAAGCTCGGCCGCGTCTTCGGGATTGAGTTCTCCGCGATGGCGAACATCTTCCCGTTCAATGTGATGAGTCTCCACAGGATTCGCGTCAACAAAGCTCGCCTCAAACGCGTCCACCAGAACCCGACCGTCCATGTCGTCCGGCACCGGCAGCCCAAGCAGGTAATGCAGCGTGGGCGCGATATCCAGAATGCTGATGTCTCGAAGGGACGCTTCGGGATTCACGAGAGTTCCCTGCATCATCAGGATGCCGTTCATGCGGTGCGTTCCGCCTTTGGAGGGGCGAAACAGTTTCCCGAAAACCAGTTGGTCGATCTGGACATACGCGAGGTCCTTGAGACCGAAAAGCAGGTCCGGTGGCTCATCAACAAAAGCTCCAGTGTAGACGTCCTCTTTCTTGAATGCGAGCGTCACGACCTTTTCTGCGGTCTGAGTGTCTTGCAGCTCTCGCAGCTTCCCGAGGATCTCGTCACGAAGCTGATCGAATTCGTCAGGCTCCACGATGCCCTCGGGTTGGCGACCTTTGAGATTGATGTAGATCCCCCGTCCCGCGCCATAGGCTCTTGTGCGGCTCCAGTCGATGCTGCAGGAGCCCTGTCTGCGACGGACGACAGGGATCGACAGCACTCTCTCCAGCAAGGTGCGGGGGAGGAATCGACGGAGAGCGTTGGCCCCGGTGCGAATGAGCACGTTCTCCAGTGTGGTGCGCCGCACTTCACAACCAAGGACCTTCCGAAAATTGAGAGGGGTCACGCGCCGCGGTGTCAGATAGCCGTTGCGTCGTAACCATTCATTCGTGTAGAAGAGCTTCTCACAGGAGCCGAAGCCGTGGTCGGACATTACGAGCACCGTTGTATCATCGGGAAGCACTGCCAGTATCTCGCCCAGGATTCTGTCGGCCAGTTCATAGCATTTCTCGATGCCATCCTTCAGTAATGGAGAGCTTGTGGTTTTCCCATCCTGTCGGTAGTACCGCCAGCAGAGATGCCCGACGCGATCCGTGATGTCGATAATTGCGACTGCCAGCTCCCACGGCTTCTTCTTCAGCAGGTGTACGATGGCCTTTCCCCGCTGTTCTTCCACCTCGAAGAAGCCTTTCACCCAGTCCTCGAGTGCAGGGGCCCCGAGCGCCTGAACCTTGGGATCGAGGTGGTACTCACCCACTTCACGGTTGATTTCCTCCAAGATTTCTGGAGGATGGGCAAATTGCACGTTCTCGCCGGGCGTCATCATTCCTGAGATCATGATCCCCTCAACGGGGAAGAGGGGGTAGGTCATAGGCACATTGATCGCAATGGTCTGGATCCCTTCATCCTTAAAGGTCTCCCACATGGTTTTGCACCCGATGTAGGCGCCGCTGGTAAACTCCGCGCAATCAATATCCGACGGGTTGGCGCGGAAATGAAAGATGCCGTGCTTGCCGGGGTTCTTCCCGGTCATAAAGGAAGTCCAGGCAGAAGTCGTGATGGGAGGAATCACGGACGGGAGCTCCTGGGAAACGCCCTGTTCCATGATCTTCTTGAGGTTTGGCAGCTTCCCTTGCGCGGCCATGGGGTGGATCACATCAAAGGTTGCTCCGTCAAGACCGATGACACATACTCTATTTTTCGATGCCAATATTCAGCACTCCTATATCACTTAGTTTGCGTTTCCCGCCCCGCTATGCGTGGGCCGCGCCCGCCACGGGAGACGCATAGCTCCGGGGCGTTCTGACGGGGCGCATGGAGAGACCACCCTCCTGCGTCAGTTCGTTCCGCAGTATGGCTACCCAGGCAACGCACAGTCCGAGCAATGCCCAGAAGTGCGAGTGCCCCAGCGAGTTCTCCATCAACATATTCAACAGATAGGAACAGAGAGAAGACAGCAGGCCGACGGAGAGGAACCATGAGAACCGGTCTTGGCTGTGGCGAATAGCCCAGATGAGGCCATACGTAACGCTGCCACAAATCGCGAGCCACAGCAGGGAACCGGCAACCCCCAGTTCAGCCAGCATCTGGAGTGGAACATTGTGCCCTGTCAATGGCCAGAACGGAGCGCCGGGGATGTGGTACTCACCGTAGGACAGATAGAAGGTGCCAAATCCATTCCCTGTAAGGGGGCGGTTCTGCCAAATCGCAAGCTCCATCTGGTACAGGTACCACCTCGGGTCTGTCGTGATTGCCTCCATCGTGAAGCCGGAACGAAACTGCTCGAAAATCTGCGGAAGAAGAAACAGGGCCGCGCCTGAAGCGGGGATAACGAGGGCGACGATAGGCCACTTCAGCGGGAACCGCGCACAGAGCAGCCAGACAAAACAGAGCGCCATGAATGAAAGCAGTCCTCCACGCGATCCGGTGCCGATCAGGTTGACAAAAATGAGGAACACGAACCCTCCCAGCAACCATTTGTGTAGTTTGCGACGTACCACAAACCAGAAGCCAACAGCAGGTCCCAGCAGACCGAGAATGTAGGCGGCATACTCGTTCTCACTTCCGAACGTCGTCAGAACCCGCGACCAGGTCCCCTGCGTAGCAGCCATGATGCGTGTGGTTGCCGATTCCTCAAATTCGCCGTACTTTCTTGAGCTCAACTTCTCTCCGCTGCTTGTGGCAACAGTAATAGCTCTGGTCCGACCGAAGAACTGCTGAACGGACTTGTGAGAGATCATCTCATAGACCCCTCCCACCGTCAGCAAGCCGCAGGCGATGAAGGTGATCATCAGTACCAGTTTTAGGTTCGTTCGGCTCCGCACGATCGCCAGAATGATGACATACATTCCCCCGAGACCGACTACCCTCAAAACAGCTACCAGCGACCCGCCCCAACTGAAAGACCATAGCATCGACGCAGTAGCCCAGAGCAAGTAGAGCCAGAGAAAAAGCGTGGGGGAGTCGCGGGAGAGTATCCGAATGAGGTGATAGTCTTTCCGGGTCAAGGCCTGGACAAACCAGAACCCCGCGACGACGAGAATCATGATCTTCGTCACACTGATTGTTCCCTCGTCATCAAGGTCGCCACAGACGCCCAGGGCAATGGTTGCGAGGGTAACACCCAGCGCGACATCGATGCGCACAGCGATACCGGTGAGCAACACAGCGAGGACGATCATGGCAAAGGGAAGCCAGGGCGCAAACACCACTGCCGCTCCCATAGGTACCAGGATGAGGACCAGGGCGACCGCGCCCAGCGCAAGACCCCATCCGTTGGGGAGTCGAAGAGGCCTGCCACCCGGAGAGACGGGCAGTGCGGCGGCTGTGCTGGTCGATGGGTTCAGCAAATATCGGGACCTTTCTTATACGCTCAGTCGGCGTCGCAGAACAGCAGGGACGTGCTCAACGTAATTCTGCATAGCCACGCCCAGTATCCGGCCTCCGGCCACGGCCAGCCGCTGGAACGCGTCGTTCACCACATCGCGGGGAGAATGGCCGGATCGGACAACAAGCACAACTCCGTCCACAAGCGATGCAACGGCCTCGGGGATGGTTGATTCCGACACGGACGGTGCATCAATGATGACAGCGTCGTATTCCTCTGACGCGCCGCGCAACCACTCCTGAAAACGAGCTTGATAGTCCAGAATGCGGAGTTCCGCGGCGCCAACTGGCAGAACGTGGATGCGCTCTACTGCGGTGAACTTGATGACTTCTGCAGCCGGGCAGTCACCCTCCAGAAATTCCGACAGACCGGGTGTCCGATGGATGCCGAACAGCTTCTGCTGTTGAGGTCGGTCGGAGCACGTGTCGACTACCAAAACCCCGCGGCAGGCGGCGCTGTTTGCGAAGGTGAGGGCAAGGCAACCGACGATCGTGCTTGTTCCTTCGCGGGGTCGGGCGCTGGTGACCAGCAGCGACCTCACAGGGGTGTCACCATGGCGTTGCAGCAGGATACGGTCTCGCAGTTGCTGGTAGGCGAAACGCTCCGCCGAGGTGAACTGGCTCAGACCGGCGGTAAGGTCATTGGTCGCGGTGGAAGATGTTCTCATCCCTGGGAATGCTCCTGTATTGTTTCGTGTGACGCTCTGACTGGTGCATGGTTTCGCTACTGTTTCCCGCGCCCCTTGTTCCGACCACGGCCGGGGATGGCAGCCAGCACCGGCAACCCGATGTACTGCTCCACCTCTTCGGGAGTGGCCAGGGAGTTGTCGAAGTACTCAGCCAGAAGCGCCGCGGCGATCCCGAAGAGCAAGGCCAGCAAGGGCGTCGCCAGAACGATGATGATGATCGGTGGAAAAGCAATGTCGCTGAACTTGGGCAGGAAGGGAGGGTCCGCAAGGCGAATGTTCACGTTGGGGATGGGAGTTTCCCGCAACCGCTCCAATTCTTCCAGGCGGTTGCGTATCCCGAGGTAGACTTCCTCCGAACTTTTCTGATGACGTTGCAGTTGGGTCAACCTCCGGTCCTTTCCCGGCAGCTCCTGCTGCACTTTCTGCAATCGGGTCATTTCTTCAGCAAGAGCTTGGATGCCGATCGTATCTGTCACGCTGTCCGCTTGCAGAACGGCAACTCGGTCGAGGAGATTGATATGCTCCGGGTGCAGGGCGGTAGTTTGGCTCTGCACAATCTTCACGACCTCCTGTCGCAACTGTTTTCGAGTTTCATTAACTTCTGCCTGCGATTTCTTCACATCCGGATGGTCCTCGGTGTATTTTTCCAGCAGGGAAGCGACGGAACGCTCTTTGTCGTACAGCGTCGCTTTCAACTGCATCACGGATGGATTCGTCTCCAATACTTCGGCAGAGACAACCCTCACCTGTTGGTCGGCCAATTGCTTCCGGACGGTCGTCAGTCGCCTCTGCGTTTGTTCCTCCTTCACACGCGCATCACGAAGCTGCGCTTCTGTATCCTTGAGGGAGTTCACCGCCGCGGTCAACTGCTCGGGGAGGGAGATGATTCCTGCCTGCTGCTTATACTCCTCCACCGCTCTGTCGGCTTCCTCCAGTTGCACTTTGGCCTTGGGAAGCTGGACAAGGGCAAACTGGTAGCCGGTCTCCAAGTCGTCGCGGCTGAAGACTTCATACTCCACCTCGAGCAGTTCCACGATTCTGGAACAGATCGTCTGCGCTCGTTTCTTGTCGCTGTCCTGGTAGGAGATGGCCATCATGGAGGTGCCTTCGTAGACTTCTGCGTCGATACGGTCAATCAGATCGTCGACGGCCTTGCGGAACAGGTCTGGCTTGTATTCCATGACCCCGACCTTGTCCAGAAACAGGAAGAAACCGGTGATGCACGATTTGATGGCGTTCTGCAGTCTTCCCCTCAGTCCCCTCTTGACTTCGGGCTTGTCCAACTGGAATTCCCGCACGAGCTTCTCTGCAATCACGCGACTCCAGACCATCTCTCGCATGCTTGCCGTCACCGACATGGAGATATCGCCCGTAACGTTCACCTGAGGTGTGACATCGGGGAAGAAGACGATGGGAGGTTTCTCAAAACGGATGTAGATGTCCGCAGACGACTCATATTCCGGGGTTACAACGAAAGTGAAGAATCCCACAACCAGAAAAAAGAGAAGGGCGACCCCAAGCACGGTGCGTTTCCGCTTGGAGAGCGTCCGAACGAACCCAATTAGCGCGGAGCGTGTTAACGGCTCGGTTGGGAGCCGGGGGGCGCCCGCCGTCTCGTACCGGTTTTCCGCATTCATTCCTTCTGGAGACAAAGCATCTCTCCCCTGTATCAGTTTCACTGCGAACGGTCAGACCAAAGATCGAGGAGGTCGTGAGGCGTCCTCTTTTTGACGTCCGCATACCGTCGTGCTATATTCATGGTTCACGTTTGCTTGTCAGGAGCGTCCCCTTTGGCGGTGGGTCACCGGATCGCGAAGAACTCCCTTGTCATCCTGATTGCCAGAATCATTGTCGCGGCGCTGAATCTGGTCTTTGTCTGGCTGATCTCCCACTACCTCGGCAAGGAGGCTTTCGGGCAATACGCCGTCATCTCATCCGCCTTCAACCTGGCCACCGATATCCCCGCCGCGGGAATGAATCTCATCCTGATCCGGCAGATTGCGGCGCGAGACGACCTCGCATCGCAGTATCTTGGCGCTGCCATGTCCCTGCGAGTGGTCATTGGCGGTCTGCTGGGCCTGATCGCGACAGTCGTCGTGGCCCTTCTCCCGATGCCGGTCGAGGTCCGAGCGGCCTGTTATGTCGGCATACTTTGGATGTTCAGCCTCCTGTCCATTTATGTCTACACTGCAGTGCTCTTCGGGTTCGAGCGTTTCTATCTTCAGTCCATTCTCAACGTGGCAAACATGCTGCTGACGGTGGCGTTCACGTTTCTGGTGCTCCAAGTCCATTCCCGTTGGAGCCTGGCCTCCGTCATAGGCGCTTCAGCTTTGGCTAATGCCATCGTTGCGCGTGTCGGCTTCTCGCTCTCGTTCAAGAAGATGCTTGCTCCTCAGAAACCCCATGCCAGGCATATCTACCTGGACCTCCTTCGGGAGTCCATACCGGTGGGCGTAGCGACCATTCTCCGTAACCTGCACGAACGCATCGACATCTTCCTGCTGGGGAAGCTCCGAGGCAGCGGTGAAGTGGCCATCTTTTACGCTCCCTACCGGATTGTCCAGCAACTCATCGTCATTCCCAACATGATCGTCCGACCGGCCTACCCTATCCTTGCTCGCTTTGCCCGGGAGGACGCCACCCGATTCAGGAACCTCCTGAGAAAGCTCGTACTCGCTTTTGTCGTCATCGCGTCGCTCATTTGTTCAGGGCTTTACGGACTCTCCGGAGTCATCATCGATAGAGCATTCGGTGAGGGGTTTAGCGCGTCGGTCGTCGTCCTGAAGTACCTCTGCTTTGTTCTGTTCGTGATGTTCCCCAACAGTCTCCTGTGGTTTGCCTTGCTGTCCCTCGGCAGACAGATCAGCCTCACCTACGGACTCGTGGCGACCGTCGTTATCAACTTCGTGGTTGCCTATCTACTGATTCCCTCTCTGGGATCTGTTGGTGCGTGCGTTGGCACTCTCTCCGGACAGCTTGCCTTCCTCGTCTTTTGCGGCATCGCCATTGCCTTTCACAAGTCGGGTCAGGGAAACCCGCCTCTTGACCAAGCCCGTTTCTCAAATCTGGAGGGGCAGTGATGCTGCCGGACAGGTATCACTTTGAGAGCCGAAACCAAAGAGCAACGGTCGTCAACAAGCTTCCAAGAATACCGTAATCTTCAATCCGATTTGCCCACAGCTTCTGCGGGACGTAGACGGTGTCGCCGTTCTTAAGCTCTTTGTTCCACTTCTCGTTCTTGCCGCTGAGGACTTTTCCAAGGTTGAAGGTGTCCGCTTCCGATCTCTCCTCACCTTCACGGAACAAAAGGGCACGCTTGGCGTCGGCGCGATCGGTCATCCCTCCGGCAAGCCCCACATAGTCGGACACTCGGAAGCCTTCCTTCACATCGAATTCGCCGGGGTGTGCAACTTCTCCGCCGACGTAGACCTTCTCAATGCGAGGCGGAACGTACACGGAATCACCGGGGCGCAACTTGCGCTTACCGTTCACGGCACCGGGTCCTCCGGGGTGCATATCAACAATTTCTGTAGTTTGGTCGCCGTGGGTGATGAGCACGTTACGCATGTTGGCGTTGCCGAGGAACCCTCCTGCCAACCCGATGAAGTCAGCGAGGGTATACCCCGGCAAGGGAGAGAATGCTCCCGGATGGGCCACTTCTCCCGACACGTAGATTAGAGGAGCGCGCCCCAAAACGATCGTGTCTCCCGGCTTCAGCAGGATATTGGAGGCGGAGGTGGCATTGCGCAAGGCTTCACGGTAGTCAACAACGACTCCCTCCGGAGTTCCTTCACGGCGGTACACAACCACACTGGAAATGTCTGCATCCGCAGATGGGCCGCCGGTTTGGTTGACGGCATCGAGCATCGTCATGCCGGCCAGGAACTGTACCGGACCAGGATCCCTCACCTCCCCGAGAACGTAGACCTGATGGGGGGCGGTCGGCACGAGGATCGTGTCCCCTGCTTTCAGGAGGAGGTTTGCATGGGTAGTCGGATCGAGCGATGTATCGGTGCGCTGTGTACCGGAAATAACGACAATGTTGTCGGGGCTCCCGTCCCGCGTCAGACCTCCCGCCTGGCCTACGTAGTCCTTCACGTTGTATCCTGCGACGAACCGGAGAGATCCCGGAGTGGTCACCTCTCCCAATACGTACACCTGCTGCGGCGCCAGGGGCACAAAGATCGTGTCTCCAGCGCGCAGCGGTGGTTGGCTCTTCGGCTCGGCAAAGAGCGAAGCCTGTTTTCTATCAGACCCGGAAAGGATAAGGACGCTCTCCGCTCCGCCGGCATCAGTCACTCCCCCGGCGCGTCCAACGTAGTCGTTGAGTGTATATCCTGCGGCAAAGCTATAGGGACCGGGGATCTTGACCTCTCCAACAACGTAGACCCACTCCCGGCGGGAACGCTCACGGAATGCCACGGCAACGATCGGGTCCCGATATCGTGTGGACAGTGCTCTCTGCAGTTGTTGGCCCACCTGAATGAGAGTCAGTCCTTCCACCCTCACCTGTCCGGCGAAGGGGACGTCGATGTGCCCATCGGGGCTGACGTTGTAGTCTCGGGTCAGTTGAGCTTCGTCGTAGACAACAATATCCAGCACGTCATTGGGTTCGACGAGGGCAGGGCCGGCCCAGCTCGGAGCGGCAGACGCGAGGAATACGCCGACAATAACCAGTGTCTTCTGAATTGCACTCCTCATAAGATCTCTCCTTCAAATGGTCTCACTCGTGGAGACCAACACGCGCGGCCACTCTCAGTACCGCCCGGACTCCGGGGAATCGATCAGGCTGTGTGCGATCCGTCGGTAGACGGATTGAGTGACTTCCTGGCGCGGATGGTTCAGTATACAAACCGACCTGCTCATTGTCAACTTGGCGGCAGCGGGGCCGGGGAGGTGAGAAGAACTCCTGAACAGAACCACCACAAACACGCAGACGGCAAGAGCGATGCGGTAGATGACAAAGGGCAGGAAGCTTCGCCGCTGCAAGAACTTGAGCAAAAAATCAATGGCCGCAAAGCCCGTGACGGCGGACGCGATGATTGCGAGGGCGAAATTCAGGCCCTCGCCCGGCGGCAAACCGGTTGTGAGGTCCTTGCAGCCGAACAACGTTGCCCCCGCGATGATGGGAAATGAGAGTAGAAACGAGAACCGGGCGGAGGATGCGCGGTTCAGTCCGCGAAACAGACCCGCGGCAATCGTGGCGCCACTACGAGAGACCCCCGGCATGATGGCAAAGGCCTGCGCAACGCCGATGGCCACAGCGTCCCACAAGTTCACTCGGGTGATGTCACGATCCCGACGGGACACTTGATCTGAGATAAGCAGGATAACGCCCATCGCTGCCAGCATGATGGCCACACGCTCGGGCGCCCGGAAGGTTGTCTCCGCCATATCCCTAAGTGCGATCCCCGCGAGTCCGCCCGGGATGCAGGCAAGGAATATCAGACCAAGCATTCCACGCTGTGCCTTTTGTGTCAGCAGGTTGATCCAGTCGTGACGGAAGTAGAGCGCAACGGCGATGAGAGTACCGACGTTGGTGGCGAGGTCGAAGGCGAAATCCTGCTCTGTCCCTTGCGTCCAGTTAAACAGGTAGTGAGCCAAGGCCAGGTGTCCGGAGCTGCTCACGGGGATGAACTCAGTAAGTCCCTGGATTGCCCCCAGAACGAGAGCCTGCCACGCGGTCATGGAGTCCCCTTCGATGGGACGAAATCCTGAGGGCAGTGAAATGACCGACCGAAGAAATGTAGCAGCGACTGCGCGATTCTCGCGGAGGCGCCGCCGTCCCCGTAGGGATTGACTGCGTGAGCCATCTGGTCGTAGGCCGCCCGTGATTCAAGCAGCGCGCTGGCGGCAGCGACGATGTCGGAGTGATTGGTGCCCACCAATCTCGCCGTGCCTGCATCCACACCCTCCGGCCTTTCGGTAGTGCGGCGCATGACGAGAACAGGCTTGCCAAGGGATGGGGCTTCCTCCTGCACACCACCCGAGTCCGTGAGGACCAGGTACGCGTCACGCATGAGTCGGACAAAGTCGAAGTAGTCGGGCGGCTCGATGAGATCGACTCGATTCTTCCCTGCCAGTTCTCCCATCACCACTTCGCGGACAACGGGGTTCTTGTGCATGGAAAACACAACGTTCACGTCGTCGAACCGATCGACGATCTCCCCGACGGCGCGACAAATATCACGCATCGGGTTGCCCCAGTTCTCGCGCCGATGGGCCGTGATGAGGATTGTTCGGTAGTCCCGTGGCTTGTGGTTGAGTGGTTTGTTGTTGGCTGCGCATAGTAAGGCATCGATGACGGTATTTCCCGTGATGTAGATGGACTCCTCACGCACACCATAGCGAAGCAGGTTCGACTTCGCCAACGGGGTTGGGGCAAAGTGGATGTCGGCCAGACACGTGGTCAGGCGGCGGTTCATCTCCTCAGGATACGGGTTGTACTTGTTCTCTGTTCGGAGACCGGCTTCGACGTGTCCAACGGCAATCTCTCTCCCGGCGCCGTAACCGTAGAAAGCCGCGAGGCTGGCGGCGAAAACCGTGGTGGTATCGCCCTGAACGAGGATGACATCGGGAGAAGTCTCTTCGAGAATGGGGCTTAGCCCGTCCAAAACACGGTGGGTAATATCGGTGAGCGTTTGCCCAGGCTGCATGATGTTCAGGTCGTAGTCTGGAACGATGGCGAACCCCTTCAGAATTTGGTCCAGCATGGTGCGGTGTTGCGCCGTGACGGCTACCAGCGTGTCAAATTCCTCTGATCGTTTCTTCAACTCGAGAATCACCGGAGCCATTTTGACGGCCTCTGGACGCGTCCCGAAGATGGTGAGAACTTTTAGACGAGGTTTGGGCATTCAGGACATCCTTGAAAGCGCGTAGGCTGCGGCGCAGAGTATTAGTGTGACGAGATACAGAACCATGACCACCTGCTTGTGGGACAGTCCACGATCCAGCAGGCGATGGTGCAGGTGTCCGCGATCCGCTGTGAAAATGGGCTTTCCGTGCACGGCCCGCCGAATAATCGCGAAAGTCGTGTCGAACACTGGCACTCCCAGCACGAGCACCGGCACGACGACGGCAATCGTTGCAGCGTTCTTGAAGGTTCCAGCGATCGCTATCGCGGCCAGCATGAAGCCCAGAAGCTGGCTTCCCGTGTCGCCCATGAATATCTTCGCGGGATTAAAGTTGTAACGGAGGAATCCCGTACTGGCGCCACAGATGGCCGCAGCGACAGGGGCCACTGCCATGGACTGTTGCTTCTGCAGGGCCATGAGACAGAGCGTAGCCGCGGCGATCGCAGTGACTCCCGCCGCCAGTCCATCCAATCCGTCAATGAGGTTGATAGTATTGGTGATGCCCACCGTCCATGCCACCGTCGTCAGAAGACTGGTGACATCATCAAAATGATGGTAGCCGCTCCCAAATGGCGCCGCAATTCCCAGTATCCGTACCCCGGTAACCCACAGAACGACAGCGGCGAGGATTTGTCCGGAGAGTTTGAGTAGCGGGCGCATGTCGCGAGTATCGTCGATAAAACCCACGACCACCAGAATGCTGCCGACCAGCGCGATGTGCAGACCGATGAAGTTGCCGCGGACGACGAACTCCACAACGCAGGCGATGAGGATCGCCAGATAGATGGCCAACCCGCCCAGCCGCGGGGTTGGCTCGACGTGAACGTTCCGGTCTTTGGGGTGATCGATGGCGTTCACCTTGCGGGCAAACCACTCCGCCACGGGAGTCAGGGCGAACGCCGCTACCAATGCTACGACAAACGTTATGATGGAAGGAGTCATGATGGTGCAGATCAGGTGTAGTCCGTTGCCTCCAGCGCTATGAGATAGAACCCATGAGGTTGGCCATCTCAATCGCGCTGATGGCGGCGTCAAACCCCCTGTTCCCCATTTTGCTGCCCGCGCGTTCGAGAGCCTGCTCCAAGCTGTCGGCAGTAACGATCCCAAAGATTACCGGCACGCCCGTTTCCATGGCCACCTGAGCGATGCCCTTCGCGGCTTCCCCAGCGACGTAATCAAAATGGGGGGTGGCGCCGCGAATGACGGTGCCCAATGCCACGATCGCGTGGAAACGGCCCGTGGCGGCCAGTTTTTTTGCGACAACCGGTATCTCGAACGTGCCGGGCACCCACGCTGTCTCAACCTCATTGTCCGGAACGCCCTGGCGACGGAAGGCATCGAGCGTCCCTTCAAGAAGCCGCTGAGTCACCAACTCGTTGAAGCGACTGACAATGACCGCAAAATGATGACCCTCCGTCGAGAATGCACCCTCATAGAACTTGCTCATGACTTCACAACTCCGTTCTGTAATCTGGCCGCCCGCGCGCGACGCGGTCGGCTCCCGCCACTCTCTCATATCTTCAGCAGATGCCCCATCTTCTCTTTCTTCGTCTTCAGGTAACCGATATTCTCAGGCGAGGGCGCTGTCTCCATTGGGACGCGGTCGACAACTTGGAGTCCGTAGCCCTCCAGACCGGCGTACTTCGCCGGATTGTTGGTCATCAGTCGCATCTTTGCCACGCCGAGGTCTGTGAGCACCTGAGCCCCCAACCCGTAGTCGCGAATGTCGGAGGGAAACCCCAGCTCCTCATTCGCTTCCACGGTGTCGCTCCCTCTATCCTGCAGAGCGTAGGCGTGAATCTTGTTGAGCACGCCGATACCGCGCCCTTCGTGGTGGTGAATGTAGAGCAGGACACCGGTGCCCTCTTGCTGAATGCACTCCATTGCCGAGCGGAGTTGGTCTCCGCAGTCGCACCGCAGAGAGAAGAGAGCGTCTCCGGTCAGGCATCCTGAGTGAACTCTGACCAGTATGGGAACCTCTGGATCGATCTCGCCCATTACCAGAGCGATATAAGGCTCCTCGTCAATATTGCTTTCGTAAGCATAGCAGCGAAACTGCCCGAATGCGGTCGGCAGATGGGCGTCCGCAACCCGGTGTACCAGCTTCTCCTTCTGATGACGGTAGCGAATCAACTCCTCGATGGTTACCAGGCGGATACCATGTTTTTTGGCGAACTCAATCAGGTCCTGCAAGTGGGCCATGTTGCCGTCGTCTTTCATAATCTCACAGATCACCCCACCGGGATAGAGCTCGGCGAGAGAAGCGAGATCGACCGCCGCCTCGGTATGTCCCGCACGTACCAGGACGCCGCCCTCCTTCGCGCGCAGGGGGAAGATGTGTCCTGGGTGGGTCAGGTCCGCGGCGGTTGACTTGGGGTCGATCAAGGTGCGGATGGTGGTCGCTCGATCATAGGCTGATATCCCCGTCGTGACGCGTGCGCGTGCGTCCACAGAGACAAAGAAATCCGATCGATACGGATCGGTGTTGTCCGTGGCCATTGGTCTGAGACCTAATTCCTCCAGCCGCCCTCCCGGGAGAGGCACACACACCAGTCCCCGCGCATGTTTCACCATGAAGTTGATCGCCTCCGGCGTCACCTTCTCCGCGGCCAGAACCAGATCGCCTTCGTTTTCCCGGTCCTCATCATCCACGACGATGATGAACTTCCCGGCCTGAATGTCTTTGATCGCCTGCTGGATCGCTATAAAGGAATTGTCCATAGGGGTGAGGCTACTCCTGTAGAAGGCGGAGCAGGCGTTCGTCCTTTGCTGCCTGCTGGAGTCTCTCGGCGTATGGCCCGATCAGTTTCTCCACATATTTCGCCATCAAATCAACTTCGAGATTCACCTTGTCTCCGAGTGACAGCTCCGAGAGATTCGTCATCTGCCGTGTATGCGGGATGAGCGCGATCGAGAAATGCTCCTGACTCACATCCACCACTGTCAAACTAACTCCGTTGACGGCAATGGATCCCTTTTCCACCACGTAACGCGCGAGGTCTCTGGGGCATTGGATGTACACACGCTCCGAATCCCCCTCCGGGACCACTCGGGAGACGCTCCCCACTGCGTCGACGTGTCCCATCACGAAGTGCCCGCCCAGTCTGGAGTCCGGCCGCAGGGACGGCTCGAGGTTCAGAGCAGAACCCACCGAGGTCTCACTTAGATTGCTGCGTCGCAGCGATTCCTCTACCACGTCAAAGCACAGGGTGGCTCCGACGATCGCGGTCACCGTCAGGCACACACCGTTGACGCACACACTGTCGCCCGGTCTGGCGTCACGCGCAATGCTCGGAGCGTCGATGGTCAGCCGCAGGCTGGCCGGTTTGCGCTCCAGGTGCGTGACCTTCCCCAGTGATTCAACGATTCCGGTAAACATCGCGTCCTACCCAGCCGTCTCTTCCGCGCGAACCAGCGGAGGGGACAGGGCTCCCTCGATCATCAGATCTTCTCCCATCCGTCGCGTGGTCCACTCCCGCACGACGGCTGCCTTGCCCAAACTCCCCAAACCTCTGCCGCCGATGACGGGAATGGCGTCCCTTCCCCCCAGCAGCTTGGGTGCGACGAACAACAGCACCCGATCCACTATTCCGGTCTCGAGAGCGGACGCGGCGACCTCACTCCCTCCCTCAAAGATTACTCCGCGGCAATCCATCTTACCAAGTCGGCGCAGAACCCATCGCAGGCTGATGCCACCACGAGAGAGCGGCGCTTGCCACACTTCGGCTCCCGCCTGGTTCAGCTCTGAGACGCGCCGAGGGTTCGCGTCGCGCGAAACAACGATAATCGTCTTCCCTCCGCACGACAGGCTTTCCCGCAGAAGGTGCGACTTCACGGGTGTTCTCGCCCGGCCGTCCAGTACCACGCGATGAGGGTTTCGCACTCGCTTCCGATGACGTGCGGTCAGTTGCGGATCGTCTCGCAGCACAGTGTTGATCCCCACGATCACCGCGTCGTTCTCGTGCCGCAACTGATGGACGTGCCGCCGAGCGCTCTCACCCGAAATCCACTTCGATTCACCGGAAGGCGACGCGATCTTGCCATCCAGCGTCATGGCCATCTTCAGCGTCACAAAGGGCAGACCTGTCTCCACGAACTTGAGATAGCCCTCCATTTGCCGCGTCGCTTCCCGGGCACACAAGCCGACAGCGGTCTCGACACCTGCGCGTTGCAGTTGACGGAATCCCTCACCGTCCACGCGAGGGTTGGGATCGCGCACCCCCGAGACTACCTTCCGCACCCCGCTGGCCAGCAGCTCCTCCGTGCAGGCGGGAGTTCGTCCGTAGTAACAGCACGGCTCCAGAGTCGTGTAAACGCTTGCGCCGCGAGCGCCCTTCCCTGCCTGCCGGAGCGCAAAGTACTCGGCGTGTCTTTCACCGGCGGGACGCGTGTACCCCGCGCCAACCACTTCCCCGTTCTGGACCACCACGGCGCCCACGCAGGGATTCGGGCTGGTCCACCCCAACCCCTTCCTTGCCTCACGGAGGGCGCGCCGCATGAATTCCCTTTCGATATCGGGGAAAGTGGTCTGCATGAAGATCAGTTACCGTTCGGCGCGGCGCGGTCGGGTCCGTCGGGAGGAGGCTCTCCGCCGACCTTCTTGGTTACCGCGGCGCGGATTACCGATGCAAACTCGTTGACCAACTCCTTCTCGCGGTTCTTCTGCCTGTGAGCCAGTTTGCGGAGGTCAATGACAGCGATCAAAAATAGCATGATCGCCAGAGCCATGCAGACGGTCCAGAAAGAAAGGAATACTTGTCGCTCGCTGATCATCTCGGCGAAGAACACGCCAAAGAAAATCATCCCCAGGATGACCAGGAGCAGACCACCGCCGCCCAGCCGCAGTCCCAATTGGCTCTTGTCGATCATCGTGCTACCGGCCTTCCAGTACCTCCACTCCAGCGAGCAAACGACGATCACGCCGATGCCGATAACCAGGGTCAACGCACCGGTCAAATACTTCACCACAGCCGAGACTTCGGTCAGAGTCGCCACAACAAAGCCCTCCTGGTGAGGTTGCGCGGTGGCTCTCACTGTCGGAGAGTCGCCGTCATCTTAGCCTCTCGCGCTTGCAAATGATAGCAAAAAGCGCGCAGAAAGGCAACGGGACAGAAGCCGGGAGGTCTGTTGGTGAATGCCCCCTGACGCTCTGGGCCCCATCGGGGGAGGAACAGAATCGGGCGGGCTATTGCGCCGGACCTGCCAGCGGCGCGGCAAACACTTCGTTGGACACGTAACGACTGCCGTCTTCCTTCTGCCCCCAACCGCCGGTAACGTAGACCCACCCTCGGTACGCTGCCGCGCCGGGATAGTTCAGATGGCGCGGCAAGGGAGGTCCCGCGGACCAGTCGGCGAGGTTGCCGTCCGGCAGAACGCGAGTGAGATACACCTCATCGGAGAAGTCGCTGCCTCCAACAATGGCTATCTGGTTCTCGTGCTGCGCCGTGGCAAAGACGCCCCTCTCGACAGGAAGCGATGCAGTGCGTCGCCATTTGGCAAGCGCCCCGTCTCCCAGCACCTTGACGCGGCAGGCGCTGTCCGTGGGGACCAGGTGGATGATGCTTCCGCCAAACACGTAAATCTCTCCGCCGAAGGTCGCGCTCCCGAAACCGCAGCGAGGAGACAACAGGTGCTGCACCTCCTGCCATGTCCCCAGATCGCCTTTGTCGCCGATGAGCGCGCGAAACGCCTGCCGCCGATGCCACCCACCGATGTAGTACAAATTGTTGCCCACGACCACCGCCTCGCCGCCCTGAAGGACATCATCCGGCAACGCGGTCCCTTCGATCCATTCCTTGATGCTTCCATCGGGCTGCACGTCGCCGTAGAAGACGGCGTTCTGCGCTCTCACGCCTCGGCGACTCCCCGCCACCATATAGATGCGATTGCCTTTCACCGCCGCGGCGGGATAGTTGACATTGAGAGGGGCGGTCATCCTCCACGGTTCCAACGACCCGTCGGCGCGAATGGTCGCATGAAAGACATGCTCATTGGCCCCCGCAATGGCGTACAGACGACCATCAACCACCAAGGAGCGATGGATGAACTTCCCCCCCGGCATGGACGCAAGCTGTTTCCAATGACCGAGGGAATAGTCGGCGGCCCGAACAGAAAGGGGTACGACGACGGCGCTTACACATGCCAACAGGCAGCAAGCTTTCCGCCGACATTTCAATTTGATCATGTCACGCCGTTCGACATTATAGCAGGTTCACGAGATTCTCCATGTGCGCCGAGTTCTTCTCCGCTCCCTCCCACACCCTCACATTCTCCACGTCCTCCACCTGCAACAACAATGGCAACCTACTGCCCCACTTCGGTTCAGGGCGTCCATTCCCATTACGCAGTATGGAACGACTCTCCCATCTGCGGTTGCTCGGGCGTATTTTTGAGTGCCGGGTCGTTCCGCTGCGGGTCTCTTACGCTTCCACTACTCCATCCTTCCACTCTTCCCTTCTCTCTTGTATTGCGGCTTATACGGGTATCCGGGATAGATGCTTTGGCGGAAGTTCCCCTCGAAGTAGGTTGCGTAACTTTCCTGCCAGCCGTTCCCGCTTGCGGTGACCCGAATCACGATGGGTTCCTGCTGCGGTTCGGGAAGCGCTACGGTCGCTGTTGCGGGATCCACGCCGACTTCGTGCATTGTCACGTCCGGCAGTGTGGACAGCTTCCTGCTGGTAATCCCCTCCACCTGTGTTTTCAGTGAGACCTCACCGAGAGGCGCCACTCCCCCGGCGAGGGTGTGAGTCACCTCGGTCCCACCCGTTCCGGTCACCTGCACATCGGCAATCAATCGGCGACTGGCATGAGCGACGCCCTGGAAACCGCGCAGGGGGAAGACCACATAGGCGTTCTCGAACACAACGTCGGGGTCGAGAATCCCACTATCCGCACACCAGCCGCCCACGGCCGTCAGATTGTTGGTGTAGAAGGCGTCGGGCAGGTTGCGGTCAAGAACGAACACTAACCCGATACGTTTCACCGGGTTGACGACGCCGTACCAACCGTCGGTGGGCTTGTATTCCCAGTCCGCCATTTGGGCGTAGAAGTTATCGATCCCCCCGCCGACAATCCGCAAAATCCCGCGCTCCGTGGGGAGAAGAAAAGACTCGGTGTCCCTGACCTCGCTCAGCGCAAAGCGATTCCGCGTTCCCAGACTGGCGCCGAGAACGTCGCCGGAGGTGTTCTTCAGCACCTGCCTGACCGCGAAGTACCGTTTGCCTGCGTGGAGAGTGATCTGCTTTTCCAGCGTCGCGCCGGCGACGGATTCATCGGAGTTTGTCACGTCGAGCTTCGCAGTGAGGGCGAGGGTGACGGAGTCGGGTGCGGTCTGGTTGATCTGGTGCAGGAAGGAGATCGTCGGCTTGTCTTGCTCCATCGCGGCATGATTGAAGACGTCCCGCAGCAACTCCGCATTTGAGAGCAGGTCGAAGGCAAACTCTCCGTCTTTCACACTGAGCCTGCTGCAAACGCCGCCTTCTGCAGGAATCACCTCGAGAAGGGCCGTGTCGCTCTGCAGAACTACGACCTCCCTGCCGCCTTCCTGTCGGATGGACGCGGCAACCGAAGCGGCAGGCGCATTCTCCTGCAAGGATTGTCCGCAGGCCAATAGCCAAAGCAGGAATCCGAGCCGTTGCACACCGCTACTCCCTTACCTCGTTCGCCTCAACCTTGTTTTTCTCCATCCACTTCGGGAAGATACTGAGGGGCGTGGCGCAGCCCGACAATGCGTTGCCAGTGACGGTGTTGCCCGTACTGTCCACCACAATGATTCCGGTGCCGGCGCGGTGGATCCGGTTGCCGGTGATGGTGTTGTTGTTGCTGCTCTTGGTGACATTGATGCTGATGGGATTCTCTTCGAAGGTGTTCGCCTCGATGCGGTTCTCGGTTGCGCCTTCGCAGGTGAGCGCCCCCGCGCTGCTGCGTCCGCCCTCCAGGGTGTTGCCCGTAACGGCATTCCTTGTTGCCCCCGCGGCGAGGTGAATTCCGTGGAAGACAAAGCCTTTGATGGTGTTGTCGGTGATGCCGTTCTCGCTTCCTTCATACACCGCAAGCGGGACCCCCATCCACTCGAAAGAGTTCCTCCGGACGGTGTTGTTGCTGCCGTTGAGGTTGATGCCGTTGATCAGGTCCCGGAATGTGTTTCCCTCGATGGTGGAAAAAGACGCTTTCACATTGATGGCATTGCGATTGGCGTAGATCTTGTTGCTTCGGATCACGTGCTTGCTCCCGTCGATCTCAATGGCGTTCATGCAATGGCTGATGTCGTTCCCTTCGAGCACGTTCCCGATTTTGTTGCCGGTCACCGAGATACCCGTATTGGCCTGCTCGATGACGTTGTTGCTCGCGGTGGACGACTCGCTGCCGAGGAACCATATCCCCGCCGATCCGCTGTTGCGCACCTTGTTGCCGATGATGTTGGCGTTCTTGCATGTCTGAAGCTGGATGCCGTCCTGCCCGCTGTAGTTGACTTCGTTGTCCTCTACGACGAGGTCGTTGGAGTCATACGCCAGAACGATACCGTACCCGCGAGACTCCGCAACCTCGTTCCCTCGCATCACGATGCGCGGGCTGCATTCCACGCTGATACCTGCCCATACGCAGTGGTCGAACACGCAGTCGAGCACTTCGCAGTCCATGCAGCTCCCGTTGAAGGCGATGCCTTCCCGCTGAATGTTCAGAGCCTTGCAGCGCACAAACCGGTTCTTCTTGCCGTGCCAGATCATGATGCCCTGGGTCACAGAATCGCGGATGTCGAAATCGGTGAAGATGCACCGGTTCGTATCGTAGAGCATGATGCGCCCCATGCGGATACTGATACGGTCGAACCGGATCATGTACGACATTCGCGCGCCGATCCCCATATCCTGCTCGAACCGACAATCCTGCACGACGCCATTCTCCACCTGCACCATCTCGATGCCCGGCGCGGCGCTGGGCATCCCCTTGCGGACGACCCCCTGCGTCCACACGTTGCGTATCACGAAATGTGCGGTCGTCCCGGTAATCTGAATCGCCGGGGTGTCATCGTGCTGCATCTTCAGGTTTTCGATGACAAAAGGGCGCTGCGCGTCGTAACCCGGCCCCCCGGTGACGCCCGACCCCGGCTGCGCCGCGAGGTCTTCAAAGCCTTCGTCATTGACAACGACCATCGGGGCATGCGGCTTGAGCAGCTTCTCACTTTTCAGGTCTGCGCAAGCCGGCCCCACCCACAAGAAAGGAATCACATACAAAAGCAATCGTCTTGACATGAGTGAACCTTCATCCTTCCGCCTTCATCATTCATTCTTTGCGACGCACTCCACATTATCCAACCAGAACTCAAACGGTTCATCCTTCGTGCGTGTCCAGATGATGCTGTACCAGGTCCGGACGGGGGTTTCGTAGTCGATGTCCACGTGCTGCCAGTCGGTGGGCCCGATGGCGGGGTATCCCTTGTCGAACGCGCCCTTGGTCATCATCGGCGTGATGCTGCCTTTGGCCACCTTGATGTCGAAAGAGACACGCAGCGTCGTCTTCGCCTCGAACACACCGAAGTTGCAGGCGACTCCGGCATACATGGAAGAAGGGCGGTCATCTTCGTACGACTGCGCGTGCAGGCTGCGCTGGCCGGCCTTCTTCACCGTCTCGTCCTTGGAGAGACGTGCTCGATTGTACGCCCCGAAAAACGCCCCGTTCGTCTGCTCCATGTTGCCATCGGTGACGATGGGAAAGCGAGACGCGTCGCCGTGTTCAACGATGCGGGCCGACAATCTCTTCAGAACGATCTCCCCTCGACGCGCCGACATGTTCTGCAGCAGGAGGAAGCGCCAGTTCCCGCCAACCTTAGCGGGGACGTCCGCGACGATGGATTCGTCCGTGGCGCTTGAAAATCCGGAAAGACCGATATCCCGGTTCGGTCCTAGGTAGAGGGTCATCCCTCCCCCTGCAATCACCCGATAGCCCATCTCTATCCGCACGACATCACCGACGGCGACGAGGCCGATGGAGCCCTGAACTCCGCACTGTCCGTTGGGGGAGTTGCGACGGACGGTTTCCATCCCGAGCGCGGGACTTTCGGCGTCCGTGATCTTCGACAACGTAACATTGCCGATCGGTGACCAGGCCGAGGTGTCGGCGCCGATCGGGTCGGCGTCTTTAATGAGTTCCGGCGCGTTGTCACAATAGGCGAAAGTGGCCGCGACCACCGTCAGCGCCAATACCGAGAGCGGTTTCATTTTGCACTCCTGTCACTGCCACAGGCTTCTCCTCGGCCCAAGCGAGGCGAATATCTACGACACATTGTACGACTCCGGTTGATCTGACACAAGTCTCGCGTGAACTATTGTCCTTCAGTTGTCGTCTCTATGCCCAAGACGTTGTCAGGGGAAGGTGAAGGGGTCGGGGCCGCCATCGTTCGGGCGTAGGTCTTCGAGCTGAGTGGAACTCTAACACCGCAAGAACAGATTTGCAGAAAGGAAACGTGCAATGCGATACACACCCAGATGGCATGTTGTAATACTGCTCGCCGCGGCTATCCTGCCGCTGTGGGCTGCTCAGGAACCGAGCGGAAGAACCCGGAAGAGCAGTCCGGGGAGACCGGGATTGGATCCTGCCAGCAGGATGACGATGCGGGCCATCGATGCCTACTGGCTGACACTAAAATTTGAGTTGAAAGCGCCCAACGCGAAACTGACTGAATTGCGTCCCAAGTTCCAGCAAGCTTGGACAGGTAGGAAGAAGGCTCTCGACGCTGCACGCGCCAGCGGCAACTTCACCAGTCTCCCGCAGTCTGTGGGTAAGGCGAACGCGACGCTGGAGGCTTCACTGAAGAAGTCATTGGGCGAAACACAGTTCAATAAGCTCAAAGAAACTGCGGAGAGAACCTCCATGCTCCGACACCGTGGCCCTGGCCGCGGGGAACGCGGGAAAGGACGGTGAGCTGTATGGGCCACGCATGACAACCGTTCAGCAAGGGAACAAGGAGATCAACCCGAACACTCAAAGGAGAAGGCATGAAACGAACACTCAACCTAATGGGCATCACGTTCGCGCTGGCAGCAAGCACGACGCTCGCATTCGCACAGCCGCCTGCCACAACAGCCCCCGCGAATCAGCCGGGAGAAAGACAGGGGGGGCGAGCCGGAGGCCGTGGCGACGGTATGGATGGAAGACAAATGTTAATGCGCATGGGCGCGTTCCAGCCGCCGGTGGTTGTGACCACCAACAAGTACCTCATCATCATCCGAGGCAACACCGTTTACCAATTGGATATCAACACGCTGGAGAGACTAAACACCAAGGAACTACCCATGCCCGAGGGCTTCCCGATGGGACCGCCTCCGCAACCGGAGGGTGGCATGCAGCAACCGCCGCCACCACCTCCCGGTGGAGGCAGGCAACAATAGCGGCGAACTCAGAGAGTTTGGCAGAGATGCCGGCAGCGCGCCGAGGTCAGCTTCCGTGACCTCGGCGCCGCCCTTCGCAGACTGCTGCCGAAACCGACCTCCGTGCTCGTTGACCGCATTTGCTTTAGCGCTCCCGCTGACACATACTACCGCGCCGGCATCGGCGGCAACGGCCTCGGGGTGAGGTGGAGGCCGGATGCGTTTGATGTTGCGCGGTAGGATTGTCCGTCTATCCTTCTGCCTCCCGGCAATCCATGATCCTGTAAGTGTGTATTGCTTCATCGGTGTGAATAAGTAAATCATCAAATATATTGTCCCCTCAAAAACCGCAATGCCTGCAAAGATTTGCCTTCATTTCCGTGTTCTCCGTGATCTCTGTGGTGAGAAAATGGGGACAGAATTCATGACGATCTACTTAAAGTACAGTATTCGGGCAGAAGGGAGATAATCGCATGAATCTGAAAGAAGACATCCGTCCCATCACGTATCTCAAGAGCCGCGCCGCCAACCCGCTCCAGCAGATCAACACGACTCACCGTCCTGTCGTGATCACACAGAACGGTGAGCCACGCGCGGTCCTTCAGGACCCTGTCAGTTACGAGCAGATGCGCGACGCTCTCGGTCTCCTGAAACTGCTGGCCCAAGGCGAGGAAGACGTGCGCCCAGGGAGGACGACTTCGCAGCAGGAAGTGTTCTCTGCGATTCGTCGGCGGCTAAGGGAACGGAAAGCAGGAGATGAGGAAGTCATCTGAGTTTGCTGTGCAGTGGTCCGATACGGCGCGCTCAGATCTCGACACACTGGCTGACTATATCGCTCTCGACAGTGTCGACGCAACACGGGCTACCATCAAGCGCATCGAGTCATCCATCGAAAGTCTGACCACCATACCTCTGAGAGGACGCACAATCCCTGAGTTGGCCCTTTTTGGAGTTCGGGGCTACCGGGAACTGATCGTTGCGCCGTGGCAAATCATGTACCGGGTGGAGAGTCAGACGGTCTACGTGCTGGCCATCATCGACGGCAGGCGAAACGTGGAGGATCTATTGCTGGATAGATTCCTCAGGTGAGTGTCAGATGCTCTCGTACCCCCCGAATCCTCCACAGCAACCTATCGGTGTTTTTCAGAAGCATTCATCGAAGAACAGAGAGCTTCACTGACCTGCAACCCACACATACTCCGCGGTAATCTCTTCCGACGACAGCGCGCGGGTCCACACTTTTAGTTCATCCATTAGACCGATGTAGAATCCGGGTGTGGCCGTTGTTGGTGGATCCCCGCCCCAGGCCTCCCGGCCGATGATGAGGGGCTCATCGTTCTCGGAGCGTTTGGCAGGATTCTTCTTCACGGCAGTTAACTTTCCGTCCACAAATAGCGAGATGCCCTCCCCCTGCTTGATTACCGCAGCGATGTGCGTCCACACGTTCTGCTTTAGTGCCCCTCCGGCGCTGAAGTTGAAGGTCCAGTTGTTGTCCGGCTGCGCGGCCTCGAAGCTGAGATTGGCGCCCTGGTGTCCCAGCACGAACGGAGACACCGCCCCCCTGTAACGTTTGACCACCAGCCCCCGTCGTCCATTCAGCACGGAGGGCTTTACCCAAACGGCAATCGTGATATCCGGTGCATTGAATACCCACGGCTCGTTGATCTGCAGGAAGCCCGTGCCATCAAGAGCGGCGCATTTACCGCGCCTGCCCTCCGTCACGGACGCCACCCCGCCGACCTGTTCTACAACGAAGCTGCATCCGGAGGCGTCCACGAATTTGCCGCCCTTCAACTCCTCGAAGTCCAGCATCAGCGCCGGTTCTTGTCGATTGATGAATTTTGCTGCCAGCTCTTCCCGTTCCTTACGCATAGCGGCGTCATCCAGCACTTCCCTTTCCACTTTGTCGAACTGGTTCTCCTGCACCAGCACCTCGGCGCAACCCGCGCCCACGCGCACACCCATGTCAGAGTTGCGGACGACGTTTCTTTCGATGATGACATCCCGACAAACGCCGGTGACCTGAATGTGTGAGTTGCCCTCAAGCTGGTTCCCGCGCACCACGCTGCCGCGGTTCAGAGCGCCCTTCACCGGAGCGCGGCTGGCGCCATGAATGTCGATTACGGAGTCCGTCGCCGAAGTCCAGTGGTAGTAGTTGCCCTCCGTAATCGTGTTGTCCACAAACTGGCAGAACCAGCTTGGCTGGTAGCCGTGATACCAAAGCCCCAGCCCACGGAACCCCTGCATTCGCGTACCGCGGTTGCCTGCGACGATACACTCCACCGAGTTGCCGTAGAATTGCATCGCACCCGTGTCGGTGAACTCGTTGTCGAAGAGAATGTAGTGCCCCTGAAACATGCCGATCCCCACGAGCGACGTCTCGTCGGGCGGCACGTCCCACGGATGATCCATTTGCACGGTGTCACCCTCCAAGCTGATCGAACGGCGGTACTGGCCTTCGCCTTTGCCCTCGAAGATGAAGATGCCCGAGCCCACCGCGTCCCGTTTGCCCTTGCTGGGTTCGGCGAGTGTCATGGTTTTGCCAGACACAGCCTTTATGCGTCCAATGAAGAACTCACCACCTGCGTCGGAAGTCATCGCCTCACGATCCCATCCGTGCATCAGCTTGAGTTTGTTGTGAGCGTAGAAGACGTTCTGCGAGTAGGTGGATCCATCGAGGCAGTTCATCCCCCCGCCGGTGGACATCAAGTCTCCGCCGATGACCTGATTGTTCTCGAAGATCAAGCCGTCGGAACCAGAAATGCAGTACCAACCCCAGCGACCGTTGTAAAACGTGTTCCCCGTGACGCGGCCACCGCGCACGCGGCTGAGAAACAAGGCGCGTCCACTGCCGTACATGTCGCAGTCTTCGATGACGATGTTCTTTCCTCCCATCCGAACCGTATCGCCACCGCCAGTGGACAGACGCAGCGATTCCCTGAATCGCTGGTCTACTTCTTCCGGCTTCAGGTGTCCACGATAGTAATTAGCCCGCACGCGGACGCGGCGGAGGAATATATCGCCCGCGTCCGGTTGCGCGCCGAGATCGCCGACGATGATGTGTTGGTGTTTGCTTGCGTAGATGGTGATGCCCTGAATGCCGAATGAATTGGTTCCCTGAATCAGGGACGACGGCGGCGCAGTCATCTCCGGCCAGAACAGACATGTCTCTTCCTGCTTCTCTCCTTGCAGAGCGACAAATCGTGGCACCATGAGACCCTCTGTAATCTGATACCGTCCTCGTGGAAAGACGACAACGCCTCCCTTCTCTCCCGCCTTCGCCAGCGCTTCCTGCACCGCGTGCGTATCGTCGGCGTCGCCACGGCCGGTGGCGCCGAAGTCCTTCACGTTGAACCGCGTCTCGAGCCATGGACGAGGTTTTCCCACGAAAAGTTTCGTCGCCGACGACCACCCGGCGTTGCCGCCATATCCGTTATGGAAATACACTACATACTCACCCACAGGAAGGTCGGCAGGTAGCTTGCCCGTGGCGGAATACGCGTCGGATTCCGCTGGCAGCGTCATCGCCTTCGGTCCGCTGAGAAAGAACCTGCACGCAGTCCGCCGAGGAGGCTTCTCTCCCTGCGGCGACTTGCGAGGATCAAGTCAGGTTCAGGCACTTGCCGAAAATGCGCACCCAGCCTCCGGGACTGCACGTCGTGCCCAGGTCGCCCTGCATCCACCACACCTGCGGCCGATTCAACAACCCGATCGCCGCGCCCGTTCCGGAGGTCACTCGGTAGCGAAACAGACCCGGCTGATGCTTTGCCGGCAGCGCGAACTTCAGCGACAGGTCGTTCGGCTGCAGCACCTTCTCTCCGCGCACCCCGGCAGGCCAACTGAAGGACACCGACCGCGGCATCTGCGTGGCTTCGTCATCCACACGAAGAACTTCCAGCGTCGATTCTGCCAACCCCGCTCCGGTCAGCATTACCGTCTCGCCGGGCATCACCGGATCGCTGTGCCAGTAGACGACGGGAGCCGCCACACACCCGATCTGAGCAATGCCAAGTAATGTCATGATGAAGACTCTCTCCATGGTTCCACTTTGCATTCTTATGACTCCTCATTGCGTTAGTCGCCCGCCGTGAAAACTCTCGCATTATCAAACGCCGAGACGGCACCCCACGCCCACAGGCCAGGGAAGTACGCCTTGTCAGTCAGCAGCGGCCCCTGATGGTCCAGGGAAAGCTGGCCATCCACGATGATCTGCGCACGTCCTGTGGGCAGAACTTGCGCGATAACGTGGTGCCACTTGCCCGCCACCGGCACCGCGCGTGAAGAGGTGATGTCTCCGCCGCCCTCGATCAATACCTTGTTCGCTGCGCCGCCGTTGGAGCCTATGCCGAAGAGATAGCCTGAGGCATAACTGGAAGGATCGCTCAGCCAGAATGCCGACATGTCTCCCACGTCCTTGCCCTGTGCCCGGGCGTCGTACTCGATGCGAACGGGAGCCTTCACCCTCTCTCCGTAAGAGAGGAAGCACTGTCCTCCTTCCGACAGCAGCATCCCTCCCGCCTGCTTCCATTTTCCTACCGCCTGCCGCCAGCGGCTGCTCAGGGCATCGCTGCCGAAATCATCCGCATAGACCAGCTTCCACGCAACGCCGCCGGTGTACTTCAGTTCTCCCTGCATTCCCGCCTGCGGCCGGGGAGGTGGAGGAGCAAATGCTTTCAGCGACGCGAACTGCTCTGGCGGCACTATCTGCAGCCTGCCCTTGAAGCCACCCGGAGGCGGCGCTATCTCGGCGGCGAACTTCCATTCGTCACCGACGCCAGTCAGCTTGAAGAGGAGGACATTATCACCTGCCTGCAGAATCACCGGCGCCTGCTCCTGATTGGCTGCGGCCTTGCGGCTTGCATCTGACGACCACACATACTGCCCGTTCAGCAACAGCGCCACACCCGCGGAGCTGCCCAACTCCAGCACGACCGGTGTCTCAGCGTCTGCGCGTACACAGGCAGCCGCGTACGTCACCCCGGGCTCCTTCGTCTTGAGCAGTTGCCGCAAGTCCATCCAGTTACCGCGCAGATGGACGGGTTGCCATGCCATTTTCCCATGAGGTCCATCATAGGTCGCCTTCAGGTCGATACCGTCTTCAGGCGGGCGGATGGTCAGATCCAGGCTGGATTTATCCTTGTTCGGAAACGGCCCAACCATCATCCATTCTCTGATGAACGCCGTGCCAACCGACAAAGCCGAGGTGGCGCTCAAAGTGGTATTGGCGAACTTCAGTTGGTACGCAAGCCCCAGCGCCTGCCGACCCCAGGCCCCGTCGGGGACCTGCACCTGCGTGTCGAATCTCATCGCGCGACCGAATGCCACAGGTGCGGCCTGCCTCAGCGCCTTCCATCCCCGGGGCAGAGACAGACTTAGCTCCGCAGTTCCCTCGGGCAGTACTCCATCGGCTGACACGGCGATAAGCAGTGACGCCTCCCCTCCCTTGCCCGTCTCCAGAAGAGCGGGCAGCGTACTCTCCGGCTCCACCGTTGCCTGCGCGTCGATCAACGAAGCGAGGGCACCGAGGGGCACCTCTTTTCGGTGCCGCGCGATCTCGGCAAGCAGGGCCGTCGTCAGTTCGGTCTCCGCTTTCTGCCACTCTGGAGAACCGACCGGCGCGGCGCGCAGCGCGCTCAGCACAGCCTCAAGGTCGCCGAACACGGATGGCGATTCCGGCACCCCGGCATTTCGCAACACCGCAGCTACCCGCGCTCTCGTTGCAGACACGCGGTCCTCTGGAGAAATGACAGCATTACCAATCCCGGAGCCGGTCAGCGGCCTGGCAACATCCTCAAACCGATTCCCACGCAGTACCACGCCCGCCGCGGCCATGTCGACTCGGACCCCTTCATCGGCGTGCGTGATGAGGTTGTTCTCAACCACCACGTCTCGGACAGTGGGCAGCGTGTTCGGACTCCCGCCGATGTGCACAAAAGCGTTGTTCAGCAAGCGGTTGCCGCGGACCACCGTGCCCACGTTGTACGGCCACTTCCAGTCGCCCTTCGGGGCATAGCCGAGCACACCGATCACCGACTCGCCGGAGAGAATGGAGTTGTTGGCGCCGCTCCTGTAAATGTTGCCTTCGGCTATCTCGTTGTTCAGGTACTGAAGGTACATGGACGGCTGATGACCGAAGTTCTGCTCTGGGGGGACTTTGTAGCTGCCGGCATACAGCTTGCCGATGCTCTGGTAGCCGCCGGCGCGGACGCAGCGGTTGTCCGCGATGATGTGGTCCACCGACGTGCCGTAAAACTGGGCGGAAATCCCTGCATCGGAAAAGTCGTTGCCAACCAGGAGGTAGTGATGCTGCAGCATGGTAGCGCTGAAGAGCGAGGTCTCATCAGGCGGAATGTCCCACTTGCGGTCGATTTCGACTTCTCTGCCCGACCACTTCACGATGCGTCGGTACTGACCTTCCCCTTTGCCGTCGACGATGAATACCACAGCGCCTTCCCATTGGCGACCACCCCAGCGGGCGTCGGCGTCCAGCGTCAGCGCCGTCGGCGCGGTCATCTTCGCCGTTCCGTAGTACGCGCCCCCTCCAGCGTCGGAGGTCATGGCTTCCCGGTCCCAGCCGTGCATCAACGAGAGTTGGTTGTGAGCATAGTAGATATTCTGCGAGTACCCACTGGAGTAGCAGTTCAGGCTGCCGCCGGTGGCCATTAGATCGGCGCCTATGATCTGGTTCTTCTCAAAGATAAGCCCATCTGAACCATCAATGCAGTACCACCCGTGGCGTCCGTTGTAGAACGTGTTGCCGGTGATCCTCGCTTTGCGCACCCGCAGCAAGTACAGAGCGCGGCCCGACCCGTAGATATCGCAGTCGGTGATCTCCACATTGGCCCCGCTCAGTTGGATTGTGTCTCCGCCGAAGCGTACCGCTCGCATTCGCTCGTCCACTTCGCTGGACTTCAGATGGCCGCGGTAGCGGTCCGCGCGCACTCGCACTCGGCGAAGGAATGTATCGCCGGAGTCTGGCTTGCTCAAGTCGCTGGAAATGACATTCTTGTAGTGGCTGCAATAGACGGTGAAGTCTTCCATGCCAAAGGAGTTCGTTCCTTTCAGAAGCGCCTCCGGCGGCTCCTGCATGTCGGGCCAGAAGATGCAGGTTCGGTCGGCCTTCTCGCCACGAAGTACGGTGAACCGCGGAATCTCCAGCATTTCCTTCACGGAGTACCGCCCGCGTGGCAGGAACACAATCCCTCCGCCGTTCTTCTCCGCAGCAGCGAGGGCGTCCTTGATGGCAACGCTGGCGTCGGCGCGGCCGGTTGCGTCGGCGCCGTATTCCTTCACGCTGAAGATTGTCTGCGGCCAGGGCTCAGGCTGTCGCACGCGCAGCGTCACCGCTTCTGACCAGCCCAGTTCCCCGCCATTGCCATGGTGGACGCGCAATCTGTATTCACCCGTTGGCAGATTCTTCGGTATCTCCACCCGTGCCTGCCACGGAGTCGTCTCGCCAGCAAGGGTCTGTCTCTTGGGGCCCACCAGTTCCACGCGCGCCTTGCTATGCTCCGTCAGCGACAGGCATTTCCCAAACACGCGAATCCACCCGCCGGGTGACGCGTCCGTCCCCAGGTCTCCCTGCGCCCACCATGCCTGCGGCCGATTCAGCGCCACCGGCGCGGCCGCACCCGCGGGCGTAACCACCTTGAAGGCGTACACCCCCATCTTCAGCGATGCGGGCAGCACGAACTTCAAAGACACGTCGCTCACCTGTATTGGCTTCACCCGCTCGGCGCGAGCAGAAACGGCGAGGCGCTTGGCGGTATCCGGCACACGTTCCACGGCCACCCAGGTTGCGTCGGCCAGATCTCCGCCCTGCACCATCACCGTCTCGTCGGGTCTTACCGGATCGCTGGCCCAGAAGACAGTGGGGGCGGCGCTACACTGGGCCGCCCACAGAGATAGAGCAAGTAGTATGAGTTGTTTCTTCATCATTTCTCCTTCACTCCGCTTCGCTGCGCTTCGGTAGGGAAAAGCATATAACGGTTGAGCTTCTCCTGCAGCACCTCGACCAATCTTCGCTTGTCATGGAAGCCGACAGACACCAGTTTCTTGCCTTGCTGCTGGTACAGCTTCTGCTTTTTCAGCATACCGATCTTGTAGTCCGTGGTGTTCATGCCCCTATCATTCGGCATACAGGTCAAACTCCGGCAAATAGAAGTCGGGCCGGATGGCGTAGCCATCAATGATTTGCAGACGTTCGTCATAGCGGTATT
>MNXM01000152.1 GCA_001872605.1 Armatimonadetes bacterium CG2_30_59_28 | reverse complement strand
TCGCCTCCCGCCGTGAGCGTGGTCCTAACCATCCCCCGAAACAAGTTCGGGGGGATTACCGAATCAATCGGGTATGTCCGTCTTCGTTTCAGCAGGGACAGTATTTTTGACGACCTACTTATCGGGACGTGTGGGAGAATGGGAAACGGACGAATCACCGCATTGAAAAATATCCCGTCAGCACCCTTGAGGGATTGCGCGTGGCGACCGCGCTGGTAGACCATCAGCAGTTCCGCGCAAACCCCGAAACCCATCGACAAGCGGCAGAAACCGTGGGACATCGCGGCGAACCGACCGTGTTCCTCTCCAGTTCCGGGTTCACCGAACTCGTCAAGAACTGGTGCGGACTGGAGGGAACGTACTACCTTCTGCACGACTTCCCCGCGGAAGTGGAGACCTACCTCGAAGCGTGCGACCGCCGGGATGATCGCATCATTGATGCGGCACTGGAGTTGCCCTGTCGCATCTTCAACCTGGGCGATCATGCGACGAACGAATTCACCCCGCCGCCCATTCTAAAGCAGTACCTCCTGCCGCGCTGGCAACGAATCTCTGACCGCCTGCACGCGGCGGGGCGATTCGTTCATACGCACTGGGATGGCAATTCGCGCCACATGCTGCCGTTCCTGCAGGAGACGCGTCTCGACGGCGTGGAAGCGCTGACCCTCGCGCCGATGGGCGACATGACCATTGAGCAGATCAAGGCGGCCGTGGGTGACAAGATGGTCGTGCTCGACCTCATCCCCGCGATCGACTTCCTGCCGCACCGACCGGTGCAGGAGATGCTCGACCTCACCCGCCGCGTCATCGACACCTTCGCGCCGAAGCTGATCCTCGGCATCTCCGATGAAATTTCACAGGTAGGAGAAATCGAGCGCGTCGAAGCCGTAACGGAACTGGTGGACGAGGTATGCGGGTTAGCGGAATAGGCAGCGTGTCTGGCGTCAACTATAATTCCCGTCGACGACAATTATAATTCCCGGAATTGTGATGGGTGTTCAGCGCCGGAGGTGGACGCCGCTGCGCTGCAAGAGCGACCGTCTGGTGCGCTCCCGGAGACAGGCGGAGAACGAACTTTTCCCTGAGTATGGCTTGTCGGGCGACTCTCCAAGCTCCTCACGGAACGCGAGATGCGTGTCCACGGATTGTCGGAAATCCTCTTCCGCGGACTCACAGAGTCCGCGGACTCGCAGAGTCCGAAGTGATCCGGCGCCTCCGGACTGAAAGGTGATAGTTTCACGGGTGTTGATAACTCTTCCATAGAACGCCCTGCCCTCTCCGTCGAACTCGACCCTCGCCAGGTAGTTTTTGTAGGACAATGTATTGTTGTCACTCATGGTGCGATCCCCGCCCTCTTCAGAAAGTCACGGACGCCATCAACCGCTCCTTTCGCAGCCTCCTCTTGCGGGTGAGGCGCATGAAACACGGCATGTTCATCCCCCAGCTTCACGCATACTCGGGAGCCATGCTACAAAGCTCCATTAGAGGTTTCTCACCAGTGGGACTTGCACTCCGACCGCGCGTGCACGGCTTGCCCGCGTTGACAGAAGCCGGTTCGTTGCGTACATTACACGGGTTAGGAGTCGCGCTGTCCCACGGTGGAAGTAGCTGTCTCTCACTTGCCGATGCCAGTGGCGTTGACCCACGACGCGAGGGATGCAGCATCGACTCATGGAGGTTTTGATGAGTCAAACACGCATTATTGGGCTTGGTCTCGTTGTTGCCTTCTGGATACTGGCGCCCGCTCATGGAGTCTTCCCCGCCCTGCTCTTCGACGGAGTGATGCTGAACAGCGGAATCAGCGGAGAGAGTCTCGCCGGTGCGGCGCACTATGAGTTCGGTGGACATTTCGGGAACGGCCTCTATCGATACGCCGACGGTTCGCTGCTTGCCGGGGGCGGACCTGGTGAGCTGATGCGGTACTCGAAAGAGGGGCGAGTGCTTGCGCGTTACGGACTTTCCGAGGGCGGACAACTCCACGGTCGAGTCTGCCGCATCGGGAACCTCCTGTGCTTTATCGTTGCGAGGCCGAACCGCTACGGCCTGGCGAAGCTGTTGCTGGATGCCAACGACGGAGACGCGGCGACCGCGATACCGTTTGCCGGTGACCTCCTGCAGTGGAATTCCCATCTGTGTGCAGACCCACTCTCTGCAGATGAAATGATAGTGGCAGTGAACCGGGATCAAGCCGCTCCACAGGTGCTGGCCGTCAACCCAACGTCCGGCCAAGCTCGCTTGCTTTTCATTGCCGATAGGATGAAGCTCGTGGGGCCGCTTGCCTTCGACGGGAAGTTTCTCTGCGCCAACTATCAGGCCGAGGGAAGAAGCTGGATAGGTCGGCTCCATCTCGATGGAACTCCGGCTGCGGGAGGACGGTGGCCGGTAGAGCAATACTGGGCCAGCATGAACGGCAATGTATGTCTGGCCGAAAACGCGCTCTTCACTCTCGCCTATCATGGAACCGTTGGGCGCTACACGCTGGACGGTGAAGGCGCGCCCGGCCGCGTGGGCGAGCATAGCGAAGTGCTTGGCGCGCCGGGACAGGTGGTGGTCGAGGGGAATAAGGTATTCGCCGCGGGATCCCCGAATCGTTGTCTGCTGGAAGGAGAGTTGCGCGATGGGCAGTTGCACTGGCAGAGATTGTTCGGTGGAGTCGCCGCGTACGGTCTTGCCGTGGATTCCTCCAGCAGGCTTCACTTCGTGTGGACGGATCCCGGCCAGCGCATCTACTCATTCTGGGGAGCGCTCTCGATGGGCGCGGCATGTGATACACCTCCGCCAGCCACCGTTGGCTCGATATACCAGTACGCATCGGGTTTGACGCTGGTGGGGGAACGCGCCTACCTGCTTGGACGAGTGAACCCTCCGTTCACCAACGCCGCGCCGAAACCGGGAAGCAAGGTCTACTGCGTAGTTGGCGACGCGAAACAGTTCGCCGCGGAGCCGCCGGACAACGGCTTCTCCGATCCCGAAGGGATTGCCGCTTTTGCCTATCCAGGCGAACGTTCCTTCCTGTATGTGGCTGACACGGGGAACAACGCTGTCAAGCGAATGCCAGCCTTTGAGTCCGCGGACAACCGGTCTGTGCCGGTGTCGATGCAGTTGACTGCCAACGGATCCTTTGTTGTGCTGGACGGGCCGGTGGGAATTGCGTTCGATGACGCGGGAAATCTCTACGTGGCGGAGAAACAGAGAGTGTCACGCTTTGTCCGTCAGGTGGCGCCGAAGTTCTCGCGGGATTGGAGTATCACCGGCGCCGGCAAGGGCACGTTTCAGCGATTGTCGTCGGTGGCTGTATCCAATAACGATATGTTCGTTGTTGATCATGACGCTCACTGCCTGCACCGCTTTCGCTTGAGTGGCGAAACCGTCGAGACCTACGGCCGCGTGGGTGTCGCCGGTAACGCACCCGCCGAGTTAAGCAGCCCGACCGCAGTTGCCGCCCGGGGAAGATTCGTTTACGTCGCCGACACCGGCAACTTCCGCATTCTGCGACTTCGGATTCGCGACAACTTACCGCCAGTCCGTTAACATCTTTTCTACAGGAGAGAACAAAGTGAACACAGAGAATCGCGTTGATTGCCTTCCGCTTCGTTTGATAGCTCCTCGATGGCGTCGTTACCTGCTCGTATTCCTGCCCTCGTTGCTGATTCCCGGACTGGGCGCTCTGGCCGCAGAGGAACCTTTCCCCATTGTCCCCGTTCCGTCCGGAAAAACGGTTGCCATCGATGGCCGACTGGACGATTGGGACAAGTCGGGGGAGTACGGGCCTGTCTTCCTTGATGAGGAAATTGCGAAGAACTATCACGCCTATTTCTTTGGCATGTATGACGCGACCCATCTGTACCTGGCGGGAGACGTGACCGACCCGGACCCCATGCTGAACAGCGGTGACCTCGTTTCTGAAGTCTTCTGGAACGGGGATAGCGCGACGTTCCGTTTTTGCCTGAACTCGGCGAGAGGACTGCCGCCGGAGAATGGAAGCCCGGAGATTGTGCACCTCTCATTCTGGCACAACCATGAGAAGGACCAAGCCTTGGTGATGCTGAAACGCACAATGAAGTACACGAGCGCAGACACGCCGGGAGTGGAAGCCAAATTCCTGAAGGACGCCGATAAGGGCGGATATACCTTCGAGGCAAAGGTCCCCTGGGAAACTTTGTGGAAGGGGTTCAAGCCAAAGTCGGGAGAGCGCATCGGCTGGACGATGGATGTGATCTTCAGTGACTCAACCGGGCAGCGGCCCGTTTTCAAGGCGGTTGCTCTGGGCGGATCAGGGAACTTTCAGGGAACGAATGCCTGGAGCACGGCAGGCGCCGTGTTTTTCCCGAAAGGAAGCCTCGTCCGTCAGCTTCCCCCGCCTCCGTGGGAGCGAACGACGGAGACAGCCAAAGCCGCTGGGTTCCCCATTGAGTATACTCTACCTGGGGACGCCAGTGTCAGCATTGCCATCTACAACTTGCAGGGGACGATGATTCGCACGCTTCTGTGCGGGCAACATCGCAAAGCAGGAAACAACATCGACCGTTGGGACGGGCTGGATGACGAGGGGGAACCGGTGGCCGACGGAGCGTACACCTGGAAGGTCGCTACCAGTGGTCACGTCGGCGTGGAGTACGTGATGGGCGTCGGCAACAACGGCCGTCCCGTCTACCGCACTGCCGACGGGCGCGGCTCGTGGGGCGGTGTGTGGGGATCACTCGTCGACATCGCGACCGACGGCAAGGACCTCTACCTGTTGTGGGGTATGGAGGAAGGCGAAGGTGCGCTGGTCAAAACCGACCCAAAGGGAAACGTGATCTGGAAGCAACACCTTCCCATGCCCATCTTCGGGACGCAACTTGCGTTGGCGGCGGATGGTCCGTATGTCTTCGTTGCGGTGGATGCAGGGAAATACGGTCAGCGCGGTGGAGAGAAGCGAACGGCGCTCTGGCGGGTGGACGCGGCAACGGGGAACTACTCTGCATTTCAGAAGAAAGACCCATATCCCTACGTCGGCAAGCCGTATCCCGTGGGACAGCTTGAGGACTTTTTCCTTGACGCCATTCGCGCGGATGGCATGAGGACCCCACCGCAATTCCTTGAGATGAACACCTGTGGACTGGCCGCCGCCGGGGGAAGGATTTTTGTTCCGTTCTTCCGGGAGAATGCCGTCGCAGTGCTGGACGGTGAATCCGGCGCTGAGCAGAAGACAATAGAGAACATCTCCCACCCCCGCGGGGTAACGGTGGGCGCGGATGGAAGCCTGTTTGTTATCAGTGAGAAATCCATTCTGAAGATCTCGCCGGATGGGGAGAAGCGTGTTGTCGTGGTCAAGGACAACCTTGTCGCTCCCTTCGGTATCGATGTCGATTCTGAAGGGAACCTGTGGGTGACGGATCTCGGCGAGAGCCAGCAGGTGAAGAAGTTTTCCCCTCAGGGACGGCTGCTACTCACCAGCGGCAAGAAGGGCGGGCGTCCCTTCGCCGGGAAGATGTCGCCGCCGGATTTCCTGATGCCCGCGGGTGTGTGCGCCGCGCCGTGGGGAACCGTGTACGTGGGCGAAGACAGCATCCCCAAACGTGTGACACTGCTCGACTCGAAGGGACGCTACCGGGATCAGTGGATTGGCCCCGAATACTACAGCGGCACGACGTGTGTGGATGACAGCGATCCTCGTTACGTTTACGCCATGGGGGGAGGCAACCCGATCTATCGGTTCAAGGTGGACTACGCAAAGAAAACGTGGGAGGTGGACGCCTACAACTGGAAAGGCTCATGGTGGGGGACGCCCTCCGAGAAAAACAACATCATGTACTCACAGTGGCATCCGCGAGTGCGCCAGTATGGAAGAAGCAAGTATCTCTTCTCCGGGTCGGCCAGCTTGCCGATGTTCCGCATCGATGGCTTCAGCATTGTCCCGTATGCCTGCCTCAATCTCGGTCGCCAGCCTCTCGACTGGAAGGAGGGGTGGACCAAAGGCGAAGGTGAATATGAGCGGATGAAGACAAAGACGGCCACGGAATGGACGCTATGGCTTGACGCGAACGCCGACGGCCGGTACGCAGAGAATGAGTTGGTGACGGGGCCTTTTCCTGAGGGCAAGAACATCGCTCATTACTGGGGCGGCTATCTGGACGAGAAGATGACCGCGTGGATACCCACATGGAATCCGCGGTCAGTCTACAGGATGTCGCCATCGGGAACCGACGCGAACGGCGCGCCCGTGTATAACCCGAAAGCGGCGTCAGTCGTTGCGACTAACTTCGAGGGGGACACATCTGTGTACGCGGATGGCACGGGCAACCTGTACGTTTCCGAGTTGGTCAACGGCAACGACCGCGGTCTCGATTGGGCCTCGCGGACGGTGAAAGCGAAGGTAATGAAGTTCGCGCCAACCGGGAAGCTGCTGTGGAAGACGGGGGCGAAGGCGCGCTCCTTCGCCAAGCCGGGCGAGTTCTACCGGCCGGTGCAGGTGGCCGGCAAAGTCGATGAGTTCGTCTGCTTTGTAGATGTGAACGGTCAAGACGCAATTTACACGGACGACGGACTGTACGTCGCGCGCCTCTTTGACGACCCCTACCGCGGCCCGACTCCCGGGCCAGACACGATCTGGGTGGAGCACTTTGGCGCCCAGGTGTTCAAGGAGCCAGGCACCGGCAAACCCATGATTATGGCCGCGTCGGATGCGATCCATTTCTGGCACATCACGGGTCTGGAAACGGTGCGGAAGCTGGAGGGCAAGGTGACTGCGAAGAACGCAAAGAAACTGACCGAACCCGGGGCCGACACGGCGGAGTCAAAGGTGTTCTCCATCACGCCCGCGGTGCCGGTTCCTGCCATCGACGGAAAGCTGGATGAGTGGAAAAGTGCGCGTCCTGTGACTATTGCACTCGATCCGGAGGATGCGGAGTTCCGAGCGACGGTCTACGGACAGCATGACGACCGCTTCCTCTACCTCGCTTACGACGTGGCAGACGCCAGTCCCCTGAAGAATTCCGCGAAGGAATTGACGACTGCGTTCAAATACGGAGACGTGGTGGACCTCTATCTGGCCACCGACCCGCAGGCCGACCCGAAACGCTCGCAACCTGCGCCGGGGGACACTCGCGTGATGATGGGGATCGTGGACGGAAAGCCTTTCGCGTTTGCCTATCGCCCGAACGTTCCTGGCACGAGAGATCCCGCGGCAACCTTCACCAGCCCGGCCGGACAAACCCGCATGGACTGGATGGGGAATGCAACCGGAGCGCAAGTTGCCGCATCGCCGAAGCCCGACGGGAAAGGTTACGTGTTGGAGGCGCGTATCCCCTGGAGCCTGTTTGGCGATCTGCGCCCTGCAAGCGGACTCCGAACCCGCGGCGACCTTGCGGTCACCTTCTCGGACGAAGCCGGAACCCGCAACGCCTCGAAGATTTCCTGGGCATCCGGCAAGGGCGGCATCGTCAACGACATCCCCACCGAAGCGCGCCTCGAACCGGCGGAGTGGGGATGGGTTGAGTTCCGTTAGGACAGCTTGTAGCAGCGAATTCATTCGCTCCCCATGGAGGGTGGAGAACATGATTGAGATTGCAATTCCCGGCTACCGCACGCTGCAACTCCAATACCTCGTCATGGACTACAACGGAACCCTTGCCTCCGACGGGAATCTGGTGACTGGTGTTGGGGAGGCGGTGACGCGTCTCGCTACCGATCTGGACATCCACGTCGTCACCGCCGACACGTTCGGAAAAGCAGCGTCGGAACTGGAGGGTCTGCCGTTGACATTGACGATTCTGCCTTTGCAGAATCAGGATCAGGCCAAGTTGGATTATGTGGGGCGACTCGGTGCGGAATCGGTGGTCGCCATCGGCAACGGCCGTAACGACCGACTGATGCTGCATGCAGCCGCACTGGGAATCGCCGTCATTTTGGATGAGGGCGCCGCACTGCAGGCGATGTCGGCGGCCGACATCGTCTGCACGAGCGCAGAGTCCGCGTTGGACTTGCTGACGGAAACGAAACGATTGATCGCGACACTGAGGTCGTGAGAGACAGGTGCGTTTGGAGCACATGGAGTAGGAGGAACACCCCAACTGCGATACGGCAGATCGCGGAATACACGGGCGAAAAACCCAAAGTGTGTGGCTGCGAGTCCCTCTCCATCAGCAACCCGATTCCCCACAACGTCCCGACCGACGGACTAACGCCTTCGGCGACCTTGTGACGGGTGGCAGGGGCGCTACTTAACGATCTTTCTACATCCGTTGGAAAAATCTATACCCCGAGAATGCCTGTCATTACTGGGCTTTTGACCACTTTGATGCCGAAAAACGCGTCATAAATTCCTATGGTAGAACTAAAACGCTATCCGAGTGTGGCGAGGAGTTGGGGTGGATGTTCAGACAGCTATATTGCCCAGGTCGTGATTGACAGAACACAGGAGATTGTGTGAGGGTTTGTGTCGAGAGACGGATAACACCAATGCCCACGAATCTTCAACTGGACGATAGACTCATCGGGGAAGCTGTGAAGCTGGGAGGTCACACGACCAAGAAAGACGCTGTTAACCAGGCATTGAGCGAATACGTCCAGCAGTTGAAGCAGAAGAGATATCTACTCACAACTCGGACAGGATGTACTCGAACTCGCAGAGTTCGCGCCGATTCCGTGGAGTATGTGCTCGTGGGAACATCGACGGCGTGGCGGGTGCACTCGGACTCCATGAGTCCGCATTGACTGGTCAGCCAAGTCCTGACTACGACTAAGTAGGTCGTCAAAAATACTGTCCCTGCTGAAACGAAGACGGACATACCCGATTGATA
>MNXM01000042.1:5788-36906 GCA_001872605.1 Armatimonadetes bacterium CG2_30_59_28 | reverse complement strand
TTTCGCCAAGCCGGTGAGCGTCCACACGTTGCGGCACAGCTTTGCGACACACCTCCTGGAGAAGGGATACGACATCCGCACGTTGCAGGAACTCCTCGGTCACGCCAACCTCCAGACGACGATGATCTACACCCATGTCGCTAAGAAGAATAAACTCGGCGTGCGTCGTCAGCCGGTCGGAGTGTGATCTCAGGCGAATGAGATAATCTCCGCGAAGGACTTCGTGTGCGCCCATGTTCCGGTTCTGCCATGTCTTTCCTCCATCGAGACTGAGGAAGCTCTGCGGCGCGAGCGGGAGGCTTTCCATCGCCAGTGGTCAGTTCTGCAGACCCTACCGGAGGTCATCCATGGCGGCATCGAGCTGACGTTCTGCCAACTCGACCCATTCAATGCAAACAGTCTCGACGATTTCTTCCCAGGGGATCCTTCCTTCAATATATCGACCGAGCAACTACTCACGCCACATCTGCTGAACTCCCACGCGCAGCGCTCGCGCCAGCAATTCATCCTCTGGCTGTTCGGTCTCACGGGCCAGCGTATTCAGGCAAGTCAATGTGTCTGTGACCGTTCTTCCTCCAGTACCTAACTCCCTTTATTTGTGCCCTTGCCGTCCTGATTATGGTGGTGTGGATATACCGCCGTCAACCAAGCTGGAGGGACGCTCATTCGCCTCACGGCTCGGTTGTTACGCCCCGTCCTCATCAATCATCCACTTCGCCAGCTCAAGTGCGTAGTCGAGTTTGTGCAGCAATACTGGTTCCGGGCAGCGGATTTCTCCCGGCACCTCGAAGTTGAAGGAGCCCTTGAAGCTGGTTTTGCGCAATGCCTGCATGAAAGGAGTCCATTTCACCGTGCCGCGGCCGTACGGGAGCATGTGGTCATCGCCATGGCCCAGGTTATCGGCGACATGCAGCGCCCTGAGATCGCTTTGGGCTTCCTGCACAAACTCCGCCTGATCGACCCCGGCGATGTTGGCATGACCGGTGTCGAGACAGATCGCAAGGCAATCTGAACCCACGGCGAAGAGGAACTCCTTGAGTTCCGCAACGGTGCCTCCGTCTCCCTTGCGGGTCATGTTCTCAAGACATATCTGCGTGGGCCCGCCTTTCGCGTACTCTGCCACCTGTTGCAGCGCTCGGACACGCCGCTCAAAAATCCGTTTCTTCGACCACCTGGCCTTCGCCAGCGAAAAGCCGCCGATATGGTACACTCCTGCCTTGATGCCGATCGCGTTAAAGAGATCAATCCATCGCTTCATGAAGTCCACGGACGCAGCCAACTCCACGTCCTTCGCAGGGGACATGTCTTGCAGACGCCTCCCCTCCAGATCCTCCGGGCGGCAGCCTTTGTTGAGCATGAAGAAGTGTCCTTGGGGAATGTCCACGCCGAGGTCGTTGATATACTTGCGGAATTCTGCGCCCACTTTCAGGGGGTCGCCTTCCTTGAGCAGGTCGTGCGCGTGTTCCTCGCCCAATTCCACGCATCGCCACCCATGATCGTAAAATGTCTTGATGGCTTCCCGGGGAAGCTGTTCAACCAGGTAAGCGGTCCACATTGATGCTTGCATCTATTTCCTCCCTAAGCGGCACGGCCGCGATTTTACATTGCATATTCAATATCTCAAAGGAAGCGTAAGACAACGTCACTGGAAGGCTATATCACCTCGCAATTGAAGAACTCCACCGATCGCAGGTCATATGATCCCGGTCCGGATTCGCAGGACTCGGAGGAGCTGCACTCACCCTTCGCATCGAGAATCTGTAACGTCACCTTCTGCGCCTTGCTCGAGGGGAACCGGCAGATGGCCTTGTGACCGATGTTGTATCCCTCGTGCAACAACACGGGTTCGTCTCCGAAGGAGATGCTCAGACTAAACCGGCGGATATGCTCCCCGTGGGTCTGGTCCTCCATGAGCACTGCGTGGTCTATTAGCACGGGTTTCGCAAACTCGTAGATAAAGGAGTTGTCCTGCCGCTCGACCGATTTAACCGGAAGAGGATTCCCGAAGCGCCGCCGAATTTCCGCACCGAACTTGAGCAGGCGCGCCGAGTCTTTGTCGGGCAGAAGACCGCGTCGATCCGGCCCGATGTTGAGCAGCAGGTTACAGCCGCGGCCGACCGAGAGAAAGTAGAGTCCCATCAATTCCTCAACGCTCTTGACCGTGTGTTCGTCGGCATCTTCGTAGAACCAGTTGCGCTCTCGCATGCGGCAATCGCATTCCGCAGGCAGCCAGCGTGGGCCGCCCATTGCGTCCTTTGACATCGTCTGCACCGAGAAGGGAACTTTTTCCACCGTGTTCCAGCAGGGCAAAGGCGCGACACCGGCTTCATTGCCGACCCACCGGAAGTCGGGATCGCCCATGTTGAAGATGAGGATGCGGGGTTGCATGCGCCGGATCTCCGAGACGATGCGCGCCCAGTCGTACGTGTGTCCTTCCGACCCGCACCCATCGAACCAGAGAATGTCGATCTCACCGTAGTTGGTGAGTAACTCGGAAATCTGGTTGACGAAGTGGTCGTCGTAGGCGGTGGGATACTCGAAAACAGGATTGCCCCACTCGGCGGGGGAGTAGTAGAGTCCGGGGCGCATCCCATGTCTGCGGCACGCCTGGGTGAACTCCAAGACCACGTCGCCTTTGCCGCCTTTCCACGACGCCTGCGCGAGGCTGAAGGTGGAGTGCTGCGAAGGCCAGTTGGCGAAGCCGTCATGGTGTTTCGCCGTCAGCACCATGTACCGCGCTCCGGCTTGCTGCGCGGTGGTGACCCACTGGTTGCAGTCGAACTGCGTGGGGTTGAACGCTTCGGGGAACATCGGCTTGCCATCCCAATCTCGGTGCCCTTCATGGAAGCTCCGAATGCCGAAGTGCAGGAAGATTCCGAATTCCCAGTCCTGGTATTCGAGTTGACGAGGGGTAGGCAAGGTGGTCGCAGACATCAATTCGTCCTCCAATGATCATCGGCCGTGGGATGCTTCACCACTGAAAAACAATGGTATTGTGTTGGTCGGGATGGTCGCGCAAATCAGAGTAAGCGCGCGGAGCGTCCTCGACAGGAACCGGCGAAGTGACGATGTCATCCAGCGGGAGGTCGTCGTGTCGTATGCGCTCGATGGCCGCCAGACGATCAGCCACCGTCCGGTCTCCTGGCTTCAATACCACAACCCCCTCCGCGTTGCCCGACAGTCCCCCCGGCCCGACTTCGTGCTTGTGAGTGTAGGTGGCCAGATAGACCAGCCGCGGCCAATAGAGGGCATTGCTGTGCAACCGGGTCACGCGGTAGTCGCTGTTGGTGGCGCGGGCCGCGGGCTGCCGCAGGATCTGGTTTGCCAAGTCGACACCACTGCGGCTGCCTGAAGCCTCAATGACGATATCCGCTCCGCCGGCAGTGTGAGCGAGAAGGCGCTCGCGGGTATCTCCGTCGTTCGCGTTGATTGCCGTTACGCCCCAGCGCCGCGCGCGGTCCAGTCGGGATTCCACCAGGTCAACGACCAGCACGCGGGCCCCGTGGTGCTTCAGCCACAGCGCGGCGAACGCGCCGATTAACCCCTGACCAATCACCACCGCTGTCTCCCCCCGAGACGGGTAGGCGCAAGTGACGCCACGCCAACTAATCGCCGCGACCTCGGCGGCGACGTACTGCCACGGATCGACGTTCTCCGGGAGCTTGAGAACGGAGTCGTAGCCCGATACGGTCGCCCGGTGCATCCCCGCCTGACCTCCCCACAGAGAATAGATGCCGGGGAGAGGCAGTGGATTGCGGCCGGTAACCAGTTCCCCGATTCCCCACCCCTTGACCTCCGCGCCGATCTCGACGACGCGTCCGACCCATGCGTATCCGGGGATCAGTGGGAATTTCCCGCGAGATTCGTGGATGCCGCTGAGAACCCTTAATTCGGTGCCGGGTGAAACGAAGGAGTAGATGGTCTCACAAACCACTTCTTCCGGCCCGCATGGGGGAAGATCAAACTCCTGCACGGTGATTTTATCGCGATCATCAAAAACGATGGCCTGGGTTCTATTGCTCATGTCTCACCTCCGGAAAAGGCTCCCTGTAGATTCGGATCCGTCCGCTCGTGTCCCCGAGGTTTACCATTTTTGTTGACATTCGGTCAATAGCAACGTAGCATGAATGCGGCACCAATCTTCCGAGGGGGCTGCAAGTTGACTCTGTTGCGCGGTCTCATTATTCTCTTTGTGGTGGCGTTGAATATGTCTGCTGAATGCGAAGAGACTCACGAATATGTCCCTGGAGCATCTGCGCGCGTCAGGCATCCGGCGACGACGCTGAAAGCCGAGGATCTCGACCGCGCGCAACGCAACATCATAGCACACGCATGGGCGAAGGAATACGCCAAGAACGCGATGACAACGGCCGCCAGCGCCGCGGCGGGCGTCACGCCGGAGTGGCTCCGGCAGATGGGCCCGGAAACCACACCGGGGGACACGCTGTTCACGCCGTGTCCGGCCTGCCGGGATCAGGGAAAGCCAGTACACCCTCACGGGCTCTGGCAATGGTCACCCGACAAACCCGACCAGCTCCAGTGCAAGTCGTGTGGAACTATTTTCCCGAACGAGCGCTACCCGGAGTCCATCGTGCTCACTGCGAAATGGGGAGGCGAGCAAAAATTCACCTTCTATGGCGGACCGACTTTTGTGATCTTCAGTCTGCGCGAGGGACGCCCCAGTTTCACCGGCAATATGCGCGCGTACAAGGTCAACTACGTTCAGTCGCGCCTCTCCAACCTGACCTTGGGATATGCTCTCTCAAAGGAAGAGTCCTTGGCCGCCGCGGCGCGACTCATTTTGCTGCGGTTCGCTGACACGTATCCGCGCTGGTTGGTGCATTCCGGTTACGGCGACTATGCCGATATGGACCCGAAAATAGCCGCGGCGCAGATCAACAATCTCCCCGAACCGGAACTAGTCTACCCACCCAACCAGCCCGACCGCAAGCTGCACACCGGCTATTGGTCCGCCGGCCGCGCTCGAGGCGTGGGGATGGAGCAAGGCTTCGTTGTGACGTGCGTGGAAGCATACGACTTGATGTATGACGCGACGTTCGAAGGCAAGCCACTCTTCTCGGATCAGGACCGACTGAAGATCGAGCGCGACCTGCTCTTCGAGGGCGCCTCGATGCTGTGGCCCGACCCGAACCTCAACAACAAATCAGTCGGAGGGCGAATGGCCTGTTTGCTGGTGGGACTGTGCCTCGGCAATCCTGAGTTGGTGCGGTTCGGCTGGTCGGGTTTCGAGCACACAGTCAACGACTGGTTCCTGGACGACGGGGCCACCTCCGAATCGCCCGGCTACGCGAGCATGACCCTTAGCGGCGTCTGGCCAATTGCGGAGGCGATGAAGGGCTACTCCGATCCCCCGGGGTATTTGCCCAAGGGCGGGCCGCGCATCCACAACCTCAACCCCTACCATGACACCTGCTATCCGTTGGTGTGGCGGGCCATGTACAACACGTTGCAGGGGGATCTGAAGTACCCTCCCATTGAGGACTCCTATTCCAGCAGTTCCCTGAGTGCGCTCTCTATTGAGCTAATGGCCGCTAACTATGACGATCCTCGGTACCTTGCGCTGCTGAAGGAAGTGGCGGGCGCGGACCTGTCGGGGGGATCGCTCAGCAAGGCGATCTTTCTCAGGGACCCAGAGCTCGCCAAACGCCCGTCGTCGTCGATCCATTTCGAGGACGTTACCTTCCCGGAATTGCGCTGGGGAGTGTTCCGGACGGGCGCGCATGGGAGAGACGGCTTCCTCTGCCTCAATGCCGATGAGTTCCGCGGGCACCACCATTACGACAGCCTCGATCTCTATTACTGGAGAGACAACCAGGAACTGCTGTCTGACCTTGGCTACCTCTGGGATCATCCCGACAAGCGCTACCTGTATCGCACCGCCGCCCACAACCTGGTGGTCATCGACGGGAAGGAGCAGGCGGGACGCGGTCAACGCGGCGGACAGTTCCATCTGTTCTCTCCGGTTTTGCCCTTCAAGGTGATGGAAGCTTCGTCCCGCGCGTACCCGGACGCGTCCGTCTATCGCCGCACGGTGATGCAGATTGACCACGGCGACAAACACAGCTACGTTTTGGACGTCTTCCGCGTATTGGGTGGGGAGCAGCGCGACTATCTCTTCCACGGACCGAACAATGAATATCGCGTGGGAGGTATGGGTTTGGCGCCATGGGCAGGCGACGCGGCGAGCATTGGCTATGCCGCGCTCAAGAACGTGCGGACCGCCACAGGTTCAGCGCCGTGGAAGATTTCCTGGGAGCTTCCCGACCAGCGCTCCTTCACTGCGTGGTCACCAGGAGGTGTCGGGGAGCAGGTCTTCATCGGCGAAGGCTGGGGACAACGCGACTGGAAGAACAGCGACCGCGGCGCCACTTTGCCGTACGTCATGCGCCGACTTACCGGAGATGAACCCAGTGTGTTCATCTCGGTCTTCGAGGGAAGCAAGAGCGGAGAAGAATGTGTAAGGAGCGTTCGATCCCTCAAAGTCGCGGGCGACCTCGCCACTTTGCCTGTTGCAGTGGAAGTGCAGCAGGATGGTCTTGTCGACGTGTTCTTTTCCGCGGTGGGCGCAAGCCCTGCCTTGGTTGAGACCTCGGCAGGCAGACTGGCAGTCAAAGGCCTCGCCGCCCACGTGACGTTGCGCGATGGACAAGCTGTGACCGGTTCGCTCATCGGGGGAACGTCTCTCAAGATCGGGCGTTTGGAGTTGACCTTGCCCGTTGCAGTCTATCGCGGCGCCGTGACCGGTCAGCGCGCATCGGAGCATGACGGTTACTACGAGATCGCCGGGAATCTGCCACCCGTTCCTGAGGGAGCGCACCAGACCTTGTTCGTGGACGACGGCAAGCAACGCCGCGCATTCCCCATCCTGTCCATGGAAGCGAAGAACGGCCGCGCGACGCTCCGTGTCAAATCAGCCACCGAAGGATTCGACCCGCTTCCAGGGAAGTCGTGGGAAATCATTCCACGAATAGACAAGCGAGCGATACGCTGATTGCGCTGCGGACACAATCAGGGAATTGTCCATCCCGACTCGTCGGGACCACGCGAGAAGAGAATTCGGCGTGCAAGGATGCGATTCATTCCGCACTCCCCCGATGGCGTCGGGGCAGGCTCCATCTGCATTTTCTGGAGGGAAGCGAGCATTGAGAACAGCAGCGGGATTCGTGACACTGATTGTCCTGGCGGGTGCTCCCCAAGCGTCGGCAGCGAGGTTGGCGCTGGTGCAACAGGTAGCAGGGGAGGCGCGCTCCGCGTACAGCATCTATGCGGACACGGCAGCGCCGTCACCCATCAAGCTGGCGGCGGAAGAGATTCAACGCGCCCTCGCGATTTCAACGGGTATTAAGCTGCCGATTGCGGAGGCGCCGTGCGTTCCCATGATCTGCCTGGGTGATAACGCGGTTGCGCGTAAGGCTGGTCTGTCTGCGGAGAAGCTGCCCGATGAAGGCTTCCGTATCGTCACGAAGGGGAAGAACCTCTACATCCTGGGCAAGGATTCCGAAGACAACTACCCGTGGCGCGGCTGGGAGAGCCGCGGGACGCTGTTCGGAGCGTATGAATTCCTGGAGAGAATCGTCGGGGTGAGGTGGCTCATGCCCGGAGAAGTGGGTGAAGAGATTCCTGCGCTGAAATCCTTGAGCGTACCCAATCTGAATGTTGTCCAGTCGCCCGATTTCATGATTCGGGAACTGATGGACATTCAGAATCAGGTTCGCTCACCGCATCCGAAGGACCCTGGCACGCAGAACGTCGATCGCTGGCTGCTGCGCCACAAGAACCCGAACGTCTCCGACGCGTTCAAGTCGAGCCGCAGCAAGATTCTCTGGGGACACGCATGGGACCAATTAGTGACCAGGAAGGATTTGGAGGAGCATCCAGAGTGGCAGGCGGTTTCCGGCGGACGCGGCAAGTTTTGCACTTCCAACCCCGAAGTGGTGAAACATTTCGCACAAGGGGTCATCCGATGGTTGGACGAAAATTCCGATCGTCGTTCAGTGTCGATCACGCCGGAAGATGGCGGCGACTTCTGCAAGTGCGACACGTGCAAAGCGGGAACCGAGCAGGACTGGCATGGCAACCTGTCGTACACACCCGTGATCCTGAAGTTCTACAACGACGTGGGGAGAATCGTGGCGCAGAAACATCCCGGCCGGATTGTCGGCGGTCTCGTCTACTACAACTACATGTATCCTCCGAAAGCGCCAATCGAGATGGAACGCAACGTGTGGCTGTGGCTCGCGCCCCTCAACTACTACGGCTGGGGATTGGCGAAGCCGATCTACCAGGAAGAGCTACCCCGATTGATCTCGGGCTGGACTGCCGTTACCCCCAATTTCCTGTATCTGAATTTTTCGGTTTGGTTCCGGTCGCTGAATGGCACACCGCTGCCGCCGGGACTTCCGCTGCTCAAACTGGAAATACCCACAGCCCACAGGACAGGCGCGAAAGGCGTCGGCATGGTGGGCATCGGCGCCTGGGGCTACGGCGGATGTGAGAATTACATCCTCGCCAAGCTGCTGTGGGACGCGGAGTCGGACGTGGACGCGCTCTACCGGGAATGGATGCAGAAGACCTACGGCCCCGCATGGAAGACGATGGACCAGTTCGTCATGATGATCGAGGACCGCGTGCTCGCACGCAAGCATGAGGAGAACCCGCGGTACTCCGGAGACAACTACGAGGTCAACTATGATTTTGTCGAGCAGGTCTGCAAGCCGATCTTCTCCGAAATGGAGCGCCTCTATCTGCAGGCGATGTCGGAAGTGAAGACCGACAAGCAGAGCCAGCGCCTCGCAATGCTGGGCGACAATCTCGTCATGCTGCACTACAACCTGCGCAAGGCCGATATGCTCGCCGAGCCTGAGAAGTCGACGTTCTTCCGGACCGATGAGCAGTACGTGCAATTTCTTGCAGCGACAGAATTCGCGCTGTCGATGTATCGCGACCACGGCCACCGGGATGTGCCGTTGCTGTTTCACGGTTCCTTCAGTGACGAGGGAGAGAATCCGCCCATGGAGGTCCGCAAGGCTGTTGTCCATCGTATACCCAAGGCAACGCCTGCTCCGGTGATCGATGGCGACCTGTCCGACGCTGTCTGGGGAGGAGCAAACACCACGGGTGAGTTCCGTCGCGTTGGTGGGAAGGCTCCTGTGGAGCGGCAAACGAAAGCACAACTGCTTTATGATAACAACAACATCTATTTTTCCTTTGCTTGCCAGGTGCAGGCCCCAAAGAATTACCCGAAAGCGGTGACAGAACGGGACGGCAACGTCTTCGCGGACGAGTGTATCGAAGTTCTGCTGGCGACCTTCCCCCAACGCGAAGCAGAAGTACTGGCACCTGGCTCTCGGCGCGGCGAATGGTCAATGGGACGGCGTCGTCAAGACACCGCGCGAGAACCTCGAATGGATCAGCGCTACACGTGTAACCGAAGAAGGATGGACCGCGGAGATGTGCATTCCCCTCAAGGGTATTGGTATCGACTCACCGCCCGCGGGGAAGACCGTCAAGGCAAATCTCTGCCGTACCGAATACCCTCCCGGAGGAGGCGTTGTCCACAGTTCGTGGAACGCCGTCTACCGCGGGTTCCTGGAACCGTATAGCTTTGGGGAGTTGGTGTTCGGGGAGTAATGAGTTCACTGAGAGAAGCGTATCTCCCGTAAAATGCGCGGAATCACGCAGAAGGCCTTTTGTTTGGTCCGGATCTATATTGGTTTCGGTTGAGAAACCACTGTTTGCCGCTTTCGTAGGGGCGGTCTCCGACGTGCCCACGTATGCGTAAGACCTCTTCGTGGTGGGCACGTCGACTGACCTGACTGGAGGCAACATATCCAATGCCACAACTCTATCAAGGATCTGCTCAGCAATTCAATGTCGTGTGCAAGTCGGATGTCATGGTGCCGATGCGAGATGGCACGCAACTGGCGACGGACCTGTACCTCCCCGCGCTGGACGGTAAGCCCGTGTTGGGCCGTTTCCCTGTCATTCTCGAGCGCACTCCTTACGACAAAGCCGCAGCGGGGAACGTAACCAACGGGCGTTACTTTGCGCGGCGCGGCTACGTTTGCGCCGTGCAAGATGTTCGGGGACGGTTCGGTAGCGAGGGCACATGGTATCCCTTTGCGCAGGAGGCGCCAGACGGCTACGCCACAGTCGAATGGTTGGCCGCACAGGAATGGTGCGACGGGAAGGTTGGGACCATGGGAGGTTCCTATTGCGGCAGCGATCAGAGCGCGCTGGCAACACTGAATCCCCCGCACCTCGCAACGATGATTGTTGCGGTGGGAGCATCGAGCTACTACCACTGCTCGATGCGGCAGAATGGGGCGCTCGAACTGCGCTTCATCATTTACGCTTTCCGCATGGCCATCACCAGCAAGGAAGCCCTTGCGGACCCCAATCTTCAGGCGGCGGCACGGCAGGCATTTGACCGGATTGGTGAGTGGATCTCGCTAGGGCCCCTCAGAGCAAGCACCTCCCCACTGCAACTCCTGCCCTCCTATGAACGATGGGCGCTGGACATTCTCACCCACGGTGAATACGACGACTACTGGAAGCAACGCGGCTACGCCATCAGCCAGTACTATGAGCAGCACGCCGATGTTCCCACCTTGTACATCGGGGGTTGGTACGATTCCTACGCCCGGGCCACCTGTGAGAACTTCATCGCCCTCAGGAGAATCAAAAAGTCCCCTCAGGCACTGCTCATGGGCCCGTGGACTCACGGCGGCTGGGGAGTGACGTACGCCGGGGACCTGGACTTTGGCGTGCAATCCCATATTGACTATAACGACCTACGGCTCGCCTGGTTCGACCGCTACCTGAAAGGTTTCCGTAGTGAAGCCGCGGACTGGTCGCCGGTGAGGATCTTTGTGATGGGCGCCGGAAACGACGCGCGGAACTACGGTGGACGTATTGACCGCGGAGGCCACTGGCGGGATGAGGATGACTACCCGCTGTCTCGCGCAAAGCCCGCGCCCTACTATCTTCACGGCGACGGCCAACTCTTGCCGCACGCGCCCGCTGAAGCCGCGTCGCCCTCTGTTTTCACTTTCGATCCCTCGAATCCCGTTCCCACCGTGGGGGGAAGCATCTCCGCTGCCGACCCCCTCATGCAGCCAGGGGGCTTCGATCAGCGCGGGCGCGCAGACTTCTTTGGATGCAAGGACGGCTTGCCTCTGAACGCCCGGAACGACGTCCTCAGCTTCCAGACGCCGCCCTTCGAGAGGGACACCGAGATCACCGGACCCGTTGAAGTGATTCTCCACGCCTCCTCCTCGGCGCAGGATACCGATTTTACCGCCAAACTCATCGAGGTGATTCCCGCGTCCGTGGACGATACGGCTGGGCTTGCGATCAACCTGACCGACTCCATTATTCGGACGCGCTACCGCAACGGCTGGGACAAGACGGAACTGCTGGAACCGGGGAAGATCTACGAACTGCGATTCCAGCTTTATCCCACATCGGTGGTTGTGAAGGCAGGGCATCGCCTGCGAGTGGACATCTCTTCCAGTAACTTCCCCCGGTTTGATGTTAACCCAAACACCGGAGGACCGCTGGGGCTGGAGAGACGAGTGCAGAAAGCGGACCAGTCGATCCACCATGATGCAGAACACCCATCGCGTCTCCTGCTGCCGGTTGTGGGTGGCGGGTAGGAGGCAGGATGATGCTGGTGTATGCAGATTAACCGAACACTACGACGGATCGAGCGCTGCCTTCTCTCGCTTGCGGAGGTGCTGCGAGGTGCGCGGGTTATGATTTCGATATGAGCGGACTGTGTTAGAATTGTCTACGCACATGAACAGGACGTTCTGGCAAGACATGAACTGAGGAGGGGTTTAGATGATGGAAAAGCACCCAGGGAAAGTTTGTTCGACGTGTTATCTGGCGCTCTGCGTAGTGGCTTCACTTGCCGTCGCGATTCCGGGACGATCACAGGCGCTGCTGCCACAGGACGCCCGGCTGGCCATTGCGGGAGACTCGATTACCGAGCAGAAGCTGTACAGCAAGTATATGGAGGCATACTTGGTTGCATGTGCAGGGCGAACAGACATCAGCGTGTTCCAGTACGGCTGGGGCGGCGAGAGGGCGCAGGGGTTTGCGGCACGTTTAGCGAATGACCTCGCGGACTTTCGCCCCACGATTGTCACGACCTGCTATGGCATGAACGACGGCAGCTATCGCCCCTACGAAGACTCGATTGGCGCATACTACGAGCAGTTCATGCGAGCGACCATCGCGGGGCTGAAGGAGATGGGTATCCCCACGATCGTCGTCGGGTCCCCTGGAGCCGTTGACACGAAGTACTTCCGCGCTGGACAGAAATGGGGCGAGGTGGACGTGTCCATCGGCTACAACGACAACTTGCGGCACCTGCGGGACATCGACGAGAAGCTGGCAAAGGAGTTTGCTCTCACCTTTGTGGATGTGCACACCCCGCTGATCGGAGCGATGGCAAAAGGCAAAATGGCGCTCGGGGAGGACTACGATGTTTGTGGCCGAGACGGCGTGCACCCGGGACCCAATGGACAGTTAGTGATGGCGTATGCCTTCCTGAAGGCGTTGGGCTGCGACGGTAATCTCGGCACGATACATATCGATATGAGCGGTGGCACCACGGTTACCGAGGGGCACAAGGTATTGTCGACAGGCGCAGGCAAGGCAGAGATCGAGAGCTCGCGCTATCCATTCTGCCTTGATGGAGATGCGAAGTCCTCCGGGGGAACGCGCAGCATTGTTGCCTACTTCCCCTTCAATCAGGACCTCAACCGGATTACGCTGAAAGTCAGCCATCTCGATTCTGAGAAGGCGAAGGTAACATGGGGAGAAGAGACGCAGGAGTTCACCCGGGCACAACTGGAGTCGGGCGTTAACCTCGCTGAAATATTCCAGCGCACTCCCTTCGACACAGCCTTCCGGAATGTTCTACAGGCGGTTGCCGTGAAGCAGAGCTACGAGACAAACATGATCAAGGGAGTCATCACCCAGTTCCGGTTCCTGAACAGTGAGTTCAAAGATGATGCTGAAGTCAAGGCGGCGACCGAAGTCCTCCGGAAGAAACTCATGGAGCGCCACGCCCCCCTGGAAGCAAATGTCCGCGCCGCCGTGGTTCCGGTGAAGCACACGATCTCGGTGGAGGCGGTGAAGTAGTCCGGTGGACAATTGGGTCGGGCCTGGCCCGAGATGGGTTTACATCAGGCGAGCATGGGAACGCCGTCCGGACTTCCCTCGCGGCGTTCCCATTTTTTCATCGCGCTCTTACGGGTTCGCGCGGGTCTGACCCACATTGGTATTCCGAACCCATTTGACGTGACCGTCATAGAAGGCCATGTTCATGCCTTGGCTGTGGCGAGAGTCCAAACGCGCCGGCGAGGAAGAGTAGCCGACGGCCAGACCCCCGTTGGGGAGAGCGCCGCCATTCTGATAGAAATACGGGCGTTCCTTCCCTTCGGCAAACACACAGGTTTCGGCTACATAGCTGAAGTCGGCCAAAGGCTTTCCTTCGTTGCCGTAGTTATAGGTATAACTCAACGCAACGCTCGCCCATTCCGCACCCCAGTAACCGCTGACTCCTGCCTGCAGGCTGACAAATTTTGCAGTGTGTCGCTCGGGCAGGCATAGACCTGCCAGTTCTTGATGTACGGTTGCATCCCGTCCCACACGTTCACGTGGGAGTTCATGTACGTGGTGGAACCGTAAGGCAACGCCTCATCATAGTCCTGCACGTACATCATCAATGCGGTGCCCAGTTGTTTCATGTTGTTCTGGCATGAGGCCGTTCTTGCCTTCTCCCTCGCCCGGGCAAATACCGGGAACAATATCGATGCGAGGATCGCGATGATCGCGATGACCACCAGCAATTCGATGAGGGTGAAACCAGTTCTTTTGCCTTTCATTTGCCTTGCTCCTTCTTTTCAATAAGGTCGTGCTTTTCAGCACTGTAAATATGATATGCCCGTTCATTGCTCAGCATAAACGTTTGTTGAGTGAATAATCCAACCTTCCCGTGTGTGATCTGCTCCTATGCGTCGCTCTGCCGTTCCCCGGGGAATCAGCTCGGTTGCAGCAGAACACGATGGGAGGTTATGCTCGGTGAGTTCGCTGCCGGGGCTTCCTTGTGGTCTGCCGGGAGCGGTAGTCGGTGGGCGAGGTTTTCACCTGTTTCGTGAAGACCTTGGTGAAGTAGGAGCGATCGGCGAAGCCGGTTACGCGGGCGACTTGATGGATGGGGAGGTCGGTGTTCTCCAGAAGGGATTTGGCCGATTCCACCCGCTGGTCCGTGACGTACTGAATGATAGTCGTCCCCACCTCGGCGCGAAATCTGCGGTTCAGGTGGGAGACGGAAACGTGGGCATTGGAGGCGATGTCCGTGAGGGTTAATGGCTGGGCAAGGTGTCGGTGGATATAGGCGCACGCCCTCTCCACGAAGGGCGAGAGGCCGCTGGCGGGATCGCTGAACGGCATCTGGCGCACGTTGGTAATGAAGCGCCCGCTCGCCAGCTCTCGTTCCGCTCGATAGAGAATCGACAGGAGAGACAGTCGGGCCAAGTGATCGTGATTGCACTCTCTCTCCCGCAATTCGTGCAGCAGGTTCTCCGTCGAGAGGTGCAACTGTGGGTCGCAGAGGAACAGATGTTGCGCAGAATGGTGTGCGTTGTTGTGTGTGGTGCAGATATGACAGAAGATGCCGGAAGGCATCGTCAGAAACCAGAAGAGGCGGGACGAGGCCTGTTCCGGACACGAACGTTCCCAGTGAGGACGGCTTCCGTCGGGTTGGGGCACGCCGGGAGGCACAAGCATCATGGTTCCCTCGGGGAAACTGAAGACTCCATTCCCGATGCGGAGATCGGCTTCTCCCTCCAGTACGGCCCCAAACTGGACGAACCGGAGAGATTCCAGCCCCTCCTCGGACCACCGTTGATGGTGAATATACGAGCGACGGGATGCCATCTTTCGAGGAGTGCGCAGTCCCGTTTTCAGAGCGGTGACTCCCCGCGGAGGAACGAAAGGAGCTTCCCCGAGGAAAAGCTTCTCTACGCCTTCCTTTTCCGCGCGGGGAATGAGTTGCTCGCGCAGAGCGCGCAGCAAGGTCTGGTGTTCGAGTTCTTTTCGCAGCATGAAGAATTACGGACCTGAATCGGTTGCAGGAAGACCTGCATTGCAGATAATATACGTCGGTCATGATGATCTGACAACTTCTGAGTAAACAAAGGAAGAATCATGCAAATCCGAGAAGTCCCCTTCATCGCGATGGGCGGAGTATACGAACAGGACGACGTCGAAGCGGCACAACAGGTGATTGCCGCGGTGGCGAATCCTGAGGGGACCTTCTTTCCTCTACCGGAGGAGAACGACTTCCAGCGCGCATTCGCGGAACACGAAGGAGCGAAGAAAGCCATTGCCGTCAACTCCTGCGGCACCGCTCTCGACTGCTGCATGATGGCATTGGGCATTGAGCCGGGAGATGAAGCAATCACTACGCCACTGACCTTTGTCTGCACCGCGGGGACAGCGGTGGCGCGGGGCGCTCGCGTCGTCTTCGCGGACATCGACCCGGTGACCTGGTGCCTCGATCCGGCGAAAGTGCGTGAGCGCATCACGGAGAGAACCAGGGCGATCATTCCCGTGCACTTTGCCGGGTTGGCCTGTGACATCGACGGCTTTGACCGGATCACGGAAGAAACCGGAATACCGGTCATCTACGACGCGGCGCACGCAGTCAGCACGAAGCACAACGGGCAACCGATCGGAGGACGCGGCAGAGCCTCGTGTTACAGCTTCCAAAGCAACAAGAACATGACAACTCTCGGTGAAGGGGGAGCGGTGACCACAAACGATGAAGCGTTCGCCGAACAGGTGCGAGAGCTCAAGACTTTTGGCTACGTTTACGGAGCGGCGGGTGTACGCGTCGCCAGCATCGGGTTCAACTACCGGATGACGAAACCGCAGTACGCAGTGGGGCTGACCCAACTCGCCAAGGTGGACCGCGTCATCAAAGACCGGCAGGATCGCATGGCGCGGCTGAACGAGTTGCTGGCCGACGTGGAAGAGATCATTCTTCCCGTGGGACTGGGGCCAGAGCACGGGGCGCACCTGAACGTCATCCGCGTGGATACGGACAAGGTCAGCTTCAGCGCCGCGGAGTTCGCTGCACGCCTGAAGAGTGAATACAGAGCGGGGACAGCCAAACACTACCCCGCGGTGTGGACATGGGAGGCTTTCCAGAAACTTGGGTACAACGGCGATGGATGCCCCATCGCCGCCAAGGTGTGCGACCAAGTCATCAGCCTTCCGGTCTTCCCGCGGACGACGGAAGAGGAACTGCAGTACATCGCTTGGGCGGTGAAGCAGACGATTGGGGAACTCGGCGGATAGCCGATGGCAAATGGAGAAATTGCTTATGCACTTAGCTCCGAAGACTGGGGATTCGGAGTTAAGTGCATAAGCATTATGGCTAATTACGCGAGAGGCAGGAAAGGGACAAGCGTGTCACGATGAGAACCGGCGCCCTCGCGTCACGCGGAGCAGTTCCTCGCGGGACTTTGTGGCGATGAGTTTGCGGTAATGCTGAGCCGTGAAGGCACCCTCCAAGGCCATTCTTAGTTGGTCTTCGGTGATGCCCCCGGGCTGGTCGAGGATGGCCCCAAATGTACCAGGGGGGACGTGTCCTCTGTCGACAGGAAAGCTGAAACGGAAGATGGCACCGTCGGAGCAGGGAACCTCGCAGATCAATTTGGCGTGGTCACCCCCTGCCGGGATCGGCCTGGTAACCGATGTTTCTCAGGGCTTTGATGACGTTCTTAGACTGGCGCGGAAACTTCCGGGACAATGGGCACCATCCTGAGGAGGTTCTTCCAGTGGCGGGAAGCTGATGGCCGAGGCGACCGGAGGGAAGCCTCAATCAGCGCGGGCACGATGAGGGTGCGGTAGTGTCGGAGGTATTCCTCTTCGTTGTCATTCAGAGGAGTCGGGCTGTTGATCAGGTCTTGGTATTTGTCTGCAACGTGGGGATGGACGCGACGGAGAGTCTGTTGTTCCGTGGTGCCAAACGTGTAGATTCCCAACTCCGGCACACAGACGGAGAAGCCTTCCGGGCGTTCGTCGAGCAACTCGATCGTGAAGAGCACTTTGCCTTCTAACACGACGGGGACAACGGCGGTTCTGCTTTTCATGGCCAATTCCTCCGCGGGCAATTATAGCGAACGATCGTGGAGCGCGCAATAGCCCGCTTTTTGCGGGATAGGGGCAGAATATCGTCACATAGGGTGGTGCGCAAGGTGGAATGTGTTAACTGGCTTTTGGTGGGTGCGGGGGATATTGCTCGCAAACGGGTGGCACCTGCCTTGCGTGACGCGGCCAACTCCGAGTTGGCTGCCATCTGTGACGTGCGGGAAGACGTGGCACGGGAGCTGGCAAACGATCTCTCCGTTGACGAGGTGTTCGCCGACTTCGACGCGGCGCTCGCGAATTCGTCTGCCGACGCGGTGTACGTGGCGACGCCAGTCGGTCTCCACACCGAGTTGGCTGTCCGTGCTCTTGAGGCAGGGAAACACGTTCTCGTCGAGAAGCCGTTGGGGTTGTCCGGCGCGGACTGCGAGCGGGCAGTGGACGCGGCAGAGGTGACCGACAGAGTGGCGGGCTGTGCCTATTTCCGCCGCCTGTCGCCGCGGTACATCCATGCGAAGGAGATGCTGGAGCGCGGTGAGTTTGGTCAGGTGGTCGCGGTGCGCATGACCTATTTCACCTGGTTCAACCCGGAACCGGACGACCCAAAATACTGGCGGGTCATCCGCAGCAAGTCCGGTGGCGGCATTCTCAGCGACATGGGCACACACATGTTCGATGTGCTGATTGGTTTGTTCGGAATGCCCGTCAGCGTTTTTGCGAAGTGCGACAACCTCGTGCATCAGTGGGACGTGGAGGACACCGGGACGATGGTGATGGAACTGGCGAACGGCGCCCATGTCTCCGCTTCCTTCAACTGGAACTCAAAAACCTGGCGACATGAGTTCGAGGTGGTCGGCACCGAGGCGAAGATCGACTGGCTGCCCTATGATGCCGGCCCCGTCGTGAAGACGGTGGGGCGCGACATCCAGAACGTTGACCTCCCCAACCCGGAGAACGTGCACCTTCCTCTGGTGGAGGATTTCGTTCGAGCGCTTCAGGAGAACCGCGCTCCCTGCTGCCCATTGGCAGAAGCGGCGAAGACCAACCGCCTGCTGGACGCGGTGTATCAGTCGGCGGAAAAGAACACCCTTGTGGAGTGCGGCGGCTGAGACGCCGCTTTGGGTTGCCGCAAACAAGCACTGCAGCGTGCAGTTAAACCGGGAGGGATAGTAGATGGATGAATCACAATCCAAAGCGCCGTCGCCGCTCCGCTCTGCCGGCGCACTCCAGAAGACGTTTCCACCCACCCCTGAGAACGATTTTGCTGCCTACATCCACATGTACTGGGATGCGTGTCGTACTCGGTTTGAGGGCATCGAGGCCATTGCGGGCAAGTGGATGTTTCGCGACCTCATTCCCGCGATGAGCGACTACGACACGCGGTTCATCTGCCGTGACGATATGACGGTGGAAGACTGGTGTCGCATGTCTCTCGCGGTGGGGGAGGCGCATCTGTCGCTCTGTGAGAGATACCCGTGCTATGCCCGGAACCTCGAACACCTACCCGGCATCAATCTGACCTGGTCGGAGCTCATGTCGGAAACGTACTACTACCCGGAGTATCAGCAGTGGACGTTCTATCACTCGACGAAACCGGCGCGGGTGACCGAAGCGCAGCAACGCTTTGCGGCCCGTCCATGGGACATCAAGGACGAATACTTCCATCTTAAAAAGTTCTGCCTCTATTACGGCAGGTACGATCGGCAGATTGATCCGCCGGTGAACATGGGCGTCCACGCCGTCAAGTATCCGATGCACAGCCGTATCATGCACTACTTCAACCCGCCGGTAATGTCGGCGGTCTGCATTCTGGAGAAGAAGAACATCCCCGGAAAGTTCGATGCCTTCGAGCTGGCGGAGCGTCACTTCCCCGGCTTGCGCTGCTGGGAGTTCATCAACGAGATTCTGCACGCTCGCTACGAATCGCCGGAATGGTACGAAGAACCACGCCTCTCTGAACTGGAAGGTGAACTGGAAACTGCGCTGGGTATCCTTGCGGAACGGCTCAGGAAAGTAGTCACTCTCGTGCCCCCCGAAGCAGGAGTAGACATATCATTGTGGAAAGCAGCGTTGCAGAACGCGCCCATCGACCCGTCGCTGGTTATCTTCGAGAACATGAAGTTCTCACGGCTGATGAAGGGGAGATTGCTGTTCTACGCCAACGCGCCGCGGCGGTTCTTTGATGCAACATGGCCGATGGAAAATGAACTGCGGCGTATCGGCAACAGCTTCTTTACCGTCCCGTTCCGAACTTACTGGAGAATTCGGACAGGAGAGAACGTTGAGGATCCGTCCACGATACTCGACCGTCTGCGCGGTGATCCGCTGGATGACCGCGAAGTGGCCGCGGCGGCGGAGTTTTCGCGCATCACGCAATTGTATGAGACGGGGAAAGGGATGGAACGGGACACCAGCCTGGCCATCGCCGCGATTTTCGACGATTTCTACAGAGGGCTGACGAAGATCGGCGCAGCCGCGTGACGTGTGGTAGCGCTCGCGACCACGGAGGAGCATCGCAGCAACGTATCGTGCGGGAGCTTTTCTCGCGACCGGTAGCGCACTGGCTGGAAGGGGGCGTAAGTGAAAATCCGTTCGCTGAAACTCAAAAATCGTGATTACGGGAATGAATGGTCCGAAGGCATCGAGGATCGTTGGGACTATGCAGACTTCCTTGCCGACCCGCACTGGAAGATGGACTGGATCAGCTTCGATGGCGTGGTGTATCACGCGGGGACCGACCGCGTTTACTGCGGCATTACCAGCTTCGCTGCCGACATCTTCCAATTATTTGACCGCAGGGAAAACCGGTTTGTCGATCTCGGTTTTTCCCGGGTCGCAGACCCTTATGACGCCAAGTTCCACCGCTCAATGGAATTGACGCGGGATGGCTCGACACTGTACACCGCCACCGCGCTGCTGCACGACGTGGACCGCTACTGGGACGCGCCGGGTGGCGGCATTTTCAGACACAACATCGCGACTGGCCAAACGGACAAGCTGGGAATCCCGCTTCCCCACAATTACATTCAGTCGATTGCCCTGGATGAAGAGCGTGGCGTCATCTATTCCATGCACCTGACACCCGAACGCCTGAGCGTCTTCGATCTTGAGACCTGCAAATCGCGCGACCTCGGCCCCATCGGCAGCGGACTGGCCATGGCGCAGGGGGAGAATATCGTGCTCGATGACGACGGTTGCGTCTGGTGTGGGTGGGGGCTGACGCGGGCGTGGCAGAGCAATCCGGGCGGGGACAGTTTCCGCCTCTGCAAGTTCGATCCGGCGAAGGGACGCATCGAGTACCTTGAAATAGGTTTGCCGCGGCGAGATGGCGGTTACGGCTTTGCGAAGGTTGAGGGGCTCTTCAACCTCGGCACCGGCTGCCTGCACGCGTCAGGAGACAATGGCTCGCTCTACCGCATCGACACAGCGACGGGCCAAGCCGCCTATATTGGCACGCCGATTCCCGACCGGCGCTCGCGGCTGGCGTCGCTCGCACTGAATACAGACGGCTTCGCCTACGGGATTACGGGCCGCGACGGGCAGTGCCAACTGCTGCGTTTCGACCCGAAGACAGAAACCTTTGACGTGGGCGACAGCATCGTGGAAGAGGACGGTAACTCGATGTGGCAATGCCACGATGTCACCATCACACCCGACGGAGTCCTCTACGCGGGCGAAAATGACAACCCCCACCGTAGCGGCTACCTCTGGGAAGTCGACCTCTAACCACCGAACACTGAACACTGATTACTGCCCTACTTCCCCTTTCTCCAGTCACTTCCCGCCATGAAGCCGCCGTCGACGTAGATCATCTGTCCGGTGATAAAGTCGGACGCGGGCGAGCAGAACAGCAGCATGGCGCCAAGCAGTTCTTCGGGTTCCCCCCAGCGTTCCATGGGTGTGCGGTTCAGAATCCAGTTGTTGCGCTCGTCCTCCTGCACGGCTTTTGTCAGCTCGGTCCTGAAGAACCCGGGAGCGATGCCGTTGACCTGGATGTTGTGCTCCGCCCATTCCACAGCCAGCATCTTCGTGATCTGCATCATGCCGCCCTTGGCGGCGGTGTAGGGAACCACGGTGGGCAACCCGATGCCGGAGGTGAGGGACAGGATGGTCACGATCTTCCCACCACCTTGTTCCTTCATCGCGCGACCGCAGGTCTGACACATGAAGAAGGTCCCTTTCAGGTTGACATCAACAACTCGGTCCCAGTCTTCTTCTCTGAAATCGAGCGCGGTCTCGCGATGGTTCACGCCAGCGTTGTTGACGAGGATGTCGAGCCTCCCGCAAACCTCCCGTACCTCGGCCACGGTGCGCCGGATGTCGTCGAGATTGCCGACGTCCATACAGACTGGATGAATCCTGCGGCCGGTCTGACCAGCAATTTCCTCCGCCACCGGCTTCAGTGTTGCCATGTCTCTGCCCGTGATGACGACATCGGCCCCGGCGCCGGCAATTCCCTCCGCGAACACTCTACCCAGACCTCTACTGGCTCCTGTAACCACGGCTACCTTGCCGTCCAGCCGGAACTGCTCCAGTATTTCCATTGCTCTGAACATTATCTGCAACACCTTCCTTCAGATTCCACCGATGATCGCGATGGCAGGCCAACATTTATACTCGTTAAGGTTGAGGGATGGCCCGGCGGAATCTGATTGGACGCTGTCCTGCCCCAACATGCACCTGCCGTAGGATAAAGCTCCAGCTTTGTCAATCAGCAGACTCGTCTCACCGGGAGACAAAGCTGGAGCTTTATCCTACGGCAGAAAACGTGAATTCTCAACCTCAACAAGTATATATATGCGGAGAGACAAAGTTTGTCAATTCTCTCGGCGCGGGTATAATAGCATCATTCAGAATGCGGACCGCCTGCGGAGATGCGGCAACCGGTTGTTGGGGAGGGTGTAATCGTGAAAGTACGGCACCGTGAGGGGCGCCCACAAGAACGCGCTGGATTCACATTGATCGAGCTGCTGGTGGTCATTGCCATCATCGCCATCCTCGCTTCCATTCTGTTCCCCGTTTTCAGCCGGGCGAGAGAGAAGGCGCGCCAGGCTTCCTGCGCGTCCAACATGAAGCAAATTGCGCTGTCGGTGCTGATGTACGCTCAGGACTACGACAGCAGTATGCCCTTCTATTCAACAGAGAATCAGGACTACTACTGGTACGATGCCATCTACCCTTATGTCCAGGACTGGCAGCTTTTCGTTTGCCCGGGCGAGATTCTGCTTGACGTGGGCTACGGGGTGAGCTACCCACATATCTCATGGGTGGGGGGCGCCGCGATGCTGGCGGAAATTCAGCGACCGGCCAGCGTGCTGCTACTCACCGATACTGAGGGAGAGGACGCAAACGGAAATCAGACGCAGCTCACTCTCGCATATTGCCCTCTCTCCTACGCCCCCGGCACGATCGCCGGCGCGCCGCAAAACGGGATCCCCACCGAGGGTCGGCACAACGAGGGGCTTAACGTGGGTTTCTGTGACGGACATGTCAAGTGGTTCAAGCGAGACCAGGTGTTCACCAATCTCAACGACATGTTCGGCCACGGGAGTCGGTAGCCCTCACTCCATGCTTGAGGATCGTTCGACGCACCGCATTGCCGTTTTGGAGGTTCCCATGTCTGCACGATTTCGCTACGCGGCCAACCCCTTTCCCGTGAGACTCCGATGGGTCTCGATATTTCTCATCGGGTTCTCCTCAAGCGGGAACGCCGACGAAGTAAATCTCAGTCTCTACACTCATCGCGCCATTCCCACGGCCAGCGACTCGCTCAGCGGGAACTACCAGACGATGGCGGGGGCCTTCGCCGATGGGAAGACAGACACCGCCTGGGTAACAGGCAAGGACATGCAGGATCACTGGGGAAGGATTTCCTGGAGGAACATCTCGGTGGAAGTCCAGCGTGTTGAGATTAATTTCACGCCGATGGCGCTGGTGTATAATCCTCCCACGAAATTCGGAGAAACTGTCTCCCCGCCGGCGGCGAATGTTACGACTGTCATCCCTGTTGCCCTCGAAATGCAGGCATACTCCGGAGGGCAGTGGCGGAACCTGCACCGGTTCCCTGACCCCATCAAATGGAAGTCTGCAAACGTCGCAGAGGTCGTCCCTTCGCAACCGCTGAAGGAAGTTACCGAACTCCGGCTGCGAATCACAGGCAAGAACCCCGATGAGTTATTTGGAGTTCGCGAGCTATCGATCTACGGCCCAAAACCGGAATCCAGCTTTTCCATGCGTCCCAAGTGGCAGGGAGTGTGGACATGGGGCGAGCTGGAACCCAACATAGCGAACTACGGCATTGTGAGACGCTACTTGCGCCACGTGTTCAGCGTGGATGACCCGGCAGCGATCGAGTCCGCGCGCGTCCTGTTCGTCGCCCATGATCGGGGCAAAGCGTATCTGAACGGCACGGCCATCGCGGCCACGTCTCACCCGGGCGCCGGACGGCGACGCGAGTTGGCGCGGAGAGATATTGACGTTTCCCTGTTCCGGAAAGGGAAGAACCTCTTTGCGCTTGCCGGTGAGGACGTGGACGAAGTGGGGTCGCGCGGCATCCTTGCCGAGTTGTGGATACGGAAGAAGGGCGGCGCCATGGAGGTACATTACACGCACCCGAACACCTGCACGGCCAATTCGTTCGATGAGCCGGGCTGGAATACCTCCATTGACGCTTGCGCGAATTGGCCGAAGGCGACGGCGAACTCCAGTCCCAACCATGAAGTGGAGTGGTTCTGGAGTCAGGACTACGTTCCCGGTTACCTGTCTGGAAGCGCGCAGTGCGCGCAACTGACATTGATCCCGGAGATCCCGCGCCCCGGCGAGGCCTTCCGCATATCGGCCCGCCTGAAGGTGGCGCAACCTCTCCAGGAGAACTACGGTTTGATCGTCCGGTATGGGGACGTGGGTCTGGCGAATCTCTCACACCTGGACCTCAGCCTGGGCGAGGGTTTCGTTCGACCCGATCAGGGGTTGCCGAAGGGCTTCCAAGGCGAGCGGGAGCTGACGCTTACGGGCGTTTGGCCGTCGGGGACGCCGCCTCGCCTGCCGTTGACTCTCATTGTGTGCAATGCTGAACGGCAACTTGAGTTTTTCCCCGGACCCGTGGGCGAGGTGACGACGGGGGAATATCCGGGGCGACTGCGAGTGGAAGTCGGGGCACCCGCGATCAAATACGGAACGACAGGTTTTCCGTTGGTGAAGACGGCCCCGGGCGGCAGGCTATCGGTCGATGGGAAGATCATTGCTCCCATCGCCTACACCTCTTCGCTGCAAACGAGCGACCGGTATCAGGAGTACCTGAAGAGCGGGACTCGCATTTTTCGGCTCGTGGCGGGAGGATCGAGTTCGGTCGTGCCCAACGATGCCGATGCGGAGGTCATGCATACCTATCTCCTCAATTCTATCTCCACCCAGGTGGCCGCGATCCACGCGATGGCCCCCGATGCCCGGTTCCTGCTTTACCTGAACCTGGATACACCCAACGACTGGAATCTCGAACACCCCGAAGCATTGATTACTCTTGGCAATGATCGACGGTTGATCCCCCTCTCCGCGACCAACGCCTCAGTGGGCTACATGCACGAGACCCCCAATGCTCCTCCTGTCGTGGCAAAGGTCACGCGTTCCCTGCGGGAGTTCATCGGGCGTCTGGGGCAAGAGCCTTATGCCCACAGCGTTCTCGGTTGCGTCTTCGGTCAAGGGCGCGCAGGGGAGAACTACTGGGGCATCGATGTCAACATGTCCCAGGATGACGACGGAAAGTGGGTCATCCCCGATCGCCACCACTACGTGTTCGGCGACTACGGCATTGCGGCCCGCCAAAGTCTTCGCGACTGGCTCAGGGAGAAATATGGAAACAAAGAGACCTTGGCCAAGGCATGGAAGCTGGCGAAGATAGACTTCGAGGACGTTGTCAGCGCGTTCCATTGGCCGACCCGACGGTTTGTCGAGAACCTCATGTGGCGCAAGCGGCCGGACAACCGTTTTGTGTTTCGGGACAGGACGGCCGAGGGAAGCCTGTTCTATGACTTTGTGCGTCATCAGAACGATGCGCGAACCGAGCTTCTCCTGGAGGCTGCCAAAGCGGTTAAAGACGCGAGCGGCGGCAGGCTGCTGGTCGGTAGCTACGGAGGGTATGTGATCCCCAACCTAACCAACTCCCCTCCCGCATCTGGGCAGCATTCGGGCCACGGCGCGCTGGCGCAGTTTCCGGAGAGTCCGTACCTTGACTTTCTGTGTAGTCCCCATTTCTATCGCCTGCGGCGCGCCGGCGATCCCGTGATGCCGATGTGCACCGTGGACTCGCTGCGCTTGCACGGGAAGATATGGATGAATGAGTATGATTCTCGATCCTTCCTAAGCCCGATCTCTCCGAAGACTTTCAGCCAGAAAGAAACGCTGCACGTCTTCCGAAAAGAATTTGGGAATGCCATCACGCGGGATCATGGATGGTGGTGGTACGAGTTTCCCTCTGCTCTTGTGGGAGAGAAGGCCCCCGCATGGTTTGCGGACCCCGACATGCTTCGCGACGCGTCGCTCATGAAGCGAATCTACGACCGCTACCTCTCGCTGCCGCTACCGGGGCCGTCGGCCGAAATCGCGCTCATTGTGAACGTGGAGCAAATTTACTACACGGATGTCTACTCGCCAGCTAACACGATTCACAGCAACCTGTGCAACTTCCTGATCCCCCGGCTATCGATGTTGGGGGCGCCCTTCGACGTTTACGCGCAGACCGATCTGCGGGAACTGGCAGAGAAGGGGTGGCTCAAGAACTACAAACTGGTGCTGTTCCTCAATTCCTTCCACCTGTCTTCCGACGAGAGAAAGCTGATCGACAAGCACCTGAAGAGGGAAGGAAAGACGCTGCTCTTCTTCTATGCCCCCGGCTATCAGGGGAACGAACTGCCCGACACCGAGTTGTCCATCGACGGCATTCAGCAGGTGACTGGCATGAAGGGATTGCAGAAAATTGACAAGCTGCATCTCGCCGGAATGTCTCTGGACAGCCAGCATCCGTTGACGAAGGATATTGCTGAGAAGAGCTTCGATGCCGTCGCCTGGTGGGGTTACGAGCAGATCGACAACTATGGGAATGCGATCGCGCCCATCTTCTACCTTGATCCCGCGCAGTCCAACGGCTGGGAATCGCTCGCCCGATTCCGTCTGGACAAGCAGGAGCATTCTGACAAGTGTGCACTTGCGATGCAGAAGAGCGCCGACCATACAGTGGTCTATTCCCTCGTCCCCGACTTGCCCACCCCATTCCTCAGCAACCTGGCAGCCGCGAGCGGAGTTCACATCTACTCCCGTCCAGGAGTGTTGACCTGGGCCAATCCGCGGTTCCTCTGCGTGCATACGGGGCGAGACGCGAGGAAGCTGACTCTCCACGCGCGAGAGAAAGTCACCTGGCTTGAGCCGTTTGAGAGAAAAGTCTACGCAAAAGACACCGAATCCATCACCATCGACCTGCCAGAAGGTGAGACGCGGTTCTTCTGCCTGCACCGTGAAGGAGAGTGGAATACGTTTGCTGAGTAACCTCAATATATTTCGTTCTGCCTCCATCATCTTCTCGCTGTGACACCATGTTTCTTCCTTCACGAATACCGCGCGTGCGAGTCGCACGACCGCGCGGTAGGGGGGTTCTCGCAATGACGGATCGTGCCAGGTTTCCGAGCAGTCCCGACGACGGGTCGGGACGATCCTGTCCTGTGGGCCGGCATCTCACTCCGGTCGTCGTCCCGATGCATCGGGAACATTTTCACCTCTCGTGGTGCGAAGCCGCGCGTCGATGATCCCTCCCCCAAAGGTTATAGGTATGTCTCTACCCTATTGTGCATCCTAAAATCCACCGGTAGCCCGATACGGGAACGGACTTCATCGCGCTATACTATACGTATCAAATCTATCGTCTGCGAACGCCTCAATTGCTGGAGCCAGTGACTTGTGGGGCAGACCAGAGGTGCGATGATGATGGAGGAAGACGATGAGCCCTAACCCCGATCCTTCGATGCCTGAATCAATCAAGAGTTCCTGGCAGATGTCTGTCGTCAAGTATCAGAGTCCGGACGTGCGCCGCAGCCTGTGGCAGGTCATCAACAGCCTCGTCCCGTACTTCGGTCTGCTGTACCTGATGTACCTCAGCCTGACAGTTTCCTATTGGATGACGCTTGGCCTGTCGTTCCTGACGGCGGGTTTCTATGTGCGCATCTTCATCGTTTTCCACGACTGTGGACATGGCTCCTTTTTCACTTCCCAGAAGGCCAACGATATCTTGGGAATCCTCACCGGTGTGCTGACGTTCACTCCCTATTTCCAGTGGCGGCACGAACATGCCATGCACCACGCCTCCTCGGGAGATTTGGACCGACGCGGCATAGGGGACATCTGGACAATGACCGTACAGGAGTACCTTGGTGCCTCCCGCTGGAAACGGCTGGTGTATCGGGTATACCGCACACCGTTTGTGATGTTTGTGGTTGGCCCGCTGTACCTCTTCCTGATCCGCCATCGCTTGGTGCGAGGCGAAGCGGCCAGTCGCGAACGCCGGAGCGTGTATGGGACCAACCTTGCGGTCTTCGCCCTGATGGGCGTGATGACTGCAACCATTGGCATGAAGGCATACCTCCTCGTTCAGTTGCCGGTGCTCTTGATTGGGGGAGGCGCAGGGGTGTGGCTGTTCTATGTTCAACACCAGTTCGAGGGCGTTTACTGGGCCAGACACGAAGATTGGGATTACGTCGATGCAGCCCTGGAGGGCAGCTCGCTCTACCAACTCCCCAAAGTGCTGCAATGGTTCACGGGCAACATCGGGTTCCACCACATCCACCACCTGAGCCCGCGCATCCCGAACTACTACCTTGAGAAATGCCAGAAAGAGAATCCGGCCTTCCAGCAGGTCAGGCAGATATCTCTTCTGTCGAGCCTGAAATCACTTGCGTTTCGCTTATGGGATGAAGAACAACGCAGGCTGGTGGGGTACAGAGGCCTCGCCAGAGCCAGGCGATACGCCTCGAGCGAAAAATCTCTCTTCCAGTTGGGTGAAACATGAATCCCATCCGCGTGGTTCTCGTAGACCATAACCTCTCCTTTCTCGATTGCGCAATCCGTTCTTTGCGGGAGGACAGTCGGTTCGAGATTGTGGACTGCTTTCTGTCAGGTAGGCTTGCTGTCGAGAAGGTGGAGACCCTTTGCCCTGACCTGGTGCTCATGGATATGGCGATGCCCGACATGAATGGACTGGAAGCCACGCGTCGCATGAAGGAGCGAGTCAATCCGCCGAGGGTGGTGATCCTGTCTCCCTTTGACGATCCCGAACTTCGCGCCGTGGCAAAGGATCTTAACGCGGACGCGTATGTTACCAAGGATAAATTCCACACGCACTTGTTCCCTGCCGTGATGACCCTGTTCCAGGAAGGCGCGGAGTGTGGAGCATGAGGCATGCCAGTGAAAGCGAGGTGAGCAACATGATCGGCCCCAACGAACTACAGAAAACTGTAGGCATATCGAGTTACGAACACAGTGGTTCCAGCACGAGTGCAGGCAATGGCTCCGACCGCCTATTACAGGTCGGGCCCATCGACAGCTACTGGCAGTGCTCACGCGGACTGGGGAAACTCCCGCTCCTCACGCGCGAAGAAGAGGTGGAGCTTGCGATACGGGTGGAGCGGAACGATGGGGACGCCCGTGAGCGGTTGGTTGAGTCCTACTTGATGTTGGTCGTCAGGATTGCCGAACGCGATCGGGGCTGTGGTGTCCCGATGGAGTACCTCATTCAGGAGGCAGCCTTGAGCCTTGCCAGAGCTGTGCGATCATTCGACTACAGGCAAGGCAGTCGACTGACTGCCTGGGCGGCGGTTGAGATCGAGAAGGATATCGTCCAGCGCGTGTGCGAGATATGGACAACGACTGCCGCCCGATGTCTTCAGCGTTCAGAACCCGTGGCTCCCACGGGTTGCGAGGCGGGAATCCATCACAGGAAGGACGTCAAATGGGACTTGTTGATGAGCTCGCAGTTCCCTCCTCTCCCGACGCGGCGAGACCCGGTCGGGGCGATCTGACACGCACGGCGAAGATTCTGGTCCATGCGCTGGAGGCAATGAGTTTCTATGGCGATCTCGTGGCGGATTTTGTGGGTGATAGCCGGCTCCCTGCCTCCACACAACAATGGAACGAGTTCGCCAGCAAATTTGAATTGCTTGTGAAGATGAGGCATTGGTGCAGCCCCGAATTTTCGGAGTAGTTTGTGGAAGGGCTGGAAGATACCGAGAGGGAATATCCGGTGGACGCAATGTTGAGCGCACGGCGCTGCCAGGATGCGGCACGCAGAAGCCTTGGCAGAATGGAACCGGATTCTGGTTGTGCGGACTGGTGCGCTTCTGCAGACCCATGCTGCCAGTGATGAGATATCGAATGGAGGTGGCGCTATCAACAAGCACGGAAACACTTCAGGGAAGCGAACACAGACAAGTGCCGATCACGCTTGCAACAAAGGAGGAACTCAAAATGAAAGCACAAACACATCGCAGCGTTCTTTTCGGCGCCGTTTTCCTGGCGCTGCTGGTGGCGGCCATCGCCGCTGCCGTCCATGCGCAGCAGGGAAAGGTCGTGTCCAGTTATGGGCCGACGAACCAGGACGTGACGTTTGAGCAGATCAAGGCCGCGCGCCTGGCCGTCAAGACGGAGCGGGCAAAAGCCCACGCCGAACTGCTCAACGCAAGGTACAACCTCGACATCAAGGCTGATCCGGCCATAACGATGTCCGGCGGCAAGCCCGTTCCCGTGGGGCCAACCGCAAAACTCGCGGGCGTCACCTGGGAGCAGCTTGATAAGATGACACCCGAGCAGATCAAGGACAGGGGGTTCTTCCCTTACAAGCCCCTGCCTTTCCCCGACCACGCCGAGGGCGGCATGCTGTTCCCGGAAATGACGTTGAAGCTGTTGCCGAGACTCACCCGCTTCGACTTGGACTTCGATCTGCCCGAACAGGTTCTACCGGACGCGGTGCCGGCCATCTACCTCACCACGCGGCCCGACTTGGGTGACGTGGCCAAGGGGCGCCTCGTGACGATCAACAACTTCTACGAGATCTTCAACGGTCTATTGAACCCCAAGCAGCTTGAAGGGCTGCGTCTGCTGGTCACGCAGTTCCCCCAGCAGCAGTTCAACGCCACCGAAGACCGGCGCACCGACCGGCCTGACGGTATGCTCGGCGTGACGTGCTTCGATTGCCACGTCAACGGGCACACCAACGACGCCACCCACCTGGTGGGCGACATTCGCCCCCAGGAGTTCCGGCACCGGATCGATACGCCCTCCCTGCGCGGGGTGAACATCCAGCGGCTCTTCGGCTCGCAGCGCGCCTTGAAGACGGTGGAGGACTTCACTGAATTCGAGCAGCGCGCGGCTTACTTCGATGGAGATATCTGCATGGCTGCCAAGAAGGGCGTTAACGTCCTTGAAAGGGGCTCCCAGGTACACTTCATGACGGAGTTCCTGTCGCTTCTGGATTTCCCGCCTGCACCCAAACTGAACATCTACGGCGAGCTCGACACGGCCCAGGCCACTCGGGGCGAGCTAAGGGGTGAGGCGCTCTTCAACGGCAAGGCTCAGTGCGCCAAGTGCCACGCAGCCCCTTACTACACCGACAACACCATGCACAACCTCATGGCGGAGCGTTTCTACAAACAGGAGATGCAGAACGGGATGATGATGGCCGCGGATGGCCCGATCAAGACCTTCCCACTGCGGGGCATCAAGGACTCGCCTCCCTACCTGCACGACGGGCGCTGCCGGACCCTGGAGGACACCGTGGAGTACTTCAACCTCATCCAACAGCTCCACCTGGCCGCCGCGGAGAAGAAGGACTTGGCCGCCTTCCTGCGCGCGTTGTGAGGCCTGAATCAGTCGCGGGCGGGAGGGGCCGCTCC
>MNXM01000042.1:0-5763 GCA_001872605.1 Armatimonadetes bacterium CG2_30_59_28 | reverse complement strand
CTCCCGCCTTGACCAGCAAAATACTACCTTCGTGTTACATAGGAGTCTGTCCCTTCCGAGGCTTTCGGACATTGAAAGGGGCGATGATTGAAAAGGAATACGTTTGAGATGAAAAGACTGTTGCTTTTGATATTGTTCCTGTCGCTTCTCTTTGCGGGAAGCGTCATCACCCTCTACACCGACTACGTGTGGTTTGTGGAAGTTGGCTACACAAGCGTTTTCCGGACCGCACTGAAGGTGAAGGCCGCGCTGTTCCTGATGGGGACAGTGATCGCCTTTCTGTTGTTCTGGATCAACGTGAGAATCACGCGGGGCTCTCCGGGCGCGTCGCTGAGAGTCTTGCAGGATAACCTCCTTGAGATTCGCCAACGCGACCAGATTGAGCCGGTCGTCCACAGCCTGCTGCCCGTGGGCATGGTTGCCATCGCTCTTTTCGCGGGAGTTCTCTGCTCCTCGCTCTGGGAGAAGTTCCTGCGCTACGCAAACCCGACGGCGTTTGACAAAGCAGACCCGCTGTTCGGCAAGGACATCGGGTTCTATGTCTTCCAACTGCCTCTGCTCAAGGCGCTCTACAGTGGGGCCCTGGTGGCGCTGGGGGTGTGCTTCATCTTGTCGGTGCTGCTCTACATTTTCGACCGAAGGATCGCGGCAGACCAGACCAGCGTGGTGGCAGCGCCGCAGGTGAAGCCACACCTGTTTACCTTGCTGGGACTGATGCTGCTGGTCAAAGCGTGGGGTTATCGGCTGAGCATGTATGACCTGCTCTATTCGTCCCGCGGCGTGGCCTACGGGGCCAGTTACACCGATGTGCACGTGGACTTACCCGTGCTGAAAGTGTTGCTCGTGGTGGCGGCTCTCTGCGCGGCGGTCGTTCTCGTCAGCGGCTACAGGCGCGGCTGGAAGTTGGCGGCCGCGGCGGTGGGAATGTGGGTGGCGGTGGCGCTGATTGGGGGGACAGGGCTGCCTGTCATCATTCAGAAGCTGCACGTCACGCCCAATGAGTTGAGCGTGGAGCAACCCTATATCAAGCACAACATCGGCTTCACCCGCGCCGCTTACAGTCTGGACAATGTCGAGGAGAAAGAGTTCGCCGCTGAAACAGGGCTTACCTCCGAAGTATTGCAGCAGAACGACCTCACGGTGCAGAACATCCGCCTCTGGGACTACAGCCCGCTGCTTGCCGTCTACAAACAACTACAGGAGATTCGCACCTACTACGACTTCAATGATGTGGACGTGGACCGCTATATGCTCGACGGCAAATACCGTCAGGTGATGCTGTCCGCGCGGGAGATTTCCTCCGAGCGCCTGCCCAGCAAGCTCTGGATCAACGAGCATCTATCCTACACGCACGGTTACGGCGCGGTGGTTAGCCCCGTCAATCGCATCGCCGCGGACGGGCTGCCAGACTTCCTGGTGAAGAATATCCCGCCCATCCAACCGGGGTCGCCTCGGACGGACTCCGACAATCTAAAGATCTCTCGACCGGAGGTCTACTACGGAGAGAGTCTCAACGATTACGTCTTCGTCAACACAAAGGCGCGTGAATTCGACTATCCGGCGGGCGAGAAGAACGTCTACTCCACCTATGCCGGCGACGGGGGAGTTCCGGTGGGTGGCTTCCTGCGGCGAGTAGCGTTTGCCCTCCGCTTCCGGAGTCTGCCCGTTTTGCTCAACGACGACATCACTGCCGAGAGCCGGGTGATGTTCTATCGTCGCGTCCACGAGCGACTGAGACGCGTCGCGCCGTTTCTGTTCTTCGACAACGACCCTTACCTCGTCGTCAGTCAAGGGAAGCTCCTCTGGATGTGCGACGCCTACACTGTCAGCGAAATGTATCCTTACTCGCAACCGGTGCCCGGTATGGGCAACTACATCCGCAACTCCGTGAAAGCGGTCGTAGCCGCTTACGACGGCGCGGTGACTTTCTACGTTGCCGATGCATCGGACTCGGGAGTCCGCAGCGATCCCATTCTCCGCACCTACGCCAAAATCTTCCCGCGTCTCTTCCAGCCTCTGGAAAAGATGGATCCCGATTTGCGAAAGCACCTCCGCTATCCGCAGGCGCTTTTTGAGGTGCAGGCGCGGATGTATGCGGTCTATCACATGGACGACCCACAGGTGTTCTACAACAAGGAAGATGTTTGGGAGATTCCGGCCGGCGGGGTTGGTGATGCTTCGGCAGCCGCTCAAGTCCTCCCTCAGCAGCAACAAGCGGGGGGGGCGGGAATTGCACCGCCCCGTCAGAGCATGGAGCCTTACTACACGATCATGCGACTGCCCGACGCGCCGAAGGAAGAATTCATTCAGTTGGTTCCCTTCACCCCAGCCAGCAAGGACAACCTGCGGGCCTGGATGTGCGCTCGCAGCGATCCACCGCACTACGGCAAGCTCCTGGTTTACAACTTCCCCAAAGCCAAGTTGGTCTACGGCCCTTCGCAAATCAACGCCAGAATCGAGCAGGAGGCGGACATCAGCCAGCAACTGACGCTGTGGCGGCAGGGCGGCAGCGACGTGATGCGCGGTAACCTGCTTATCATCCCCATCGAGCAGAGTCTGCTCTACGTTCAGTCGCTCTACATGAAGGCCGCGCAGGGAGAAATCCCTGAATTGAAACGCGTCATTGCCGCATACGGGGATCAGATTGTGATGGAGACAAATCTGGAGCGCAGCCTGACGGCGCTGTTTGGTGAGGGACAAAACACGTTACCCGTCGCGCCCGTGACGGAAGGCGAAAACGCTCAGCCGCCAGCCACCGCCGCCCCGTCTGCCCTCACCAGCCAACAGGATCGCGCGCGTGAGGCGTTGCAGCACTTGCAGAAAGCGCGGGAGAGTTACCGCCGTGATGATTGGGCAGGTTTCGGTGCCGAGTTGAAGAAACTGGAGGAGACGCTGCGGCAGAGCAGCGAGGAGAAGAAATGAAGACGAACCTGCTGAAAGTTCTGATTGCGGACGATCACCCGGTGGTGCGCGAGGGGTTGGTGGCTTTAATCAGTCGCTGTCCGGACATGAGGGTCGTGGCCGAGGCAAGTAACGGGCAGGAAGCGGTGGAACAGTTCGTCCTCCACCGCCCTGACGTCGCGTTGATCGATCTGCGAATGGGCAACGCGTCTCAGCCGGAACCGGAGATGGATGGCGTAGACACGATTGCAGCGATTCTGAAGGAGGTCCCGACTGCGCGCCTCATCTTGCTCACAATTTACGATGCTGACGAAGACGTCCATCGCGCCTTCCGTGCGGGCGCTAAGGCCTATCTCCTTAAGGACACCCCGCGCGACGAATTGCTGGATTCTCTTCGCGCCGTCCACGATGGGCAAACCGTTATTCCCCCTGCCATCGCGTTAAAACTGGCGGCCTACCTGACGGCCACCGAGCTCACGTCGCGTGAGACCGAGGTGCTGCGTCACATGGCTGAGGGCAAGAACAACAAGGATATTTCCTCCGCACTTTACGTCTCCGTAGGTACCATCAAGTCCCACGTCAACGCCATCTTGCGAAAACTAAACGCCACCGACCGCACACAAGCCATCACGACAGCCCTTAAGCGAGGGCTCGTGCGGCTGGATTAGTCGCCGACTCTCCCTCACCCCCACGCCCGCACACGCCTGTACACCTCACTTTTCTTCCCCCCCCCTCCTCCCCCAATGGTTAGAGGGTCTCCCATGCCCCTTGATGCAGGCAGAAATCTACTCGATGGGCGATGTCAAGGGGCCTTGCATACTCTATCCTAATGATGTGGAATCCGTGGCTCCTGAGAGCCGCAAGCGGAAATCAAAAAGGGAAGGAGGAACAACCCATGAGAACGTGGAAACGATTGGTGCTCATCGCATCGGCTTCTGCCGTGCTGCTCGCTTCAGGTCTTTTCGCTGGGCGAGTGTCCGCAGCAGAGTATCCCCAGGTAGGCAACCTTACGGCTTTCAGCGCAGAGGCAAACTACATGTCGCTGGCTGGTTACCTGCGCTACCTGGACCATGCGCAAGATGGTGCGTGGCTTACAAGATCAGAGGCAGTGCGCATTGTGAAGCAACAGCAGGCTGAGTAATCGACACACATGTCGGCGCCTCATCAGTGAAGCGGATCCTCTCTGGTGAGGGCGTCGACTCATTCAGTACCTCAGTTCATGGCGCATGAAGTCATGCGACGTAGGTTTTAGTTTAGAAAGGAAGAAGACAATGATGAAAACCATTTTGAGGGGGATGCACCCTCTCAGTAAGGCAGGGATGCTGTCCGGATTAGTGGCGTTGGCCATTACTTCAGGCATGACAGCGACGCAGGTCGAGTTGAACGGGCGGCGGCTGGCCCTCAGTGTGCCGCCGACACAGGTAAGCGGCAGAACCATGGTGCCGATGCGCGACATTTTCGAGTCACTGGGCGCAGAGGTGCAATGGAACGAGACGACGAGAACGGCCACGGCGGATAAGGGCGACAACAATGTGCAAATCAGCATTGGGAGCTCGCGCGCGATTGTCAATGGACGATCCGTTCCCCTCGATGTCCCAGCGATGATCATCCACGGCTCAACGATGGTGCCGCTACGGTTTGTCAGCGAGGCCCTCGGAGCTGACGTCAAGTGGTCTTCAGCCACCCAGATGGTTTCCATAACCACAAGCGGGACTCAAACCGCTGGCCAATATCAGCAGCCCATCATCAGCTCTCCAGTTTCTCTGGTGTCCACGCAGGCTGTCGTCATACCTGCAGGAATTGTGATTCCTGTTAGCCTGGACAACGCCCTGAGCTCTGCAACGAATCATGTGGGAGATCCCTTTACGGTAACTGTCCGTTCATCCCGGAACGGGGATGCCGAATTTCCTCGCGGCACGCAGATGGGAGGGACCTTGTCCCAGGTACAGTTGGCTGGCAAGGGGCAACCGGGGATGCTCGACCTGAGCTTTCGTGGAGTGAGTCTGCCCGACGGTCGCAGGATGGCCGTCACAGGATCGCTGATCTCGCTCGACGAGAAGAATGTGACGCAAACGTCGGACGGCCGTCTGGTCGCGACGGAGAAGAAGAGCAGCAGTAACGATAGTATGAAGTTCATTGCCATTGGTGCGGGCGCTGGATTGCTCATTGGCAAGCTGCTGGATAACACCCTCATCGGCGGCCTGCTGGGCGCTGCTGGCGGCTACTTCTATAACGAGTCCCAGAAAAAGGATGCAAAGCCGCAGGATGTTACTGTCGCGCAAGGTACTGAGTTTGGTGTGCGACTGGATAGCGACCTGGGCTATAGATCGAACAGCTCCTTTGTCCTGGCACGCGCGGACTATCTCAACAACAGGTAGATCGCCAAATCCGATCAGCCTCCCCCTACCCGTGGGAACTGATAGGAGCCGTGTGGTCTACACGATTGACAACAGGTCGGCGCCTCACCAGTGAAGAAGACTACCTGGTGAGGGCGCCGACATACTTAACCCCTCGCGACCAACACTATTAATGAAAGGACGAACGCAATGAAGAAGACATTTAAAGGCTGCTGTCAGCTCCTACTGATTGCAGTTGCTCTGGGTACCTGCGCCCTAGACCTAAAATAAGCGCGTTTGGCTACGAACTGGATACTTAACCTCATTTTCTGTCTTTCGCGTGGGTCCATCGTGGGTAACATGCTCGCGTTGTCAAATTTGCGCAGTTTGGGGACCGCGTCCGTTGCTGAAGTGCCTCTCGGGTGCGTTTTCAGACACACTCCGCCCCGGGAAGCGCATGGAAAGTCTTTTTCGGTCTCTTTGGCAGCGCCTCAGGAAGGCGCCGCCTGCAGAATCGGTATCTTCA
>MNXM01000202.1 GCA_001872605.1 Armatimonadetes bacterium CG2_30_59_28 | reverse complement strand
TTGCCTGGGGAATATTGTTATGCTTAGCTGGACTTTATCCATTTCTGGAATCAGTGAAGTCACGGATTACAGCCATTTTGCCGGTAATCGTCCAGGCTTTTTTGAATATCGTCCCCGAAACTCGACATTCAAAAAAGCCAAACTACCCAGAAAGCCTTATACAGCGCCACTTTCTGGCAACCTGCGAATTGGATAAAGTCCAGCTTAGAACTTGTCCAACAATAACTCCGCGTTTTAGTAGCAGGCATCGCCGTCGCTCCGAGGTGTTCGGCTGAACTTGACGCGGAATTATTGTTGGACGAGTTCTTAGACCATCAGAATTGCCTGGAGGAGGAAGACGTGAGCGATCTGCAACCAAAGCTGGCGGAAATGCTGAGTTTCTTGGAGAGGTCTATCGGGCAGAACGGCTATGCCCCGAGCATTCGTGAGATCGCCGCGGGTACAGGTATCAGTAGCTTTACGACTGTCAAGAACCGCCTGGACGCTCTGGAGGAACGCGGTTATATTGAGCGCGTCCCCAACTCGGCCCGCGGGTTGCGGATCATGGGAGCTCCTGACCAAGAGGCAGTGCCGGTGGGAGTGGGAATTCCTCTGCTGGGGCAGGTGAGCGCCGGACAGCCGTTACTGGCGCAGCAGAATTGTGAGACGATGCTAAGTCTGCCACCCGAGATGGTGGGGCGGGGAGATTTCTTTGCGCTCCACGTCAAAGGAGACAGTATGATCGATGCGGGAATTAACGCGGGCGATGTCGTTGTCATCCGTCAGCAGAACACTGCCGAGAACGGTGACATCGTGGCTGCTCTCATAGGCGACGAAGCGACCATCAAACGCTTCTTTTTGGAAAAAGACCATGTTCGGCTTCAGCCAGAAAATGCAGCCTATTCTCCCATTCGAGTGATCGATCCTTCCATTCTCGGCAAGGCGGTGAGTCTGGTCAAGCAGGTGCGTTGATGGACGAAAACCGTGGGGGCATTACGCGGCAGAGCAAACGAGGAAGAGAAATCGCATGGATGCAGCGAGGATCATTAAGGCTATTGAGCATAGATATGGTTTCGACAGACAACTCCATCACATAGAAATCCTTCCCGCCCGGGATCCGGTGTACGCGGACCTAGGGGATCCACTCCCAGGCGCGGTGGAGTCGGTGCTGCGGCTGAATGGCGTGGAACGCCTGTATCAGCATCAGGTGGAGGCCATCGAGGCGGTGCGATTGGGTGAGAACGTCGTCGTTGTCACCGGAACCGCCTCAGGGAAGTCCCTCTGCTATCAGTTGCCAATATACGAGCGACTTGTCAATGAGCCGTTCACGTCGGCGCTGCTCCTCTACCCAACCAAGGCTCTCGCTCAGGACCAGCTGCGGACTTTCGTCAAGAACGGCCATGCAGCGAGGGAGCTGGACTATATTGTGGGAGCGTACGATGGCGACACCAGCGCGAGTATGCGCCGCAAATTGCGGGACAAGGCGTCTCTCATTCTCACAAATCCCGACATGCTGCACGCTGGGATACTGCCGTTCCAGAAGAAGTGGCAAACGTTCTTCTCGGCGCTGAAGTACGTCGTCATTGATGAACTCCACACCTACAGGGGCATCTTCGGAAGTCATTTCGCAAACGTAATCAAGCGGCTTCTGCGCGTCTGCAGGGACAACGGGTCCAATCCTCAGTTCATCTGTTGTTCGGCTACAGTGGCTAATCCGAAGGAACTCGCCGAAGTACTGACCAGTCAGCCGTTTCGGCTCATCGATAAGGATGGCGCGCCCGCAGGACCCAAGCGGTTTGTGCTGTGGAATCCTGCCGTCATCAATGATGAGACCATGGAGCGTCGCAGCGCCCTCGGAGACGCTCAGAGGATCATGACTGACCTGATCAAGGAGGGCATACCCACCATTACCTTTACGCAGACGCGCACCAGCGCCGAGCTGATCTATCGCGAAACTGCGGACCTGCTTCAGCGTGAGTCTCCCAGTCTGGCGCGCAAGATCGCCCCATATCGTGGAGGGTATCTTCCGGAAGAAAGAAGGGAGATCGAGCGAAAGTTGTTCAACGGAGAATTGTTGGGGGTGGTGTCGACGTCGGCGCTGGAACTTGGCATTGACATCGGAGGTCTGGATGCCTCCGTTATCGTTGGTTATCCCGGCAGCATTTCCAGTGTGTGGCAGCGTGCAGGCCGCGCTGGGCGAGGGAGGGAGGAATCCGTCGTTTTCTTCATCGCCCGGAACAACCCGCTGGACCAGTTTCTTGTGAAGAACCCCGAGTACTTCTTCGGTCGGTCCCCGGAGCACGGCATCACTGATCCCACCAACCCCCACATCGTCGTGTCTCACCTGCGTTGTGCCGCTGACGAGCTGGCCCTCCGTAATGAGGAGATTCTGCAGTTTGGGGACCACGCCCCGCACCTGATCCGCATACTGGACGAGACTCTGCAACTGCGCAAGGGATCCGGCGGGTGGTATTACATTGGCAATCGCCTCCCCTCGCACAACGTGAACCTGCGTACGCTCTCCGATGTGACGTACAACATCGTGGAGGAATCGACAGGAGAAGTGATTGGATCCATGGATGAGATCAGCGCGTTCAGCATGCTGCACGACCACGCCGTATATCTGCACGGTGGGAGAACCTACCACGTGACGCGTCTCGATATCGACAAGCACTCCGCCCTTGTCGGCTCTGCCGGAGAGAACTACTACACACAGTCGGTGGGGGAGACGAGGCTCAGGGTTGACGAAACCGAGGACGAAACCACATGGAGGTCCAACGGGTCGGGTGTGGGCATGGTGACGGTCACCTTCACGATTCTTATGTTCAAGAAGATCAAGTTCGGGACACACGAGAATCTGGGGTTTGAGAATCTCCAACTGCCTGAACGGCATCTGGAGACAGTCGCCACCTGGGTCACCCCTTGTTCTGCTTCTCTCAAGCGGGTCAGCTCCCACGGTCGCGCCGCCAACGCGGCGATGCTGGCCTTGTCCAATGTGGTGAGCCACGTGGCTCCACTATTTCTCATGACAGATCCGGGTGATATCGGCACCGCCCTTGATTCCGGTAACTTCGGCCGCGCGGCGTTGTTCGTTTACGACAAGTACCACGGAGGGATCGGGTTCTCCCAAAAGCTCTCGAGTCTCTGGGAGGAGGTGCTTGACACCGCCACGAATCTGATCCACGACTGTGAATGTGAGACCGGTTGCCCGTCCTGCATTGGCAGTCCACTCGCGGGAACCGGGGTTGGCGCGTGGAACGACTGGAAAGAAGTAATTCCTGACAAGGAAGGAGCCCTTGTGCTGCTCCACGCCATGCTCGGGCGGGAACCGTATGTGCCTCGGTTCCCCATTCCCTCAACGGATGTCGTTACCGAGCCGGAACGTGAAGGAGCGGTGCCCGTGGACTCGCACCGGGTCCGCGACGATACCCCGATGCCTGCGGGGGTGGACCTTCCCGTTACGGTGGAACAACGCATCCGCCGACAGGTGGCGCGTCAGTGTGGGAGGGCTGCGAAACGCGCGTGACACGCTCCCCTGCCTGCCGGTGGTATTGTTGACACTGGTGCAAGATGCTCCTATACTTACCCCGTATGCTGCCGTCTTCGGCTTTGGGTCGGATGAAGATGCGAAGCCGGCTCTGGCGCTGATCAGGGAAGTGGTGTCGGCCAAGTCGACAAAGAGAGAGGGGCCCGCACCGTTGCCGTTGAGGTGGCTTCGGTTTCTACAAATGCTGATAGAATTATTTTCTGGAAGATCAAATGAGGGAGAGGTAATGAAGACGCAGGCTGTAGTATTTCCGGAAGCAGACAGGTTTGAGTTGAGAGAGTTGCAGTTGGAGCCCCCGGGCACCGGCGATATGGTGGTTCGTACACTGGTAACTGCCATCTCTCCGGGAACCGAGCGATGGACTTTGCGGGGGAAGCACATTGGCACTCAGTTTCCATGCGTCCCCGGCTACCATCGGATCGGTATTGTGGAAGAATGCGGCAGCGATGTCACCAACTTCCGCACGGGCGACATCGTGTACGGTTCGGTAAATCGGTGGAAGGAAGAGGTAATCTCCATGTGGGGCGCGCACGTGGGACTCTCCGTGGGAAATTTCGGAGGATACAAGTTCGTCGCCTCGACCATGCCGACTCGGTTTGAGTTGGAAACGTTGTCTCTCGAAGTGGTGGCGGCAGTGGGCAACCGCGGCATTCGTTTCTGCGATCCCAAACCGACTCAGAAGATGCTGATTATCGGAGCAGGGATCATCGGGCTGTGCGCGGCGCAGCTTGCGGCCTTGCGAGGAGCCGCGCCGGTGCTACTCGACGTGGACGATGAACGGATCGACTTTCTGAAGCAGCGAGGATACTCGGTGTTCAACGGGAGCGCGCCGTCCGCTGATGACACACTGAGGGAATTGGCCCCCGCAGGCTTCGACATCGTCTATGACACCGCCGGTCACGCCGCGACCACCGACCGGATGGTGCAATTGATGCGGCGACAAGGCACTCTGCTGCTGCAAGCGCAATACTTTGACAAGGAACGCTGCGCGATCGATCTGGATCAGACCAAGATGAAGGAGTTAACCGTTAAGTTCACCTGCGGCACGGGTGACATCGACTGGGAAGAAACAACGACGCGCATTCGATCCCGGATGCTGAAGATTGATCCCCTGATCACCCATCGACTGAACGCTCCGGAGCAACTCCTGGAAGGTTACGAGCTGCTGCACACCGGTAGACCGTTCAATCTTGGCATCGTCTTCCGCTGGGACGATAACCTGAAAGTTGTCTGACTCGTATGAGTGGACTCGCTACGGACCCGAGCACACTGGCGCGTGCAACGATGCGCCCGGGTGTGGATGTTTGCGGTCGCGCACTCCGTCGAAAGGGCGTGGTGAACCAGTGACTCTCTCGAAGGAAGCAAAGGGAGAACTGCTCCGCATTGCGCGCACGAGCATCGACCGGTATCTGCGAGGCCATGCGGGTACCACGCCGCCGCCTGAGCACGCGTCGCTGAGGGACCCCTGCGGCGTGTTCGTGACATTGAAAAGGGACGGAGAATTGCGGGGGTGCATCGGCTACCCGGAAGCCGTGATGCCGCTTGATCTTGCCGTGGCGGAGGCGGCCATGGCGGCAGCGACGCGCGATCCGCGGTTCCCGCCGGTCAGCGAGGAGGAGGTTGCTTCTCTCTCCATCGACATTTCCGTGCTCAGCCCGGTGGTTGCGGTGGGTTCAGTCGACGAGATCATCATCGGGAAACATGGTCTGGTGATTCGGGAGGGTGAGCGATCGGGACTGCTTCTCCCCCAGGTTGCCGTGGAACAGAACATGGATCGTGATTCCTTTCTTAGTCACACTTGTGTCAAGGCAGGGCTCTCACCATCCGCTTGGCGAGAGGGAGCGTCCATCTTCGTGTTCACCGCGGAGGTCTTCTCTGATCGGGACGCGAACGCTGCAACATAGGCCGGACACCATCGTCTAACCGCACCATGCTTTCGGGACTTGCCATTTCGATTCAGAAGCGCCTTGAGACCACTCCGCGCTATCGCTACTGGAGACGCCGCCTGTACGCCACTCGCTCCAAGGCGCTGGCCTTCGTGAAAATGCTGCGCCGAGGAAGGGAGCTGGCAACTTCTCCGGTCACCACGCCTGGAGTGTTTGGGCATCTTCCTAAGCCGCGCCCCTCTGTGCTGGAAGTGGACCTGCCAGAGCTGAGGCGGCGCGTTGAGGCGGCGTTTGATGAAACAGACGCCCTCAAACAAACCCTCAACTTATCCGAACCATACGACCGTGACCAGCTCAAGCTCAGGGTCGGGGAACCCATTCTACGTCGCTTCAATTGGACGCGCGACTATGACGCCGTCGTCGGTTTTCAGGAAGACAACTTTTCCCTGAACTTCACGGATTTCATCATGACGCGCCGGTTTGAGGAGGCGTTTCGACGGGATTTGCGGCACGCCGTCGGTGACCGCACGCAGGGCATTTTCATCATCGAGATCGACGAAGAGGTGGTCGCCTTTTTGTGGATTGCCATCTTTGGGAATAACTGGACCGGGGAGCGTTACGGTTACGTTAACAACCTCTATGTGCGCCCGGACTTCCGTCATCAGGGACTTGGGAAGCAACTCATGGAGAAGGCAGAAGCGTTTTTCCGATCCAGGGGCATCCGGAAGGTTCGCCTGACCGTTTCGTCGAACAACCCTCCGGCCGTCAACCTGTATCAGAAGATGGGCTACAGGACAGAACGCCTCGAGATGGAGAAGGAATTGAGGTAGTCCCCCGGGACGCCGGAGCCTTTGTCCCGTATTGCCATCCTCCGACATGACTGCATCTAACAACAGCGCATCGCGGAAGCCTCGCCCCAATCGGCTTAACGATTTGTCATCCAAGCAGTGGCTGCAGTTTCAGAAGAGCTGGTTCATTCACAACCCGCCGCGGCGGAAGAAGTCCGTCCTAACCCATCCCGCCAAGTTCCCGGAAACCCTCATTCAGGAATTCATCGAGTTCTTCACCAAAGAGAAACAGACCGTGCTGGATCCCATGGTGGGAACCGGCAGCACGCTGGTAGCTTGTTTGCGGTCGGGGAGGCGGGGCATCGGGGTCGAGATCAACGAGAAATACGCGGACATCGCTCGCAGCATTATCGATGAGGAGCGCGCGTCTCACCACCCCCTTTTCGCTGCGGCGCCCGAGCAGACGATCATCACCGGTGATGCCAACAGCCTCGCACAGATGAGTCTTCCCAAGATCGACTACTGCATCACCAGTCCGCCCTACTGGGACATGCTGCGGGTGCAAGGCGCTCAGACGCAGAAGAAGCGCCGGGGCGCCGAAGACCTTGACGTCTTCTATTCCGATATGCCCGAAGACCTCGGGAACATCTCCGACTACGACGAGTTCGTCGCATCGCTCAGCAGAATCTACCGGGAGGTCAACCAGGTACTGAAGGATCGGGGCTACTTGACCGTGATCGTGAAGAACGTGAAGAAGAAGGGGCGCATGTATCCCCTCGCCTGGGACTTGGGGAGGGAGTTGGGTCGGTTCTTCGTGCTTAAGGACGAGAAGGTCTGGTGTCAGGACAACCAGCGCCTCGCCCCCTACGGCTACTTGAATGCCTGGGTCAGCAACACTTTCCATCACTACTGCCTGAACTTCCGGAAAGAAGAGCCCACCCCGGACCAGTAGGATAAAGCTCCAGCTTTGTCACTGATGGTTAGAGCCGAAGCTCTCACCTATGGACCGGACTCTGCGAGTCCGATGCGTCCCGTTCCGCCACCTCGTGCTTGGGCAGGAGCACGGTGAATTTGCTTCCCTGCGGACTCATAGAGTCCGAGCCCACCTCGCTCTCCACGTTGATGGTTCCCATGTGGGCATCAACGATGTTCTTCACGATGGTCAACCCCAGCCCGGTGCCGAGGATTTCTCTTGTCTTCTCATCCTTCACCCGGTAGAATTTCTCGAAGATATGCGGAAGCGCTTCGGCAGCAATGCCGATTCCCGTATCCGCCACGCAGACCTGCAGGTGGGTGCCAAAGTCAGAAGCCGTCACCGTTACAGTGCCGCCGTTGGGTGTGTACTTCACTGCATTGCCGATGAGGTTGCTGAAGACCTTCTCGATGTTTTCCCGGTCCGCGTCGATCATGGGCAGATGGTCGGGGATGGCTTTTTCGATGACGATGTTCTTCTCTTCAGCCAGTACCTTGATGAAGACGATACAAGACAGAAGGACCTCCCCAATCTGTATCGGTTCCATGCGCTGTTCGCAGAACTTCATCTCCCCCCGCGTAATCTCCAATAGATCATTGATGAGGCTTAGCAGTCGCTCGCTCTGTTCCTGAATAATGGTCAGCGGCTCCCTCTGCTTCGCTGTCACATCGCCGTACAGTCCCCGCAGGATGGAGAGCAGGAACCCCTTGATGGATGTCAGCGGCGATCGCAACTCATGGGAGACCATGGAGATGAAGTCATTCTTCGCTTTGTCCAGTTCCTTGAATTCGGTCACGTCCCGCAACACGATTACCGTTCCCAAACGTTCTCCCTGCGCATCCACGACGGAGGACAAGTTTGCCTTCAATGTCATGGGGCGTGGCTGTTCCAGGGCCAACTCGGTGGAAACGATGCGGTGCGGGTGCTCACGAATTTCGTTCAGCTTCTCCGTGAGGGGAGTCAGCGAATCATTTCGGACTCGAGAGTCCGCGTCAATCGTCTCGGGAAATGGGCGCCCCAATGCAGATCGGTTGTCCCACCCCAGAAGAACCGCCGCCGCGGGATTATACAGAATGACGATCCCTTCGGGATCGGCAACAATAACGCCGTCTGCCATGCTGGCGATGATCGTCTTCGTCCGGCTCTGCTCGCGCTGGATCTCACGAAGGCTCTCCGTGCGAACGCGGTCCATCTGCGCCTGCAGAGTGGCGATCTCTGCCTGGACGGTATCGCGCTCCTCGCGATAGAACCTCACGAACTCCCGAACGAGGTCGCGTATTTCAGGTTGCGGGTCATAGGAGTAGATGGCCGAGGGGCCGTCGCCATCCTTCCGCAGGACTCCCGCGTAAACGAGGTCGTCGATCTCCGCTGCGATTTCGCCCGCGGATTGGTTTACCCAAACAGACAGTCCCTTGCAGTCGTCCATGCACGGATTCTGATGGAAGAAGATCACCAGGTCCTTCTTCACCTGCGTATCGGCAACGGTTTTTATGAAGTCCTTAACGTTCGTTTCACTCATGATGGTGGTAACTTGGGTTCTGGTATCGAGTCGTTTCTCTTTTGGTCCGAATGAGTATAGTCTCCCGCTCGCAGCACTGTCAACGTTGCTGCGACCACCGGGTGTAAGTCAGATTTGTGAGAATCCACCCCAGCCGGAACCATAGGCGCCTGTGGCCTGAAACCCGACAGTGATTGTGTAACGGAGTTCGCGGTTCGTCGGTCCTGAGTGAGTTCATGCAACAACCCCCATCCTCGAACCCTTTGGGTTCGAGGATGGGGGTT
>MNXM01000259.1 GCA_001872605.1 Armatimonadetes bacterium CG2_30_59_28 | reverse complement strand
GGACCGCTTCGTCTCCCAGGACGCAGCGCTCGAATTCTGTCGGAACTTCTTCCGCTGGTACAACGAAGAACACTATCACTCAGGCATCGGCGCGAACCCAACAGGGTTCGACTTGACCCCGGCGAAGGTGCACGAGGGTCAAGCCGAGCAGGCTCGGGCGAACCGGCAAAACGTCCTGAACGTCGCGTACGCGACCCACCCGGAACGGTTTGTACGCAAGCCGCCCGAACCGCCCAAACTACCCGCCGCAGTGTGGATCGATCCACCCGCCAACAACAATGACAATGACAACCAACCTACACAATCAAAACGCTACACTAATTCCGTAACGAAGGTGTCCCAGAAGTATTGACAACTTCCGTTGCACCTGATAACGAGACGCGTCCGTGGAGACGTAGCCTTTCACAAGAGCCTTTACTACAACATCGCACTCACCAACGCCAACGATGAACCGATCATTCGCTTCAGGTGCCGTGAGAGTAGTTGTCAGGAGCCTGACAGACATTGTATCCGTCGCAGTCCTATCCTTTCCGAGTTTTGCTGTTGCGGTAACCGTCCACACCCCAGCTTGCGTGAATGTATGTGACTCGGTCTGCTTGGTTCCTTTCGCTGTATTATCTCCCCAGTCCCACTCGTAACCTATGCACGTTGAGCCAGCAACCGTCATGTGAAACTGGATAGTTGTTCCTCCTTGAGCAAAGCAAGTGGCATACGTTGCCGCGTCAACGGGCTGGTCGATGGTCACGGTAACCACAGCATAACCCCGCTGATGACCCGCGCCCAGCAAAGCAAACACCAGAAACATCCCAACAAGGTACTTCCGTATCAACTGACGCATTCTCTCATTCCTCCCTAAGAATTGCAGATTACCAAAGAGCCCATCGGGAATCTCTTAACCGTCTGCCGCGGTTCCGCGACGGCTACCCGTCCTTCAGTTACTTCGTTGATTCTCTATTCGTGATCGCACTACTCAACTCCTCCACCCTTCGCTTTGCCGATTTCACACTATTGCAGTTCGGGAACTTGCGAAGGCGTTCCTCAAAAGCCTACTTGGACTTCTCGTTCTCTCCGGCGGCGTAGTAGACGGCGCCAATCATGTATTGGGCGTTGTCCGCCCATTCGCTCGTCGGGAAACGATCAACGACCTGCTGGAAGAGGGGGATGCTTTACAGTCGTTGCTCTTTCGTCTTTGTCTGCGAAGGCAGGTTCCCGCCGAGCGTTAGAGCCAGATGATACTGCGCTTCCGCCAGCATCTCCTGCGACTCAGGCGTTTTCTCCTGCTGCATGGTTTGCATCACTTCCTGCAATTGCTGCACCGCCTCCGATTCCCGCCCGAGATTCCTCAGGCATTCCCCGATGCGAACTCCAAGATAAGCCTTCAGCCCTTGCGCTTTCTGCTGTTGTTGAAGGTTGAGGGAAGACCACAGAGAACCGATGTCTCCCATTTCGGCATTCGCCTTCTGGTAGGCAGCCAAAGCCTGAGAGTAATCCCGCATCGCCCAATGAAAGTGGATGTCCCCTTCTTTCTTATGCTTTGTCGCCAGAAAGTTGGCAATCTCAAAAAGCTTGGAGACCGCAAACTTCGCCGCATCCGTCCCTCGATACTCGGTCATCAATGTGCAATATACCCGCCTTGCGTCCTCGTGACGTCCGTTCCTGAAATGCTCTTCTCCTTGACGCTTGTATTCGGCGATGATGGCCGCGTCGACAGTTTCGAGTTGTTTCAGGCAGAAGGTGCGAACCCGGTCGTAATGGTCAAACATTCGCACGTCTGCCGCTTCTTCCAGCAGCAGGTCGCGCACGGCTTTGTTTCCCTGCTGACGCAGGATATGGGGAAGCACTGCGGAAAGGCTAGCGATATAGAGAGTCGGGCCCTGCTGTCTCTGCTCCACCACGGAGCGGCGGCGGGCCTCCTCTCCCCGACCGATGACCCACCAGCCCTGCACTTCCGGGTCGTAATAGTCTTTGCCGGGCACGTTGGTAAGGGGGTCCCAATAGTCGAACGGGGGCAGCTTGTATTCAGGAATGGCGCTGAGATGTTCGCGGAACTGCAGGCGCGTTTGCCGCCACGCGCCCAACGTTCCATACGCCGCGGGATTGGACTTGCACTTGAGATAGATGTCGAGGACACTCACGTAATCGGGGTGTAGCAGGTTGACGCATTCGACGCAAGCGTCCGATTCATTGGCGTCCGCGTTTCGGTTCGCCAACCAGGTCCGGTAGGATTGCAGCGCGGCGTCCGCGTGAGGGGAATGTGGATAGCGCGAGAGCAGCGTTTGCCACGCCCACGCGGCGTAGGGGAGTTGTTGCTTCGCCTGCCAGATCTCCCCGATCTTCCACAGGGCGTCAGGCGCGAGCGGGGATGTTCGGTGATTCTTGACGAGCGCGAAGAGGGCGTCCAGCGCCCCCTGAGGGTGATTGCTCTGAATCCGTTCGAGGGAAAGCTGGTACAGCGACTCGGGGGTGGAAGAAGGCGAAACAGGCGCCCCGGAACTTTCACACACGGACGCCGACAGAAACACGAACGCCGCGACCATAACCTGCACTGCATATCGCCCTATCGTCGCGCATGGAGAACCCGCGGCGAACCACGTCATGTTGTCCGAGAATTGCCGGTTACAGAAACCGACGCTTCGGGGGCGGGCAGCTTTGCCCTCCTGATCGCATCGGGATCTTCGACTTCGTCCGTCATTCAATGTGGCACCTCCGCCAATGAAGCGCACAAACATTGCAGATGCGTTCCGATGCTCCGTGGAGATTGGGACCTGTCCCAGCCTCTGGAGTGAACCACAGAATTCGGGACGACAGCTTCGACCGAAAACGTGCCGACCGTCCAGACGACCGTGATGGTAGCACTTGACGATGAGTGTGTCAACGCTCGCTCGCTCCCTGCGCTTCACGACGACAGCGGTGCGCGCCAAACTCAGGGAATCTCCATTCGCTGTTCTCGCAGGCTGTGAATTATTATGAGTATCTTCCTCTCCCCTGCCCCGGAAGTTGTTCTCACCAATTGCTTCTCGCTACCTTTCGACAACGCCGTGGCTGCGGCGCGCACGTGCTATTCACCCAAAGGGCTTGTGACGGCGCAGGAAGTTGCGGCGCTGGACGTGGAAGACGAGTCACTGCGACAGCGGAAGCTGGCGCGGCGCGACTTGCTCGCAACCGACATCTTCAAGGCCGGACACCACACCGTCTTTCAACACGCGGAGTTGCAGTTTGCGCTGAGCAACGTGTCCCGCCATTTTGTCTGGTCGTTTCTGCACAATCATCCCTTCTACAATTCCGACCAGGTCAGCCAGCGATACGTCGCAGTGGAGCCGGGGACATTCCTGATTCCCGACCTTCGGGGGAACGCGTTGAACGTCTACACCCAGACGGTGGAGGCACAATTCGACGCCTACCGACAACTCATCGAGGTACTGCACCCCGCTGCACAGGACGAGTTCTTCCGCCGCTTCCCCGCCCGACGTCGCGAACTGGAGAAGTGGCGATCCGATATTCAAAAGAAGACGATGGAGATCGCTCGATACGTTCTTCCCGTGGCGACGTTCACATATCTCTACCATTCCATTAACGCACTCACCCTGTTGCGGTACCATCGCCTGTGCGAGCAGCATGACACTCCGCACGAACAGCGATTCGTCGTCCGCCGCATGGTTGAGGAACTCGTCAAGGTTGCTCCGGAATATGAGTTGCTCGTTCAGGATCCGATTCCTCTGGATGCAATGCCGGAGTCCGAATTCGGAATGCGTCGCGCCACCGAGCCGGCCCTGCGGGCAGAATTCATCACGGAGTTCGACGCGTCTCTCGCGGGCCGAGTGTCGAAGTTGATCGACGGAAACGCTCGGAACGAGCCACTCCTCGCCGCCGCCGTGCGGGAAGTATTGGGTCTGCCGAAGCGTGCGCTGAGTGATGATGATGCCATCGACCTGGTCATGAACCCGGGACGCAATCCCTACCTGGGAGAGGCACTCAACCTCACCGCTCACGCCAAACTCACCCGGGGCATGTTGCATCCGCGCTACACCTTCCGCAAGAAGCTGAGCCACACTGGCGACTCACAGGATCAGCGACACCGAATGACCCCCGCGTCCCGCCCCGTATTGCTGTTCCAACTCACCGACTCACCCGACTACATCGTCCCTGAACTGGTGAAGCACGATGAGAAAGCGCTGAAAGTATACCAGCGTATCATGGATCGCTCGTGGGAGGGCATCAGCCGCCTGCGCCGACTCGGTGTCAGTGACGAATTATCCGCTTATCTGCTGCCCAACGCCGTCTCCATCCGCTTCACGCAGTCCGCCGACTTGATGAATCTCTGGCACAAATACGCCATGCGCCTCTGCTACAATGCACAAGAGGAAATCTGGAAGGCGTCTCTCGATGAGGCCGAACAGATCGCCGAGATCAACCCGCGCATCGGCAGATACCTCCTCCCTCCCTGCGGTCTGCGCAACCTCGCCGGTCTCACACCCGTCTGCCCCGAAGGCAAACGTTACTGCGGCGTGCCGGTGTGGAAACTCACTCGCGATCAATACCACCGGATCATCTGAGGCAGGTAAGGCATGGAGCGGGAGAGATGAGTGAGGGTTGCCAATGGAGGCTACCAGTGGAACGAAGCGGATCGAGCATATCTACCTGAACCGCAGTGAATACAGGTCGGCGTCGCGCATGTCAAAGCGCAGGCGGACGGGTTTGCCGGCGACGCGGGAGAGGTCGCTACCGTTCTTCCATGAGATGACGCGCTCGATGTCATCGCCGAAGATTTCCGGGCAGTGGTCGAGTGAGAACCCTTTGAAGGGTTTGCCCGACTGGTCGGTGACGCCCACGCGCACACACCCGGCGGCGGATGTGGACAGATTCAGCACGAGGGTCTTTCCCGTGAAGATCAGTGGCTTAGTCAGCATCTCCCCGCCCTTCATCGGGGCATTGAGAGAAACAAACCCATCCATGCGACAAGTGAAACGCCGCGTCACCGCGCAGGTCTCGGAGTAGTAGGACTCATTGGTGTAGAGGGAGAGTTCCCGCGGCGCACCGGGAAGGTTGGAATCGGTGTCGACCAGTCCCCACCAGATGTAGTTGCAGCGGTTGCCCCACCTTTCGGCGTTGAGTCCCGGACGAATGAACGCCTCACCCCAGCGATGAAAGGTTTCCCCATCACGACTGCTCATGAACAGTCCTTCGACGATGTCGCCCCGGTCTCCCCGGAACCGCGCCGGAAAACCGAGGAAGATATGGGGGGCGCGCGGACAAGGGAGCACCTGGTTGGTGTAGAGATGTTCATTTGCAGCGCCCGGGTACTTCAGCCAGCGCGGTTGGGTCCAGTTCAAGAAATCGGGGGACGTGCAGGTGGTAATCCCTCGGACTCCTTCAGCGAATTCCCGGACGTAGGCGCGGTACTCTCCTCTCACCTCATCCCAGAACACAAGGTTCTGCGAGTCGAACGCTCCCTGGGTGATGATCGGCGTTTCGGTCATCAGCGACCAGTGGATTCCGTCAGCAGACTGAAAAGCAAAGAGTCCACCTTCTTCCGAAGTGCCTCCCACCGCCTTGAACCGCTGATTCGGCCTGCAACTCGGGTTGCTGTCTTTGAAAGGGACGAAGTTGTGAGTGCCCACACCGGTCCATAGAATGTTGGTGTTCCGACAACGACCAAATCGGTGCAGACCCAGATTGGGTTTCGTCCATGTCACCCCGTCGGGGCTTTCGGCATAGCAGACCACCGCGTCATGACCCTTGTCTCTGGAAATCGCGTCGGTGTGCCAGCCCCGGTAGTACATCCGGTAGATGTCCCCGTCTTGGAAGATGGTGTGGTAACCGCAGATGTTGCCTTCCCACGGCGCGTCATGCCGAAGAGAGACCTCGCGGGGAATGGGGGCTTGCAATCGCAACGACGCTTGGCCTTTCAGCTTCTCGATGAGGAAGTCGTCCACCATCAACTCAAGGCGGGAACCGATGTCAATCACGTCGCAGGATGGGTTGCAGGACATAACGAATGCTCTCCCTCAGTAGCGAGAAGATGGGTTGGATGAAGCGAACAAAAGGTGCAAGGGTGGTTGAGTGGGCACATGGTACGCGGACTCACAGCACCGGCAGGTAACGTTTCAGCTCATAGTCGGTCACCTGGGCGCGGTAGGTCTCCCACTCGATCTTCTTATTCTCGATGTATTTCTCAAACACGTGATCGCCGAGGCACTCCCGCAGTAGCGGCGATCTCTCTGCGGCGCGAATGGCTTCACACAGGTTCTCCGGCAACTGCTCGATGTTCCTTGCTTGCCTCTCCGCGTCAGTCATCGCGTAGAGATTCTCTTCCATCGCGGGAGGCAGCTCGTACTCGTTCTCGATACCCGCAAGTCCGGCAGCAAGCATCGCCGCGAATGCCAGGTAGGGATTGCAGGCGGGGTCGGGGGACCGCAACTCGATCCGCATCGCATTCTCGCGTCCGGGTTTGTAGGTGGGCACGCGAATCAGATCAGATCGATTCCGGAATGCCCACGACACGTAGACCGGCGCCTCAAACCCGGGAACCAGACGCTTGTAGGAATTGACCCATTGATTGGTGATCAGCGTAATCTCAGCAGCGTGTCTCAGTAGCCCAGCAGTGAAGCGCCTCGCGGTATTGGAGAGATGATGCCTGTCCCTCCCACTGTAGAACGCGTTCTTGTCGCCCCGGAACAGCGACATGTTGGTATGCATCCCACTGCCACACTGTCCATAGATGGGCTTCGGCATGAATGTGGCGTGGTAGCCGAATTTCATGGCGATTTCCTTGACCACCAGTCGATAGGTCATCGCATTATCGGCCATGGTGGAGGCATCGGTGTACCGCAACTCGATCTCATGCTGACTGGGCGAGACTTCGTGGTGACTGGATTCGACGCCGACGCCCATGGATTCGAGGGTCAGGATGGTGTCGCGCCGAAGATCGCTGGCAACATCCATCGGTGTCAGGTCGAAGTACCCGCCTTCATCCAGACCCTGCGGCGGAGGGTTACTGTCCCTGAAGTAGTAGTACTCAAGCTCGGGAGCAACGTAAAAGGTGTAGCCCAGTTCTGCAGCTCGCTCAACATTTCTCTTAAGCACCCAGCGTGAATCACCGGCGTGCGGGGTTCCGTCTGTCTCGACAATATCACAGAACATTCTGGCGACACTTCCTCCCTCCCGAGGCCGCCAAGGAATGATGCAGAAAGTGTTGGGATCCGGCATCATGACCATGTCGCTCTCATCAATCCGCGCGAACCCCTCGATGGACGAACCGTCGAACTCCTGACCGCGCTCCAGCGTGTTCCCCAATTCTTCCACCGTGATCGAGACGCTTTTCAGAAACCCCAGCACATCCGTGAACCACAGGCGCACGAATTTGACGTCCTGCTTTTTTGCAAGAGACAGGACGTAGGCTTTCTGTTCGTCAGAAACCGATGGCAGAGCGGACGTGGGCGCTGGCATGAGATGCTCCAGTAATAGTGATCTTTGAGAAATGGTCGGTAGCCGCCAACCTGCGGCATTCTATCAAATGGAGCGGTTCCCGTCTATATCAGAGCCATTTGCGGGTGTAAGATGGACAGGAATTATTCGAACTCGCAGAGTTCGCGCCGATTCCGTAGAGTATGTGCTCGTGAGGACATCGACGGCGTGGCGGTTGCACGCGGACTCATAGAGTCCGATGCATCCTGTCAATCCTGTCAAAAGTTATACCCGAGCAGTTACCCGAGGGGAAGGACACAGCCTCAGTGTGGAACTGAGGGAATTCTTTAAACTGGCAGACTGAACGGCGACAAAAGAAGAGATATGCTATGCTCGTTGACTGGATAAACTCGAGCCAAAAGGAGAGTCCACCAACATGAAAGAAATGCTTCAGACGGTGAGTATCGAGGAGGCGCTGTCTCTGCTGCGTGCTCACTTCAGACCCGATCCCATGCCATCCACAAGAATGTCGATTCGGGATGCACTCGGTCAGACACTTGCCCACGACGTTCTTAGCGGTGAAGATATTCCCGCATACCCCCGTTCCACGATGGACGGTTACGCCGTTCGTGCGGCGGACACCTTCGGAGCTTCGCCCTCAAACCCCGTCTATCTTCGTCTTGCAGGCACCGTTGAAATGGGGCAAGTTCCCGAGGAAGACATCGGTGAAGGTGTGGCGATGATCGTCTACACTGGTGGCATACTCCCAAAAGGCGCGGATGCCGTAGTAATGATCGAGCACACGACGCGATGGGAAACTGGCGAAGTCGAGATACAGCGGCAGGTGGCTCCCGGGGAGAACCATGTTCGGGCCGGGGCCGACGCGCGACGGAATGAGGTGGCCCTCTCTGCCGGAACCAATATCCGCAGTCAGGAGATGGGGTACCTTGCTGCTCTCGGAATCTTGGATGTACCGGTGCGCCTTCGGCCGCGGGTGGCCATTGTTTCCACCGGCAACGAGATCGTTGATGCCGACATCCATCCGAATTCTGGGCAGATGCGCGACGTGAACACCTGGACGCTGACCTCTCTGGTCGAGGAGTGTGGGGGCGAGCCCCTCGCCACGGGTATCGTCCACGACGACTTTGATGCTCTCTCCGCAGTTCATCGCGACTGCCTGCGGGAGGCTCAGATCGTCGTCATTTCCGGCGGCAGCTCCAAAGGCGCCCATGATGTCGTGGCCGACGTCATCGACCAGTCCGGTGAGCCGGGGGTCTTTGTTCACGGGATATCCATGAAGCCCGGTAAGCCGGTGATCATCGGCGTGGCGAAAGGCAAGGCGTGTTTTGGTCTCCCCGGACATCCCATCTCCGCCATGCTGGCGTTTCACATCTTTGTCGAACCCGCCATCGACCTACTGTTGAGCAGGAACAGACGACGCGCTCGGACCATCCAGGCGACCCTGTCAACCAGCATCCCCTCGGCTCCGGGGAGGGACGACTTCGTTCGGGTGGTAATCAGAGAAAACGAGGGTTTGCTGGTAGCAGATCCTGTGCTCGGGAAGTCTGGCCTGATATCCCTGATGGTTAACAGCGATGGCTTTGTTCACGTGCCTGCAGCCAGAGAAGGCTTCTCACCAGGCGAGACAGTCGAGGTCAAGATCTGGTAGTGAATGTGGACGTATCGGAGCTTTAATTGCCCTGCTATGCTCGTTACGGGTGAAAACACCCCCCTCACCCTCGAACCCTTTGGGTTCGCGCCCTCTCCCCATCGGGCTGACTCTTACCCACACCTGACACCGCACATCAAGGGCTGGCGCGGGCGGGGTGCATGGTCTGGTAGAGTTGCCACCCTTCGACCATGGCGGACAGACGTTCCAGACCGCGCCACGTCGTAGTAGTGCCGGGGTCCCCGTCCCCCTTGCGCCCAAGAAACCCTCCCAGAGAAGCAATCCACCGG
>MNXM01000256.1 GCA_001872605.1 Armatimonadetes bacterium CG2_30_59_28 | reverse complement strand
CGGGTTGTAGCGCGAACCTAACATTCCCCCGGAACAAGTCCGGGGGGATTGCCATTACCGAATCAAACTGTCAAATAGCATAACCCCCCACTACCTTTTCGGGAACTATGGGACAGTATTTTTGACCACCTACTTACTCTACCTGGCTGCGAGGCGCGCTCCAAAGCCGCGGGTGCCTCAAAAAGGGGATAGGTGGTAACAAAAGTTTCCCAAAGCTCGAGAGATGGTCCCTGATCGACGAGATTGGCATGAGCGCGAACCCAATAAGGAACAAGTTCTTCGGAAAATATTGAACATTTAGATTTGCGCCCTCCCCCCAAAGTGCTCGGTACGGAGCTTTGGGAAACTTTTGGTGGGATACCCGTTACGGGTGAAGCTTCAACTCAACTGGCTGCACAAGCGCTTCGATGGAGCGGAGGACAGGGACCAGATTCTCGTCAACGCGCAGACGGCGTGGTAGGCCGAGGGTAGCGCCCTATCGTGGGATGGCCTGGGTGCTCATAGCATCGGATGGATTGCCCAATGAATGCGCCAGTCCCACCTGGGCCTGGTTGTAGTCTACGACAGCGTTGATGAAGTTGCGCCGCGCGCGAGTCAACGCCTCTTGCGCTTGCAGCACTTCGAGAACGGTTATGCCCGAGTCTCGAAGCACACCGACGACTTCCCGCAGTCGTTCTTCGCTCACTCGCAACGCTTCCTCTGCTTGAGTGACGGCCTGCTGGGAGGTCGTGATCTGTTCCCCGGCAGTCAGCACTCGCTCGCGGGCGGTCAGCACTTCTGCGGCGACGCGGTCGCCGACTTGCTCGCGATGCAATTGGGCCTGTTTGACACGAGCCTTCGCTGCGCGGCTCCGTGAGCTCAGCAGACCTCCCATCTGATCGAGCACGTTCCACTCCACAAAGTAGAAAGTGTCTCGATTGCCCGTGAATCCCCCGAACCAATGCTCGACGCCGAAGCTCGGAATTAGTTGCCCCCATTCGGCGGACTTCTTCTGTTGCTTTGAGGCGGCGACCTTCTGAGACGCTGCCGAAACTTCGGGCCGACTGGCGAGGGCGCGATTTGTGAGATCCTCGGTCACTTCGCTGACGGCGACGAGGTTGGTCCGGCGAAGCTCGTTGTCCGTCGGAACAAACATGACCGTTGGGTCAGAGTGCAGGGTGGTCGCAAGCCCGATGGAGGCGACGCGGTAGTCGCGTTGGTGCTCAAGCAGTCGCTGCTGCCTGTCGGCGAGCTCGGTGTTCGCACGCAAGACATCCGCTCGAATCGCCAGGCCCTGCTGGTGCAGCGCGTCCGTGGTGGCGACCAGTCGTTGCGCCATCTGCACAGCTTGCTCCGCTATCTGCACCAGTGCCTGTGTGCGGAGCAGGTCGTAGTATTGCAGCGCCGCGGTGAGCAAAGATTCTCGGGTCACGCTATCCAGTTCTGCCTCGCCAGCCCGCTCCATATAGCCTGCGGCTTTGGCGTTATAGTAGGACCGCGCGGGGTTGAGAAACAGCGTCGCGCGCGAACTGGGGATTTCGCCGATGTTGGAGATGTTTCCGAGCGTTCGACCGACGCCCGCATCGAACTTGACGTTTGGAAGCATCTCAGACTTTGTTTCGGAGAGGTTGGCCTTGTTCTCTTTCGTCCGCTCTTTCGCTTGCAGGACTGTCAGGCTCTGCTCTCGGGCGCGTTTCAGAACTGTCGGCAGGTCAATCTCCTGTCGCTTGTCGGTGATACCGCGAAACTGCACTGGCGGCAGCGGAACAGCGACAGCCGCAACTGTTCCTTCCATCCCATCGTCCGCTGCCCGCGCGAGGTCAGAGAACAAACTAAGTAGACAAGCGAGGCACGCACACCCCGCCCCCCATCCTGTATTCACTGTTTTTCACCTCTTCCCACAGGCTTGTCGGTCTCTGTTGCAGCAGGCTTCGCATTCACTGCCGCCCCGTCCTTGACCTGCGTCATCCCGGAGATTATCACATCGTCTTCCGCCGCGATACCTTCTTTGATTTCCACGTTAATGCCATCATCAGCGCCGACCTGCACCTCGACCTTCTTCGCCTTGCCGTCCTTGACGACGAAGACGGACTTCTTCTGCTTCTCGACAACGAGGCAGCGTACGGGGAGGGTCAGCGCGTCGCGGTGGGTCTCCATGCCCAAGCGGACCTCCGCAAACATGCCAGCCTTCAACGAGCCGTCCGTATTGGGAAAGTCCACCTCAATCTTCATGCTGCGGGTTGCGGCGTCGAGAGCAAGTTCTGTGCGGGTGACCGTTCCCTTGAATTCCCGATCGGGCAACTCGCGAATTACGACCGTCACCGGGTTACCGATTCGGACAGAAGGAACATCGGGTTCGGTAACATCGGCATAGACGCGGACTTTGCGGAGGTTCATCACCGTCACGACCGGTTGGGCGCTTGAGGACGAGGCTGCGGTCTGCACCATTGCGCCCACATCTACAAAGCGCTCGGTTACGACACCGTCGAAGGGCGCTTCGATGCGGGAGTAGTTCATCAGCGTGGTCTGGCGCGCCATGTTGGCTTGTGCGTACTGGAGCCGCGACCGTGCGGAGCGCTGTTTGGCTCGCGGGATTTCCATGCGCGCCTGCACCGATGCGACCTGCGCTCGCGCTGCGGTGACCTTCGCCCGGATGGTCTTCAACCTGCTCTGAACCAACGCGACATTTCCCCTGTCGACGTCCACTCGGGCAGCCGGGGATTTCACTTTTGCCCGAGCAGTCGTGATTTGCTGTTGCGCCATCCGCAGCCTTGCCTCGACGCTGCTGACCCTTTCGCGTGCCGTGTCGCGTCGCGCTTCGGCAGCGGAGACTCTGCTCTCTGCCGCCTTCACCTTGCTGCGAGCAACGGCGACCTGCGACCCCGCCGCCTTCGCTGTAGCTGAGGCGATGTCCAGCTTCGACCTCGATTCGTCAAGAGCTTCCTGAGTGACGATTTCGCGATCCGCCAGGTTCTTGAACCGGGCGTGGTTCTTCTCGTAGAGCTTCACGTCGGTGGCAGCGCGGTCGGACTCAGCCTGCGCTGTCTGCAGTTCAGACTGAGCCGCCTCCAGCTCGGCTTTGGCGGTAGCAAGGTCCGCCTCGGGCTCCAGCGCCTGTGCCTTGGACGCGCGCAAGTCCGCCTCCGCTGCCTGCAGACCGACGTCCGGCTCTCTCGATTCCTCCTGCGCCGCCTCGTAGGAGCGTTGAGTCGTCTCCAGCTCGCGCTTCGTTTTTTCCAACTCTGCGTAGGCCGTGGTCAACTCCGCCTCTGGCTGCGCGACTGCGGCGCGGGCAGCCTCGTAGTCTCGCAAGGAGGCCTGATACTCCGCTACCGACTGTTGAATGTCCGCCGCCGCGGAGTCGCTGATAGCCCGCGCTTGCTCCACTTCCCTCTGCGCTTCGGGGACGCCCAGAATCGCCAGCACCTGTCCCCGATTGACGGCATCGCCCTTGTCCACAAGCATCGCTTTTACATAGCCCGCGGTCTTGGCATACAACGTCGCCTTCGCCCACGGCTCGACACTTCCCACCAGCACAACACGCCGCGTGAGGTCCTGTCGCACGGCTTTGACGACCTCGACAGAAACCGGTGGGAGCGCGCTGGTGGCCGTTGTTGTGTTGCGGCCACAACCAGACAGGATTCCGACCAAGAGACATGCAGCGACAGCCATCATGGACGCCGAGCGTCGTAACGGTTTGGAAAACGGGACTCGGCCGGGACGGAGACATTGCCCCACAGCTTGACTTACAGAGTTTTGAGCCATCAGACCTATCCTTCCTCAATCCTGGTCGCAGGACCACGTTTAATGATTTCATACAGCATCGGCACGACAAACAGTGTAAGCAGCGTCGACATGCTCAGACCGCCGATGACGGCGCGAGCGAGAGGCGCGGTGGCTTCGCCTTTTGCCAAGGCCATCGGGAACAGCGCAATGACCGCCGCGAGTGACGTCATCAGAATCGGACGCAGACGAACCCGCGCGGCTTCCACTGCCGCCTCGTTGGCGGAGCGACCTTCCGCTCGCATTCGGTTGGCAAACTCGACCAGCAGAATTGAGTTGCTGACTGCGATGCCCACCATGAAGATGACGCCCATGAACGACTCGACGTTGAGTGTCGTTCGCGTCACGAAGAGGGTGACGAGCACACCAATCAAGCCGAGCGGCACGGCAAACATGATGATGAACGGGTCAACGAAGCTCTGGAACTGCGCGACCATGACGAGATAGATGAGCAGCGCTGCAAGGATGAACGCGAAGCCCAGGCTGCGGAACGATTCTTCCATGCTGTTGACCTCACCGCGGAAGTGAACGAAGTAACCCTGGTTCTTCTGCTCGATGTTCAGCTTGGCAACTTTGCGCTGAATCTCCGCGGCGACCGAGCCAACGTCTCTCCCGCTGACGTTGGCATAGATGTCCATCACGCGTCGGATGCGGTTGTGTGCGATTTCCGTCGGCACGGTTGACCGTTCGAGAGTTGCGATGTTCCTCAGCACCACCGGTTGCTTTGTGGCGGGGGAAGTGATGGGGAGGTCCAGCAGCGACTCAAACGACTTGATGTCCTCCTCGCGATAGGAGGCGCCCACGAAGTAGTGATTGCCGCTCTGATAGTCCAGCCAGAAGGCGGGTTTGAAGTTTACCGACGAGTTCAGCGCGGTGACGATGTTCTTCACGACCTCTTCCTGTGTCAGCCCCAACGCCGCGGCTTTGATGCGGTCCACCTTGATGTTGACCTGCGGGTAATCCAGTTCCTGCTGGATCCGAGCATCTACCGCGCCGGGCGTCTTCTGCACGACCTCCTTGATGTCGCGGGAGATGGCGTAGAGCTGTTCGAGGCTCTTGCCCTCGACCTGAATGTCAATCGGCGAGGGCAATCCGAAATTCAGAGCGGCGGTCACGATGCCTCCCGTGTTGAAGGAGAACTGCACACCGGGGAACTCCGCCGCCAGTTTCGCACGTAGCAGGTCGGCGTATTCGTAGGAAGTCACCTTGCGGTGTTGCATCGTGAGTTGCACCAGGACGAAACCATCGTGTGGTCCGGCGTTCGGTGTGTAAGCGGCCGGCCAGTCGTAGAGCACGCCGATGTTGGTGATGAGCATTTCCCGGTCATGCGGAGGGATGACCGCCTGGATTTTCAGCTCGACCCGGGCAAGAGTTTCCTCCGTCTTTTCAATGCGCGTGCCCGACGGCAGCCGCACCTGCACCGTGATTTGCCCTGCGTCCAGCGGTGGGAAAAGCTCGCGACCGATGCGTGGGAAAAGCGCCAGCGAAGCAACGAACAGTCCACACACAACCAGCAGAACGACCGGCTTTGCGCGCATGGAGCGGTTCAAACCGCGACTGTAGTTCCGAGAAAGCACCGCAAACCAGCCCCTCTCGTTGGAGCGATGGAGTGATGGAGTATTGGATTGTTCCATTGCTCCATGGCCCCTTAAGAATCTTGCCGCATACGCCGGCACGAGGGTCATCGCCACGAGATACGACGCCGCCATAGAGAACGCGACGGCGAGTGCCAACGGAGTGAACAGATACTTGCCCATGCCGTAGAGAAACGTCACCGGGAAGAACACGACGATGGTGGTGATGGTCGCGACCAGCACCGGCATCGCCACTTCGGTTGCGCCTTCCATTGCCGCCTCGCGTGGCGGCTTGCCCATCTGCAGATGCCGGTCAGTGTTTTCGAGGACCACGATCGCGTCATCCACCAGACGCCCCAGCGCCAGGGCCAGACCTCCCAGGGTCATGGTGTTGATGGTGTTGCCCGTATAGCGCAGGCCGATGAATGCAGCGAGGATAGAGAGCGGAATGGAGAGGAAGACGACGAGCGTCGAGCGGAAGGAGCCCAGGAAGATAAGAATCATGAAGGACGCAAGCAGAGCGCCGAGAACACCTTCCTTTTGCAGCGAGGCAATCGCCTGGCGGATGAAAACCGTTTGGTCGCCGACGACTCGCGCCTGGAATCCCTGCGGGGCGCGCGGCTTGACAGCGGTTTCCAGTGTTTGCTTCGTGCCCTCGATAACCTGGAGCGAGTTGGAACCGGGCTGGCGGTAGATGGGAATGTAGACCTGACGCTTTGCCCCCCAGGTTCCTGCGCCGCTCTTCTTCGTGTGTGCTGCGTTTCCAACTGTCGGAGCGTTTGCCGACTTCTCGGAGGGCCGGGCAATCCTCACGACGTTGGTTTGTATGGCGTTGGTGTCTTCGGCGCGTCCGATGTCTTTGATGAGCACCGGTCTCATGCTGCCGTCGCGGTCGCTCATCTTCATCTTCACCGGCAGGTCGTTCAGGTCGGAGACTTTCTCCACCATGCTCTCTGCGTTGATGGAGTAGTCAATGTCACCGATCTTCGTGTTGCCCGTCGGAATCATCAGGTTGAACTTCGTGAGGGTATTGACGACGTCCAAAGGCGACAATCCCTGCGCCTGCACTTTCTGCGGATCGAGGTAGACATACACGCGACGCAGCTTGCCCCCAAACACCGCCGGAGCGATGACGCCCGGAGTGCCGCTGAGCATGTTGCGCATCTCGAAGTAGGCGAAGTCGTAGACCGCTGTTTCATCGAGGGTGTCGCTACTGCACGCGACCAGCCCGAGGGGGACGGAAGCCGTCGGGTCGAACAACATGGTCATGGGCGGGATCGTGCCGGGCGGCAGGTAGTAGAGGTCGGAGAGAGCGAGTGCTGAGACCTGCGAATAGGCGGCGTTCGGGTCAATGTCATCGCGGAAGTAATCGCGCACCACACTGACACCGACCATGCTCCGCGACTCCTGCCAGGCGACTCCCATGCTTTGTGAAGTCCAGCGCTCGAGGCGGCTCGTCATGTCCCGCTCGACGATCTCCGTCGGCATCCCCGGGTAGAGCGTGAGGATCTGCACCGCCGGCGTTTTGAACTGCGGCAGGATGTCCAGCGGCATCTGCCTGTAGCAGACGACGCCAATGACCATGACTGCCAGAGCCGCGACAATCACGGCGTAAGGATTCCTCAACGAGGCTCGAACCAAGCCCATGCGATTACTCTCCTCTGCGTGCAGCAAAGGGGGAAGGAAGAATGGATACCGTCAGAATCCATTCTCCCAGTTCCCCGTGTGTTACTTGATTAACTTGTAGGACGTCACGTCAATAATCTGCGTCTTAGAAAAGACGGTTCCCGTGACTTCCACCTTCTTCCCATGCAGGTTGTCTTCATCCTTCGACTTGCCTGCGCGAAGGTCTTTGGACTGGTCGTTTTCCAGGAAGGTATAAATCTTCCCATCGGCGGTCTTCAGCCCATGCTGGTGTCCGTAGACGCTGCACTGCGCTTTCGCGCCGTGTTCCTTATTCAGCGTGCAGCCGATACAGACGAGCGTCCCACTGAGCGTGGTTTCTTTCGCTGCTTTGTCCTCCCGAGCCATCACGCCGGCGCTCATCGCTGCCATTGCGAATAAACCGAGGGCAATGGTCAATGTCGTTTGTTTCATCGTGATATCACCTCCTTCGTGTCCCGCGCGGCTGTTGCCATCGTCAGGAGAGTTGCCGTGTCGATTGAGGAGACCATGACACAAAGGGTGTCAGCCCCCTCCCATGCGACGACGTTGAATCCTTTGTCCGCGCCCACGAGGAAGCTCCTTCCGTTGATGCGCACCTCGCTTAATCCCCGCAGGCGACAGCGACCGGTCTTCATTTGAAAGAGTGATATGCGTGTCGTTTTCTGTTGATAGAAGGAAAGCCCGATAGGCTGCCCCGCGAGCTGGCAACGGCGCCCACCCAGCAGTTTCGCCCCGGTCTTGGACAAGTCAACCGCAACCACTGGAAATTCAACCTCGTGCGAAAGCCAGAGGGCGACTCGCGTCGGGTCGGCGCTCTCGTAAGTGGCGAACGGTTTCTTGGCCAATAGCTCGATGTGGTCTTTGACCAGCATGCTTGCCCCGATGGCAGGAGCTTGATTGAGGCGCCAGTGGAACACTGCTACGCAGAGCAAGAGCAACACGGTGGCGGCAACCAACACGGGGCGTCTCAGCCAGCAGAAAATGATGGGAGAGGGGGCGAGGCGTCGAACGGTTCTGGTCTCCGTTTCTCCCTTTCTTCCGTTCTCCCTTTCGCGGGCTGTCGTCTTCTCCGCCTCAATGACCACGGCTAACCGCTCCCGGGCGAAGGTTCGGTCGTTCTCGTAGGCAGGCAGCTTCTCTCCAACCACTTCTCCTGTAAACTGCGCGAGGCGCAGCAGCGGGTCGTCAGCAGGTTCGGTGGCTGTCCCTTGCTTGATCTGCGCTACGAATTCCCAGAGGCGTTCTGCTTCCTGGTTTGCCATTCGGAGTCACCTCCTTTCGAGGTGGCGTCGATGAAATAGCCGTCCTGTTCGAGAACGGTCTTGAGTCGCTTCATCGTGCGATGGAGGTGCGACGTGACTGCCGTGATGGACGACTTATTCATTATCTGCATGATGTCGCCGGACGAGAGGTCACGGTCAAAGGCGAGGTGGATGATTTGCTGGTGGTCGGGCGGGAGTTTCGCGACGCTCTGTCGCACGCGCTCAATCATCTCACGTCGCAGCATCTGCTCCAGCGGAAGTCGCGCGCCATCCGCAATTTCCTCCGTTTGCGCCGAATCCTCGGTATCTCTTGTGTCTCCCTGTCGTCGCCACCGGTCAGTGAGCAGGTTGTGCGCGATGGTGTAGAGGTAAGTGAGGTAGCGAGTGCCTGCCGACAGTTCAAAGCCGTCGACTCCCTGATAGGCGCGGACAAACACCTCCGCCACCGCATCCCGCGCCTCCTCCGCATCACCCAGGCTCCGCCGTATGTATGCTGCGATACGATCGTAGTGACGCTCGAAGAGGACGTGGAACAGCTCGCGGTTTCCGCGCTGCACCCGCTCGATTATATTTTCGTCCGAGTCGTGCAACCAACTCCCCTCCGTCTGACAGCTTATACGCTGCTGGAGGTATTCTGTCACGGGTGTCAGATGATTTCTTCCTGTGGAGTTCGCGAGATTGGGAGGGGTGCATCCCGGAATTACGGAGATTGCCGTAGGATAAAGCTCCAGCTTTGTCAAATGCACATTGGAATTGCGGGAAAGAGGTCTGCCACTGACAAAGCTGGAGCTTTATCC
>MNXM01000236.1 GCA_001872605.1 Armatimonadetes bacterium CG2_30_59_28 | reverse complement strand
TCGTTCCGCTCCGCTAAGCGCCAATCCAAGCGCTCCCGGATTGCTGCTGCTACGTCTACCGCTGCCATTGTTGCTACATCTCTTGCTGCGATGAATTCTGCTTCCTGCCCTTCTCAAACCCTACCTCCTCTCGACTCCCTCTTACCTCTCCTCGCTTCATAACCTCAGCAGGATTCAGTGAAGTCTCATTATTACCAAAATCACTCCCCCGCGCAAAAGCCACCCCATCGTAGGGCGCATTCTTATGATACAATTCCAGACCGATTGTCAAAGTGCCTTGATTCTCCCAGCACGAACAGCTATAATCTGCTCACGTGTTTTCACCCGTAACGAGTATAATCCTCACCCCTCCCTCGCGAAGTTTACGGCGGCGCGATGGAAACCAAAGCATCAATAGAAAAATAACGCAACACTACTGGGGGTGTGGAGTGTACGAGAACACAGCAAAGCGGAAACTGCAGTCGGGACAACCATCGGTAGGCATCTGGCACAGCCTTTGCTCGCCCCTGGTGGCCGAGTATCTGGGCCACACCGGATGGGACTGGATCGTGGTGGATACGGAACACAGCCCCGTCGGTTTTGAGACCACAGTCGAGTGCTTTCGGGCAATTCTGACAACTCCGGCCGCGCCCATGGCTCGTGTTGCGGGAAATGATCCGGTCCTCATCAAGCGGTTACTGGACGCCGGCGCCATGGGACTGGTTATCCCGATGGTTAATTCCCGCAAGGAGGCCGAACGGGCGGTGGCTGCCTGCCGGTTCCCTCCGGACGGACAGCGTTCCCTTGGTGGGGGACGCTCCTTCGTGTACGGAAAAGACTACTTCGAGTGGGCCAATCAAGAGATTCTGCTGGTCGTTCAGATCGAGCATATCGACGCTGTTACCGCCGCGCGCGAGATCCTCGCCGTGCCTGGCGTGGATGCCTGCTTTGTTGGTCCCAACGACCTCGCCGGGTCGCTTGGCATTGAGCCAACTTTGTACCCGAGTCACCCGGATCACATCGCGGCCATTGCTGAAGTGCTCGCGGCGGCAAGAGAGTTGGGCAAGCCCGCAGGCATTCACTGCCCGGATGCAGAATCTGTGGTGGAGCGAATCCGGCAGGGGTTTCGGTTCATCGCCTGCGCCAACGACGCGACCATGATGCGGAATGGAGTGGCGCGCTCGCTCGAAATCATCCATGCGGCGGAGAGTGGGATGAGTGCGTAGCAGGATTTGCTTTTCAGGGAGGTTGTCATGTCCGAATGTCTCTTTTGCGATTTCGTCAACGGCGTTCTGAGCGTTGAGCCTGTGTATGAAGACAGCGATTGCATCGCCGTCAACGACATCAATCCGCAGGCGCCGGTTCACGTGCTGGTGATCCCAAAGAAGCATCTCGTCAACTGTCTCGAAGTGGGGGAGGAGGATGAGCAACTGGCTGGGCATCTCATTCGCGTCGCCGGAGAGGTCGCACGCCTGAAAGGGGTCTCCGACAGCGGCTTCCGTCTGGTATTGAATGCAGGCGAACAGGGTGGGCAGACCCTCGACCATCTGCACCTGCATCTCCTTGGGGGACGCCCGATGCGCTGGGGCCCAGGGTAGACCAAGATCAAAGAGTGATCTTTTCGTTGCGGCTCGGAAATCAGGAGACATGCCCCATGCATTCGTGTAGGCATTGCTTACTTATTCGCGCGATAGTCGTTGTCATGTGGTTGGGTGTATCCGCCTCTCCATCCGTCGGTAACGGCGGAGACCTGTGGTTTCCTTTTGACTCAGATACCGACTTCGGTGGCTGGACGGCCCAGAACTTCGAGCAGGTGGAAGCGAAGGGCGGGTCCCTGACCGGACGCACCAAATTCGACTGCATGCTGGCTTCCCCTGCTCTGAGGATTGCCGCGGCGGACTATCCCGAGTTGGTCTTCCGCGCGAAGTCGAGCATTTCCGGAGGCGGGGAGGTGTTCTTCCGTCATCCAGACGACCAGATGAGCGACCAACGGCAGATCAACCATACGCTCATCGGTGACGGACAGTTTCATCTGTATCGCGTCAACCTCGCTACCCATCCGGAATGGAAGGGCGCCATCGCCCAGATACGACTCGACCTCCTGAACCCCGCCGGGGCCGACATCGCTCTGGATTTCGTCGGCTTCCGACGTGTCCCCGGTCTCGCTCTGTTCAACGGCGGCGCAGAGATGCTGGAGAGTTCACTCCCTTTGCAGTGGACCCCGGTCGGCCCCGCCGCCACTGTGACAACCGACTCGCCCCGCGAAGGCCAACGCGCTCTGCGAGTGGACTGCCCATCGCCGAACGATTCCTCCTGGCAGGCCGACCCTGTTGACCTGTCCTTCCTCGGTCGCCATGTGGTGTCCGGTTTTGCCCGCGGCGTCGCTCCTCGAGTCGATGTGGACTTCATCACCCTCGCCGGAGAGCCGCTGAAAGGCGAGTCCCTGAGGAAAGATTTCCCTGCTCCCGGGGACACCTATCAGGCGTTTCGCTTTGAGTTCAAATCGCCGCGCCTGGCCGCATGGGCGTCGATTCGGCTGACCACCGCCGCGTCGGGACGCGGTGACTTCGATGATGTCAACATCCGTCAACTGGAGAAAGGCGCCATCGTTGACGGCGTTTCCGCCACACCCACGTGGAACGCCGCCTGGATATGGCACCCACAGACCTCGAAGGACGACCACACGACTGCTTATTTCCGCAAGGCGTTTGTGGTGAACGCTCGCAACCGGATCACCACGGCGCAAATGCAGATCAGCGCGGACGACCATTTCCGGCTATTCGTCAACGGCCGGGAAGTCGCGAATACGTTTGGCGTGCTGGATGCATGGAAGACGCCGAAGGCGCTGGACCTGAAACCATTCCTCCGAGACGGCGCCAATCTCATCGCCGTGGAAGCGACCGACGATACCTCGGCCCAGGGGCTGCTGGCAGAGGTGTCGCTATTGCTGGACGATGGGACCGTCACCGAAATCGCCACCGACGATAGCTGGCAGACAACCACCGTACCCGTTGAGGGATGGAATAGCCACTTGGACGCGCCGGGAGAATGGCTTCCGGCGCACGTAATTAATCGCGCTCCGGGCGGGCCGTGGGGAGCGTTGCCCTACGCGTTCCTGGGAGGTGGGGCCAGTATCAGCGCGAGAAGCTTCAAGGCTACGTTCCAGCAGAACGGCAGACTCCTCGTTAGCCTGGCAGTTACCCCCCTCACCAAGGTGTATCGCGAGGTGAGAGGCGAAATCACCTTCTCCCGCAACGGGAAGGTGCTGGGTCGGCGGCGGGTGTCCGCTTTCAGGATTCCAACCAATGCGTCGGTGGGCTCGGCGCTAACGTGGGCTGCCGAAGTGCCCTTGACCTACGGCGTGGGCGATGGTGCGGTGGACATCGCGCTGGGGCTTGTTGGAGGGCAGTGGAAAGAAGACGCCCCGACGGCGACGGTGATGCTCAAAGCGCCGGCGCCGCCGAAGCGCTTCGCCACGGCCAAAGTCGTCCCGGGCGTGTCGGGACCGCAGCTCGTCGTCAACGGCAAACCGACCAATCCCACCCAGACATGGTTCATCAAGTTCGACGAATTGCACGCCCAAAACGCCAGACGGGCGGGCGTGAAGATCTGGACCGTCGAATGTGACGACATGGGATGGAAGGGACCGGGGAAATACGACTATTCAGAAATCGACGAGAGAATGCATGCATTGCTGGACGTCGACCCCGACGTCTGGCTGATCCTGTCCTATGATTTGTCCTCGCGCTTTCAGGTCTGGTGGATCGACAGCCACCCCGAAGCTTTGTGCCGCACCGAATCCGGGGACGAAAAGATCGGCGACTACGCGGGTGCGCGACGGCGCGTCCCCTCCTTTGCGTCACCCGTCTGGAGACAGGCATTCCTGGATGCTCAAACGCGGCTGATTCGACATCTGGCGGAGAGTCCTTTCGCTTCCCGCATCATCGGGTTCCAGCCGTGCAATGGCATCTCCTACGAGTGGTTCCTCTGGGGCGCGCAATCTGCTGAGCTGGTCGACTACAGCGAGGCAGGCGTTGCCGATTTCCGCCGGTGGCTGAAGGAGAAGTACCAGATCGACGCGGCTTTGCAGGCGGCATGGCGCAACCCGACGGTAAGCCTTGCCACCGCGTCAATTCCCATCGACGCGGAGAGACGCGCGCCGGGGTCGGGCATCTTCTTCACGCCGGGCGCCCAGCAGCACATCATCGACTACAACCGCCACCAGCACGATCAGGTGATCGACACCATTCTCCTTTTTGCGCGCAACATCAAGGAGGAAACGGCAGACCGGAGCATCGTCGGCACGTTTTATGGTTACGTCGCCTACCTGCCGGAGACTCCTGGTTTCTGCCAGAGTAGCGGCCACTTCAACTTGACGCGAATGCTGCAGCAACCGGAGATTGATTTCCTCATGGCGCCAACGGCCTATAGCTGGCGGGAGCTGGGAGGCGCTTTGGGCTGTATGACCGCCTTCGGCTCATTCGCAGTAAACAACAAACTGTGGTTCAACGAGGCAGACACGCGCACCCACTGGAGCCATCAGGATCGCTATGGTCGCCCCGCTGATCTCACGGGTTCCGTGCAGATGCAGCGGCGCGAGGAGGCGCTGGCTCTCACCACAAATTGCGCCGTTCAGTGGTACGACTTCAGCCTCGGGTGGATGTGGGGAGACGAGCGTCTCGCTGTCGCGGCAGACGCTCTACGTCGAGTGGACATCGCCTGCCGAGACCGGAATCCCCTGCCGCGGCGCGACACGCTGGCCGTTATCATGGATGATCGACAAATGGGGCGGTTGGATATCTTTGAGCTTCCCTTCAGACTCCGACTTATCTACGAGCAACGGCGATGGCTGCAACAATGTGGCGTGCCGTGGACGATGTACCTCCTCAGCGATCTCGAACGACATCCCGAATTGAAGGAACACCGCGCGTTTCTGTTCCTGAATCTCTTCCACCTCGATGCCGCAGGCCGTGCGCTGATTGAGTCGCTCAAGGGAGACGGCCGCGTTCTCGTTTTCATGACTTCGGCGGGGTACGTGGACAATGATTTCTCGACGCGGCGCGCATCCCAGGTTGTTGGTATCCAGGTGGAGGAGTTGCCGGAGAAGGACTCCCCGGCTTTGATTTGCCGAATCGGCAGCAGCAAGAGCAAGGTAACGGCAGCGTTGCAGGAGGGATTCACCTACGGCTCCCCGCAAAAATCCATTCCGGGGTTCGTTATCCGTGATTCAGACGCAACCGTGCTGGGAACCTACGACGGGACCGACCTGCCCGCCCTCGCTGTTCGCGAACACGCACGCTGGACGAGTGTACTGTCCCTCGCGCCCGGTTTGCCACCGGGGCTGCTGCGAGGCATCGCGCGCGTTGCGGGGCTTCACGTCTACTCCGAGAGCAATGATCCCATCTACATCGGCAATGGACTGGTTGGCATTCACGCCGCCACCTCCGGGGAGAAGGTCGTTTCTCTGCCACGCCCGGCAACCGTCATGGAGATGTTCTCAGGGGAAGCGCTGGGGCGCAGACCGGCCGAAATTCGCAGGCCGATGAGAATGGGGGAAACGCTACTGTTTCGGGTAAACGACGCGCGTTGAGGCGGCCACTCCCGCTTTCCACCGCGCGCCACGCAGTTCTTCCTCCCTGCCTCACCCCCTCACCCTCGAACCCAAAGGGTTCGAGGGTGAGGGGGAAAGATGGATTTTCATCCGTAACGAGTATAATCACCCTCATTACCCCATTACCCAATTACCCCTCTTGCTCTTGCCCCTCGATTCTGCTATCCTCACGGCATCTTCCGTCTTGTGTCGTTCCGAGAAGAGTCCAACCCAGGGAAAGGCAATCGTCCATGGAACCGAAAGAAGCCGTCGTCAATCTCGTGGATCGTTTCCAACGCAATCGCGATACCTATCGCAGCCAGGGATACAACGAAACCCAGGTACGGCAGGAGTTCATCAATCCCTTCTTCGAGGCGTTGGGGTGGGACGTTGCCAACCGCGCGGGTTACGCCGAGCCGTATAAGGACGTTATCCACGAGGACGCCATCAAAGTCGGCGGCGCGACGAAAGCGCCGGACTACTGCTTTCGCATTGGCGGCACGCGCAAGTTCTTTCTCGAAGCGAAGAAACCCTCGGTGGATGTGAAAGGCGACATCGCTCCCGCCTACCAGCTCCGTCGTTACGGTTGGAGCGCCAAGCTGCCGCTCTCCATCCTCACCGACTTCGAGGAGTTCGCGGTCTACGACTGCCGCCAGCGACCCAAACCCACCGACGGCGCGGCCACCGGACGCATCCTCTATCTCACCTACGGCGACTACCTCGACCGCTTCTCCGAAATCTACGACGTGTTCGCACGCGAGTCGGTGTTGCGCGGTTCCTTTGATAAGTTCGCCGAGTCGGCGACCGGCAAGCGCGGCACGCAGGAGGTGGACGCCGCCTTCCTCGCCGAGATCGAAGGCTGGCGGGAGGCGCTGGCGAAGAATCTCGCCCTGCGGAATCCGTCGCTCTCCGTGCGCGACCTCAACTTCGCCGTGCAGGTGACCATTGACCGCATCATCTTCCTGCGGATGTGCGAGGACCGCGGCATCGAACCCTACGCCCAACTGCAAGCCTTGCTCAACGGAGGACGCGTCTACCCGCGATTGGTGGACATCCTGCACCAAGCCGACGACAGATACAACTCCGGTCTCTTCGACTTTCGGGCGGATGCCCTCACTCCTTCGCTTGCGATTGACGACAAAGTCCTGAAGGACCTCTTCTCCCGGCTCTACTATCCCGAGTCGCCCTACGAGTTCTCCGTCCTTGGCGCCGACATCCTCGGCAACGTCTACGAGCAGTTCCTCGGCAAGGTCATTCGCCTCACCGCCGGGCATCAGGCGAAGGTCGAAGAGAAACCGGAGGTGAAGAAGGCAGGCGGGGTCTATTACACTCCCACCTACATTTGCGATTACATTGTGAAGCAAACCGTCGGGAAGCTGGTGGAGGGAAAGACGCCGAAGCAGGTATCGAAGCTGCGCATCCTCGACCCCGCGTGCGGTTCCGGGTCGTTCCTTCTCGCAGCGTATCAATACCTCCTCGACTGGCACCGGGATTGGTATGTCGCCCACGGCCCGGAGAAACACACGGAGGAGATATATGTCGTAGGGCGAGGAATCCCTCCCCGCCAACGTGCCAATGACCAGAAGCCCTCGGAGGACGGCACTCGGGCGGAAAGGGATTTCTCTCCCTACGATTACCGCCTCACCACCCGCGAGAAGAAGCGCATCCTTCTCAACAACCTCTACGGCGTGGACATTGACTCGCAGGCGGTGGAGGTGACCAAGCTCTCCTTGCTGCTCAAGGTGCTGGAGGGCGAGAACAAGGACACCCTCGAAAGCCAGCTCTCCCTCTGGCGGGAGCGCGCCCTGCCCGACCTCGGCAACAACATCAAATGCGGCAACTCCCTCATCGGCCCGGACTTCTACCAGCAACAGACCCTCGCCCTCGACGAGGAAGAGATGAATCGCATCAACGCGTTTGATTGGGAGAGGGAGTTCCCGGAGGTCATGAAGGCGGGCGGATTCGACGCGGTGATTGGGAATCCACCGTATATCCGCATCCAGACAATGAAGGAGTGGGCGCCGCGAGAGGTTGAGTTCTACAAGCAACGATACCGCTCAGCCAGTAAAGGCAACTATGATATCTATGTCGTCTTCGTGGAACGTGGGCTGCAATTGCTAAATGCAAAGGGACGACTTGGGTTCATCCTTCCGCATAAGTTTTTCAACGCGAAGTACGGTGAGGCGTTGCGAAAGATTGTCTCCGATGGCAAGCACATCGCTGAGGTCGTCCACTTCGGCGACCAGCAGGTCTTTGCCGGAGCTACAACCTACACGTGTCTCATGTTCCTCGACAAAGGCGGAGTGCCCAAGTGTCGTTTCGTGAAAGCCCACGACCTCTCGGCATGGCGCAACAATGAAGCGGTGGAAGAAGGCGATGTTCCCGCGGCGAAGGTGGCGGCGGCGGAGTGGAACTTCGCCATCGGCAGAGGCGCGTCGCTGTTCGAGCGGTTGAGCGAGATGCCGGTGAAGTTGGGAGACGTGGCAAAGTTGTTCGTCGGGCTTCAAACAGATGCCGATGATGTGTTCATCTTAGAGCAGGTGAGTGAGCGTGGAGACATCGTCGTCTGCCACTCAAACGCTACTGGTGCGGATCACGAATTCGAGAGCGCCCATCTGAAACGGCTTCTCAAAGGTTCCCTCAACATTCGGCGTTACAGCCTCTCAGGCGTCAACAAGCGGCTCATCTTTCCATACGAGACCAGGGGGACGAAGTCTGTTCTGCTTGGTATTAAGGAGTACCAAGCAAGATTTCCTCGCACTTGGGAATACTTGGAATCAAACCGCAAGCGCCTATCCTCGCGGAACAAGGGACGCTTGCCGACGGATGAATGGCACGGATACGTTTACAGGAAAAACCATACGCTGTTTGAATGTCCGAAGCTCCTTGTTCCCTCCATTGCTACCGGTGCCTGCTTCGCCGCAGACTTGAGCGGCGATTATTTCTTCGTCGGTAGTGGTGGGGGTGGCGGAGGAGGCTATGGCATCACAATTTCTGAGGACACTGCCTTCGTTCCGTTGTATCTACTCGGTGTCCTGAACTCAAGTGTGTCGGATGCGTTCCTGAAGAGCATTAGCACTCCGTTCAGAGGCGGCTACCTGGCTCTCAACCGACAATACATTCAACAACTCCCCATCCGCCCCATTGACTTCTCCTCCCCCACCGACGTGGCGAAGCATGACCACATGGTGGAGTTGGTGGAGCGGATGTTAGACCTCCACAAACGTCTCGCCGCCGCGCAGACGCCACACGACAAAGAACTCCTCCAGCGCCAAATCAATGCCACCGACCAGCAGATTGATCGGTTGGTTTATGAGCTGTACGAGTTGACGGAGGAGGAGATTGGGATTGTGGAGGTGAGGCAATGAATGGAGTCATTATCAATGCCTACCTCGTTGGGAGCAACAGGTTGCTGTCAATGCTTCTGGGTGTTATGATTCACCCAGGCAACGAGGGAAGGTGACGGGAGGGAACAATGGACTCGGCAACTCTGGATATCATACGGACACTTTTTCCTGGCTTGGTTATACTCGTTACGGGTGAAAACACCCCCTCACCCTGACCCTCTCCCCCGATGGGGGGAGGGCAGGGTGAGGGGGAAAGGTGGATTTTCATCCGTAACGAGTATAAGGCCATAATCTCGCAGGGCAGGTTAAGCATCGTAGACCCCTTTGGACAAAGATAGTCTTGAGCTTAACCTCCCCAGCAGTCATCTCCAAATTGGATAAAGTCCAGCTTAGCC
>MNXM01000311.1 GCA_001872605.1 Armatimonadetes bacterium CG2_30_59_28 | reverse complement strand
CGATCCCCCACGCTCACCAGAGCGGTGTCCGGACAGAGCGCTTGCACCTCGCTCACCGCTCGGTAGCTCCGCAGCCATTTCATGCTCTCTTTCTGCTCAATCGGCAATTCCTTCCGCCGATGCCGCTTCCAGAAGTTGTCAATACTTCTGGGACACCTTCGTTACGGAATTAGTGTAGCGTTTTGATTGTGTAGGTTGGTTGTCATTGTCATTGTTGTTGGCGGGTGGATCGATCCACACTGCGGCGGGTAGTTTGGGCGGTTCGGGCGGCTTGCGTACAAACCGTTCCTGTCTGAATGTCCCTTCCTGTCCCGGAGGTTTCATCGATTTACGAGGCTCAACCCAAATCACAGCAGTCGAGTTATCTATCGTGTTCGTCCGCCTGACCGGCCAGGGGTGTTGGACTCCTGGACGAATAAATCACGTCGAGGGATCGGGGCAGGCTGGTCGTGGCTCATCGCCTCATCTCACAACCAATCGCTCACGCTCATGGTTGACCAGCTCATCCCTTAACCACTCTCTCATGTTCGTGGCTCATTTCTACCTCACTGTCACCTTCACGGTTTGGCTGTTGTTGCCGCTGTCGGTTTCTCCGATAACGGGGAGAACCTCGACGGTGAAAAGGTATTCCCCCGGCGGGGCGCTGGCCTGAATCTTCAGTTTGAACTCCCCGTTGTGCTGCTGGCCGGGGTTGAGGACGGGGATCGTCTGCGGCGGCGCAAGCGTTCGACCACTGTAAGTCAACCGAACCGTCAGTTGTTTTTCGGGGACGTTGCCCAGGTTCTCAACGGTGTAGGAGAATGTGACGGTCCTGCCCCGGAAGACGGGATTCGGCGCGGCCGTCAGCGCCGTCACGGCCACGTCATGCGTGACCGTGCTGGCCTCCACGATCGTGAAACCTCCGGCCAGGGCCCCGCTTTGACTACAGTCATCGGTGACCACGACATCCCACGCGCCGGCGGGTTTGCCGGTCAGATCAAAGGTGCATGTGATCTTTGACGAAGTGACGATGGTGACGTTGGCGGCCCCAATGTCTGTCTCTCCCTCCTTGACCAGTTTCACCTCGTCTCCCGGACGGAAGTTGGAACCGGAGAGGTTAGTGATAGCGACAGGCCCGTTGTTCAGTCCTCCATAGGGCATGATGCGGGTGACGGTCGGCGCGGGAGCAGGCAGTACCGTGGTCTCCGCCAGCACGCAGTCGCGGACCATGGTGTCATCGCCATCCAGGAAGACGTACAGCCAGGCGCTCTTCTCGCTCCCGCACACCAGGCTGTCACCCGGCCTTATCTTCAGCGTGAGGACCTCGCTGTCCCCCGACGACAACAATGCTGTGGTGTACCCCTCGGCGCTGAAAACTTGTTCGGTGATGGGCCAGAAACCGGCCCGGCACTCCACCGACCATCCCGGTTCCTCGCTCTCCTCCATTTTCACCACGAATGAGACCGGGATAAGCCCATCGTTCTGTATCTTCACCCGGTAGGAGGCTGTTTCCCTGGGATCGATCGTTTGCTGCTCAATCTGCTCCCCCTTCGCATAGGCGTAATACTCATTGTCCGTACTGTAGGCCGAGTCGGGCTGGGAGGTCTGCTTGATCATCGCATCGGGACGCACTCCACGAGAATAGATGGTCACTGCCTCCACGGCGTCTTGCCAGAGGAAGTCGAAGTCTTCCAGGAAGGCCATCACCGTCACGGTCTTGCTTGCGCCGGCGGGGAGCCCACTCTCCGGCGTCATCTCGAGAGTGATGGTCTCGCTCGCTCCCGGCGCCAGATCGGAGGTGAGATACCCTTCGTTCAGGATTTGATCGGTGATGTCCGTGGTTCCCAGCAGGTAGGTGACCGTCCATCCGTACTCGGAGCTTTCCTCCGCCCACAGCAGGTAGACCCGGTCGCCGTTGCCATCGTTCTCCACCTTCACCTGGTAGTCCTTTTTCTCTCCAGGTTTCATGCCGATCTGTCCGACAATTTGCTCTCCCTCGGGAACAAGCTGATATTCGTCGTCCAAGGCGAAGTCCGCGTCGGGATCGCCGTCGCGCTTGATCAACAGGTCGGGCTGTGTGGTATCGTCATCGGTGATCGTCGCCGTATGTTCGGTGATGGCACCCTTCGACGCGTTCGTTGGGTTGCCCATTGTGAGGACGACCGTCTCATCCGGCTCATCGTCGGTGTCCTCCTTGATCGCGATCGTCGCCGCGGCCGTCGTCGCACCCGCCGGTATCGTAATCGGACTGTTGGGGATCGTGTAGTCCGCGTCCTGGGTCGCCGTGCCCGACAGGGCGAAGGGCACGGTTACGTTGAGAGTAGACGCGACCGAGAGCTGCGCCGTGACCGTCATCGTTCCCGACTCCTGCACGCTGCTCTGGGCAGCGGCGGCAAAGCTTACCGAGGCCGCATCATTGTCAGTGTTCGTCGCCGACACGTCGGCGGCGTTGAGTCCGTTGTACTTGGCATCGGCGCTGGTGGCTGCTGCGGTGGCGATGGTGTAAGCGATGTCCCCGTCGTCCAGATTGTCATCCACGCCGGTTACCGTCACCGTCTGCGCCGTGCTCCAGTTGGCGGCAGTGAAGGTGAGGCTCGCAGGGGAAGCCGCGCCTTCTGTCGCGTCAGATCTGGACAGCGCGATGGTCACGTCTCCAGTCGGCTGGCTGTTCAGCTTGACGGTGAACGTCGCCGTTCCACCCGCCTCGGTCGTCGTCAGACCGGAGGTCGGATTCACGGTGATCCCCGCGCCGTCGTTGTCGGTGTTGGTCGCAGACACGTCCGCCGCGTTCGCGCCGTTGTAGTTTGCGTCCGCGCTGGTTGCCGCGGCTGTCACCACCGTGTAGCCGATGTCTCCATCGTCCACCCAGTCGTCAACCCCGGTCACCGTCACCGTCTGCGCGGTGCTCCAATTCGCCGTGGTGAACGTCAGGCTGGATGGCGACACCGCGCCTTCCGTCGTGTCGGAGATCGACAACCCGATGGTTACATCACTGGTCGGCTGGCTGTTGAGTTTCACCGTGAATGTCGCCGCGCCGCCTGCCTCCGTTGTTGTCAGCCCCGACGTGGGCGCGACGGTGATCCCCGCCGTGTCGTCGTCCGTGATGGTTGCGGTGTGCACCGTCGTTGCGCCCTTCGTCGCGTTGGTCGGATCGCCCATCGTCACTACCACCGTCTCATCGCTCTCGTCCACAGTGTCGGCCGCAATGGTGATGGTGATGTTCGCGCTGGTCTGTCCCGCTACGAGCGTAATCGGGGTCGCGGTGATGGAGTAATCAGTGTCCTTCGTCGCCGTGCCGGAGAGGGTGAACGGGACGGTCACGTCTTTGTCAGAGGCCGCCGAAAGCTCGGCGGTGATCGTCAGCGTCCCACTCTCCTGTGTGCTTGCCTGACTGGCGGAGGTAAAGGACACCGTCCGCACCGCCGTGCCCGTCCCCTGAATCGCAAAGTTATACGGGTTCTCATCTGCATCGTTGTTGGCGATGCTGATCGTTGCCGTCCGGGCGCCGCTGGCGCTGGGATCGAACTTGACTTTGAACGTTGTCGTCCCCCCGCCGTTAGTCACCGGGCTGGACGGCTGCTCCGTCACGCTAAAGTCTGCGGCATGGTCGCCGCTGATGGCTACCTTGGGGTCGCCCGTCAGGTTCAGGTCCGCCGATCCCGTGTTCCTGATGGTGAACGTCCGCTCGACCGTGCCTGTGCTGATGTCCGCCGCGCCGAAGTCGGTATGGTCGTCAGTGGCAGGCGTCGTGTCGCCATCGGCAATGGAGACGGCGTTTCCGAGCACGTCTATCTCGGGCACACCCCACGACGGCGCGCCGCCATACTCGTAGGCGCCGATGTCGGGCGCGCCGGAGCGGTCGTAGCCGCGCTGGTCGGTTGCGGGAGCGTAGGTTGCATTGGCGGCGTTAATGGCGGAACTCCCTTCCTGAACCGGGATCGTCTGCGTGTGGCCTCCGTAGTTGCCAAGAGTCCCTAACTTCGGGTCGGCGGTGATGATGTTCGTGCCAAGCCAATATCCGTCCTGAACCACGCAATCGCTGACAACGATATTGGAGAAGATGGCGTAAATCTGCGCGCCCTGGTTGGCGGTGTTCCCCCACAGGATGCTATTGCGGATCGTGGGTGCCGTCACATAGGAGGCAAATCCGCCTCCGCGGCCAGCCGAGTTGCCGGAAAACGTGACATGGGTCAATGTCGAGCCGCCGTTAGCATCGAACATCCCACCACCGTCGCGGCCCGGGGCCGAGTTGCCGGTGAAGGTGACGTTGGTCAAGGTCAGGCTGCTCTCGGTGTATAGCCCGCCGCCAAAACCGGCTTCGTTCCCGGAAAACGTGACGTTGGTCAACGTCGCGTTGCCGCTGCTGAACATTCCCCCGCCCAACCACGCAGAGTTGCCGGAGAAGGTGAGGTTTTTCAGCGTCGGGCTGCCTCCATTGTTGAGCAAGCCGCCGCCGTTGATACCTTGAGACGAGGCATTGGCGTTTCCGGCTGTGATGGTAAAGCCATCCAACACTGCCGTCGCGTCCGTCCCGCTGCCAGTGACCACGTGGTAGGAGTTGTCACTATTGTCTTGTTGAATGCCGAGGTCGCCGCTGAGGGTGGTGGCGTTTGTCGCCCCGTCGCGCGTCCCGCCGCCCGTCGCGTAGCCGCCCAGCAGCGTCACGCCGTTCTTGAGCTGGAAGGTGGCCGCGCCGTCACCGCCCGCGGTGGGTCGGTACGTTCCCTTTGCGACGTGGATCGTGTCTCCGCTCTGCGCACCGGACAGAACCGGAGCAAGGTCCAGATACGCCGTCGCCCAGGTACTCCCGTCGTGCGTTGCGCCCTGGCAGTTCTGATCAACATGGATGTCGCCGTGGGTCATCGTCTCCAAACCTTGAACTGCGAAGTTGTACGGGTTCTCATCGCTGTCGTCGTTGGCGATGCTGATCGTCGCCCTCCGCGTGCCCGCGGAGACAGGATTGAACTTCACTTTGAATGTCGTCGTCCCCCCGTCGCTCGTCACCGGGCTGGACGGCTGCTCCGTCACGCTGAAGTCTCCGGCGTGGTCGCCGCCGATCGTGACCTTCGGATCACCAGTCAGGTTCAGGACTGCCGATCCTATGTTCTTGATGGTGAACGTGCGCTCCGCCGTGCCTGTGCTGATGTCCGCCGAGCCGAAGTCGGTGTGGTCCTCAGCGGCAGGCGTCGTGTCGCCATCGGCGATGGAGACTCCATTGCCCAGGACGTCCATTTCGGCAGCGGCTGTGCCGGTACCTTGAACTGTAAAGTCGTACGGATTCTCGTTTGAATCGTCGTTGGCGATGCTGATCGTTGCCGTGCGCGTGCCCGTGGCAGCAGGATTAAACTTCACCTTGAACGTGGTCGCCCCCCCGCCACTCGTCACCGGGCTGGACGGCTGCTCCGTCACGCTGAAGTCTCCGGCATGGTCGCCGCCGATCGTCACGTTCGGATCACCCGTCAGGTTCAGGACTGCCGATCCTGTGTTCTTGATGGTGAACGTGCGCTCCACCGTGCCTGTGCTGATGTCCGCCGAGCCGAAGTCGGTGTGGTCCTCAGCGGCGGGTGTCGTGTCGCCATCGGCAATCAGAGCGTTGTTTCCCTGCACGTCGATCTCGGGCGCGACCACCGATTCATACGCGCCGATGTCAGCGTGGGCGCCCTGGGGGCGCGACACGCCTCGCTGGTCGGTCTTCGGTGCCACGCTGTCGTCTGCCGCGTCGATTGCTGAGCCCTCATCCTCAATAGGAATCGTTTGCGTGTACCCGCCGTAGTTGCCAAGGATGCCCAGGTTCGGATTGGCGTTGGTATTCCCCGTACCCGGGTATACGGGATCGCCCTGCACAACACAATAGGTCACCGTGGGAGTGCCGCCGCCGCCAATCTCGCCGCTACTGTCTCCCCACAGAATGGTGTTACGGACAGTCGGGGTAGTCCCCGTACCACAACCTATCCCGGCGGCCGCGATGGCTGAGTTGCCGCTGAAGGTGCAATTCGTCAGCGTCGGACTGCTGCTCGACACGTTGTACATCCCACCGCCCACGTAACCGGCCGAGTTGCGAGAGAAGGTGACGTTGGTCAGTGTCGGGCTGCCGTTGGAGTTGTACATCCCTCCACCGCTGCCTGTCCCGGGGGCCGAGTTTTCGCTGAAGGTCACGTTGGTCAACGTCGGGCTGGCATCGCTGCTGTATATTCCGCCGCCAGCCCCTGCCGAGTTGTTGCTGAAGGCCAGGTTGGTCAGCGTCGGACTCCCGCCGTTGTTGTACATGCCGCCGCCCGCGTTGTGGGGAGACGTCCCATCGGCATTCCCCGCCGTGATGGTGAAGCCGTCCAGCACGGCGGTGCTATCCGTCCCGCTCCCGGTGACGACGTGGTAGGAGTTGTCACTGTTATTGGCGGCAACGCCGACGTCGCCGCTGAGTGTGGTCACGTACGTCCCCGGGTCGCGCGTCCCGCCGCCGGTGGGATAGCCGCCTGAGAGCGTCACACCGCTCTCAAGCTGGAAAGTCCTCGTGCGGTCGGTATCGGTGGTCGGCGTATAGGATCCCCTGGCGACGTAAATGGTAGACGGGCTGACGACAATCTCAAGCACGGGCGCAAGGTCCAGGTACGCCTTCTCCCAACTCGTTCCATCATGCGTGGCTCCGGGGCAGTTCTGGTCTACGTAGATGTCACCACTAATCGTCCCGGTTCCCTGTACTGCAAATTCGTACGGGTTCTCGTCGCTGTCGTCGTTGGCGATGTTGATCGTCGCCGTGCGCGTGCCGGTGGCGGTGGGATCGAACGTCACCTGGAACGTTGTCGTTCCCCCCTCGCTCGCCACCGGGCTGGTTGGCTGCTCCGTCACGCTGAAGTCTGCGGCATGGTCGCCGGTGATTGTCACCTTCGGATCGCCGGTCAGGTTCAGGTCCGCCGATCCCGTGTTCCTGATGGTGAACGTGCGCTCGACCGTGCCGGCGCCGATGTCCGCCGCGCCGAAATCGGTGTGGTCATCAACGGCAGGCGTCGTGTCGCCATCGGTGATGGAGACGCCGTTGCCTTGAACGTCCATCTCCGGTGCGGCGGGCAGAACACCCGTCGCGCCATAGAAAGTCAGCTCGCTGGTGCCACCGGCTGTCTTCTTCATCTCTACGCTCTTCAGCTCTTTGCTGTTGTCGGGGGTGAGGTTCGCGCCGAATATATCCGGACCATTACTGTTATAGTAGGCATAATGGCCATTTATGTACCAAAGGACGTCCCGGCTGCCGATGAGCGTGAAACCTCCCGGGGGAGGCGCTTGGAACCAATCCTCGATTTTGATGTCCGACTGCACCTGTGTCGAGTTGCCAACGTACGTGAAGGTAGCGCTGAGCGTCGAGCTGCCGTAAGTCGACGCGGCGAAGATCTGGAGCTTTTGGTAGCGGCCGGTTGGCACGGTAAAGCTGAACGTGGTATCGCCCGCATTGGAACCGTAGGCATTCAGCCCATCATCGGAATTGCGGTACGCCAATTGGACGTCCGGGTGGTCGGCATTGGCCGGGAAGAGTCCGTAGTCGGGCAGCGCGTTGCGATCGCTTTGGGAGGCGGGCGCGCCGGTATGCACGTTGGCCACCGATTGCGTCATCCAACTGGCAGCAACACCCGACGCGACATAGTCGTGAGTGGCGTCGCCATTGATGTCCCAGGCGGTGAGTGTGCGGTCCGTCCCGCCGTTGTTGGCGATCACGTCCTTGTTGAAGATGCTGCTGACATCAATCTGGACGACGTTGGAGGGCGTCGCGGTGCCCGTCCCCTGGATGGTGAACTCGAAGGGGTTTTCGTCGGAATCGTTGCTGGCGATGCTGACGGTGGCGGTGCGGACGCCCGTGGCGCCGGGATCGAATTTCACCTGGAACGTGGTGGTTCCGGCGCTGCTCACCGGGCTGGAAGGCTGGAGCGTTATGCTGAAGTCCGCGGCGTTATCGCCGCTAATGACGACTTTCGGGTCGCCGGTGAGGAGCAAGTCCTCGGCGGTGCCGTTGTTCTGGATGGTGAAGGTATGCTCCACCGATCCGGTCCTGATATTGACGGGGCCAAAGTCGGTGTGGTGTCCCTGGTCAGGCGCAGCGGCGCCGTTGGCGATGGAGCGACCGTTGCCCAGAACCTCAATGTCTGGCGCCCGAGTGGTTCCGGTCCCGCGGACCGCAAAATCGTACGGGTTCTCATTGCTGTCGTTGTTAGCGATGCTGATGGTCGCCGTGCGGATTCCTGTCGCACTCGGGTCGAAGCGAACGGTAAAGGTAACTGAACTGCCTCCTGGAACGGGCGAGGCCGGCTGTTCCGCCACGGTAAAGTCGCCCGCGTTCGCGCCGGTGATCTTCACTTTCGGATCGCTGGTCAGGTTCAGGTCCCCGTTGCCGGTATTCTTGATCGTGAAGGTATGGTCCGCTTCCCCGGTGGCGATATCCGCCGAGCCGAAGTCGGTGTCATCCGTTGTCGAAGGCGTCGCGTCCCCATCGGCAATGGGAGTGGCATTGCCCTCAACGTCCATCTCCGGCAAGGTATTGGTCAGCGCGAAGTTGACCGAGTTGGCGCCGGCTGCGCTGGCGGTTACCTGATAGGAGCCAGAGGTTCCGTTGGCGGTGGCCGTCACGCTCGCCGCGCCGTTGCTGATGGTCGCCGGGCTGGTGGCCAGGCTCGCGCTGGCGCCGGTTGTAGGTGCGGTGAAGGTCACGCTGCCGCCGTCCACCGGCTCGCCCGCCCCGTTCGCCGTAAGGCTGACACTCAAGGGATTGGTGAAGGCGGTATTAATCGCAGCGCTTTGGCCGTTCCCGCCGGCGACGGCGAGGGTGAACCCCTGCGACTCAAACGCGCCGATGTCGGCGTGGGCGCCTTGCGGGCGGGAGACTCCCCGCTGGTCGGTCGTTGGCGCGACGCTATCGTCCGCCGCGTCGATCGCCGAACTCCCTGCCAGGATGGGGATGGTCTGCGTGTAGCCGCCGTAGTTCCCGAGAGTGCCAAGCTTCGGGTCAGTGGTGATGATGGTCGCCCCGAGGTAGTAGATTTCGCCGTTCTTGATGACGCAATAGCTGGCGGTCATCCCGCCAACTGTCCACAACTCGTAAGGAGTGTTCCCCCAGAGAATGCAGTTCCGAACAGTGGAGTTGGACCCACTAATCCTTATACAAGCATGATATTCAATATTTTCGAGAGGTGAGGAAGCGAGAAAGCCCCGTTTTTCTTGGACAAATCGGTGTAAGCACCGAAGAGTGGAGAAGCAATAAAAGGGGGCTTTCAAGTGCGTAGATCATATCGCAAGATCGTGCGGAACCGCAAGAGGAGAATCGAGCGTCGGCTGGCTCGTCGGAACTGGGAGGCGCAGGAGCGTCCGATGTTTGGAGGGACGAACATTCATTACGAGATGTCGGAGAAGACGCGCGGTTTTTGTTGCGGAGGT
>MNXM01000274.1 GCA_001872605.1 Armatimonadetes bacterium CG2_30_59_28 | reverse complement strand
AAGGCCGCGCCAAGGCCGACGTGGACTCATACAGTCCGAGCGCAACCGTCGCGGCGTCGATGCTTCCAGGACTACATGCTTCGCGAAGGCGGCAGACGCACGGCGTCCGTGCGCCGCTCCAGTCCTGACAATCCTGTAAATCCTGTCTAAGTACGTGAGTAGTAACTTTGGCGCTTGTTTTTTCCCTTCACGATCTGTTTGCAGTCACAACAAAGGCACGTCACTGTACCGGCTGGAGGCGGATGTTGTCGATATAAAACACCGTTGGTTCTGTCCCATTGCTGACGAAGCCCAGCCACTCGATGCGGTCGAACTCCGGCGCGCAGGCGAGGTCCTTGCCCTCAAAGAGCGCCTTTCCCGCCTGGTCGGTGATGGTCATGTCCCACTTGGCGTCGGCAAAACGGCCCAGACCGTCGTAAATCTGGAAGTGCAGCCATTGTCCGTCGGGCAGGTGCACCTCGGTCGGCTTGCGGCCGTGCAGCAACAGCCGTCCGTCCTTCTCGATGTACAGGCACGGCCCACCTTTGGCGTACCCCGGTTTTTCGCGCCATTCCGTCCACAGCATGGCGCCCGGCTCGCGGTACAAATCAAAGTCCATGCGTAGTTTCATATTGCCGACCAGCCGCGGGCTGTAGTAGATGTGGGGCAGGTGGTAGGTCAGATTAGGGGCATCTACGAACCGGAGACTGTTTGGCGCGGAGAGAGATCGCTTGTCGCTAACCTCCACATAGGCCCCGCCTTTGACATCCTCGATCACCGAGGCATAGGCCGGCTTCTGTCCCGGTTGGGCGTCGTCGAAGTTGTCTTCCGGAAGAAGCGACAGCATGTCGTGTTCATTGGAGCCCAACGGCTGCATGGCATGGCGCGTCGGCAGCGATGTCCACTCCTTGTCGCCATAGAGGCCGACCTTGCTCGTGTCAATGGGGCGGAAGCCCAGCGTTAGGGCCGGTGACTTCGGCTGCAGTCGGAAGTCACGCCGGGCAGCGTCCACGAACAGCGGGTCAGCGATCATTGAGTGTTTGTCCATCACCGGCGTGTACCAGATGTCCTTGATGCCCTCCTTCTTTCGCCATTCCTCCCAGGTGAAGTCGAGGAATTTGATCGGCTTGCCGTCGGCGCGCCAATAGACGTTGTAGTCGATGATCTTGTTGTAGGTTTGCCACTCGGGAACGTTATAGAAGGGAGTACCCGCGCCGTCGATGTAGACGATGTTGTACTGGAAGATGTTAGTGCGCTCCGAGTCCATGCCCAGCCCAAAGCCGCAGAAGGCCGAGATGTTGTTGAGCACAGTGATGCAGGACGTTCCGTGCTGGATGCGAATGCCGCCGTTGCCGCAATCATAGCAGACATTGCTTTCACACAGCAGTGCCGAGCTGCCACCGTCGATGTAGACGCCGTGACCAACGGCTTCCGGCGGAGTGCCCACGTCGTGCACCACGTTGTTGCGAATCACGGAGCCGGGTGTGAGTCCGAGGCTGTAGATGCCGCCTCCATCCTCCAGCGTGCGCATCACGTGATGCACATGGTTGTATTCGACGCGGTTCTCGCGCGTGCCCGAATACACGATGTCCCATGTCCAGCCCAGCGAGATGCCGGTGTAGCGCAGGTCGCTGACGTCATTGTGGGAGAAAGTGTTGTTGCTTCCGTAGGCCATATAGATGCCGACCGCGCCAGGGTTGGTGTGTCCGCCGTCGTGGATGAGGTTGTTGTCCACGAGGTTGTGATGAGCGAGACGCTCGAAGGGGGGCGCGACTCTGTCGGTGGTGCCGATGCGCACCCCGCCACCGCCCAGATCGTGTAGATGGTTCCGCTGGATCGTGTTATGGGAGCAGTCCCTGTCGAACGAGATTCCGTAGCGTCCCACGTGGGCGACTTCGCAGGCGGTGACAGCGCAGTGGCGCGTCGCATGAAAATCCAGCGCCGCGCCCAGAGCGCTCGCGGCTTGCGGAGTGGAGAAGCCCTGCGGCGGCAAATCCCACCCCGCGTGCTGGAAGGACAGACTATCGAAGCGAACGTGCTCGACGTAGCGGCCCTCCTCGGGCGCCCCCTGCGCGATCACGAGACGCTCAAAGGCGGGAGCTACCACCTCCGCAGCCGCAAGGTCCTCGTTCCCGAAGGGAATGATGCGCAGCTCGCCGGTGTCGCGGTTGAGTTGCCACTCGCCGGGAGCGTCACAGGCGCCGGGATGGTTAATCACGATGTAGGGGCAGGTGGCCATCCCGGGTTTGGGCAGTTCCCAGACCGCCGGGCCTCCCAAAGTCACGATGCGTGTTTTGGGGTCAACCGACTTGACCGGGAAAGTGCCTGTATTCCAACTGAAAGTAATGCGCAGTTCCACATCCGACAGGTTTGGCCAGGGCTCGATGTTGCCGCTCCGGAAAACGAAACGGTCTTTCGCCGTGCCGGAACCTCCCTCTGGAGGCACGCCCCGGACGATGGAGTATTGACCCGCATTGGGGGAGCGCGCCGGGATGTAGCGCCGACCATCGACGAACAGTTGGCGGAACACCCAGCCGTGATTCTTCGCTGCGGGGATGGTTGTGGAATACGCCCCGTTCGTGTTCTTCCGTAGGCCGCGGATGACGCGGCCACCGGAGACGACCGGACTCTCGCCGGGATAGGCCGCATAGATAACCGGAGCGTCCTCCGTACCCGAGTCTTCGGGAAGTAGGGCCAGTGGCTCCTCGAGGCGATACACTCCTCCTCTCACCGCCACGCGAATCCCTCCCTTGTTCGGACGAGTTTTCAGTCCCCGCACGGCGTTCCGCGCCCGCGTGAGTGTGCGGAACGGCGAGTCCACCGTGCCGCGGCCTCTGTCGTCGCCCTTGGGGGATACGTAGAAAGCAGTTTCCGCTATTGCCGTTGAACACGCGACCCAGAACGTCAGACCAACAATGACAATTGACCGATGCGCGGTACTTGGGCACAGTGGCGCCCTATAAGCCACGGGCTTCTCTCGATCACGGTAGCGTCTCCGACTATGGCACCCACTCCGACGATCCGATCTCTCCAACATACTGATCCCTCCACGGCCGGACCGACGGGTACGGACAAACGAAGCACAAGCAGACCCTGCCGTCCTTCAGCGCCCACTCTATCGTGTGGCTTTGTCACTGCGGGATTCTACGGGATGCAGCTATTGGTGTCAATGCAGAGCGTTTCCTCGCGCAGTCCCATTGCATCATCGGCACGACCCCCATCTCTGTTCCGGCCGAGGTGATGCCGGACCCGGAATCACCAAAGTGGTTCTGCCCGCATCCGCAAGCCCGCTTCGCTGCGACTGTCGCATTCGTGCCTGCCGAATACGGCTACCTGTCGCTTCTCACGTTTCGGATCACGGCATGGCCGAACCGATCAATGGCGATCTCAGTGGTCAGACCTGCACGTTTACTCTCCAACTCTTTGCCGCGTCCCTCGGGAACGAAATAGCTCTCGATGCCGTAGTCCACGTCGATCCCTGAATCGCGCACACGCCTCACCGTGCCTTTCAGGAAGAGCGCGCCTGCTGGCGGTGGCTGGTCGGCAACTGCCCCAATCCCCCAAAATCGGCCTTCGCGTCGGAGTGTCACGTAGAGAGTGTCTCCTGCCTGGAAGGACTTGCCGTGGGCCCACCAGGATTCGACACTCGATATCTCGTACCGGAGAGCGACATACTCCCCGCGAAACAAATCGCGCGGATCCACGGGAACCGTCTTGAGCAACACCCTCTCACCGGTTGCCAGCGTCCATTGTTTATAACCGATCAAGCTGAACAACACCAGCAGTTGCATGCAGACGAGAAGGTTGAACTTGACTCTGAAAGACATTTTCATCGCCTCATGAAGAGAAGTCTGCAATAATGCGTCGCCGTGTTCGCTCGAGGCACATCCCCCCCGCGAGCAAGAGGACTCCGGCGCTCATGAAGAAGAGCGACTGGGGCAGCATGTCCCAGAACCAGTCACAGTATCTGGCGATCGCATGGAGCGCAAAAACAGAGAGACCGAGATTGACCCATCCCGACTCTCTGACTGCAACTCCAACCCAGATCGTCCCAAGTGTGAAGCACAAAAGCATGAGGTTGAACGCGATAGCCGTGCCATTCCCATTTCCCGTGCGGCCACAGAACAGAAGAATTGCCATCACGAGGGAACCTATGAGCATCACGGCCTCCGCACGGACTGCCGATGTCGACGCGCGCTGCAGCAGGAGCGCGGTGACGGTTGTGCAAACCGTGCCCCCCAAGAGAACCCAAAAGCCGATTACAACTCTATCGGGGAGCTGACGCAGGGAATGACCGTCGCCGCGCCAGTGGTGAACTTCGGCAAAGGATAGAACTAACATCGTGGCCAGCACCGACACCAATCCCAGGATTCCGTAGAGCCTTCGGTGGGACGCTCCGTCTTCACTCAGCCCGTGCAGCAGGCTCACCGCGTAGAGCAATACCCCGAAGACAAGCATTCCTGAGCAGTGGTGGAGCACGCTGCCGTCGAATGCCGCCCAATAGGCAAGCTCCCAGTGGAAGGCAACCCCGAGACAGGTCACTCCAAGGGCAACCATCGGGAGCGATCCAAGCAGGTAAGCCATGGGAAGGACACCCGCTGCCCAGAGCGCCAGCAGCAAAGGCTCATCGGCGTTTACGTGGTAACCTTGAGCGATGAGAAAAATTGCCGCGCCGTACAGGAAAGCGCCCAGGTAGAGGAGCGCACTGCCGGTTTTGTGGAAGTCGGGTCTCCGGTATCTCAGGTGAAAGCCCGTCTGGTAGGAAGCAACCACCGAGAACACGACCAGGGCCAGCTTGCTCCATCGTGGCATGGTTTCCCAGTTTGCAGCGAAAAACAGGATTACGCCCAAACCTAACAACGATGCCCCGAGGAAGGCCAGCAGCACGGCCATTCTGCTGCGCACGATCTCCCTCCCATCCACCCCGTAACGGTCGAGGATCGCGGTGGCCTGTGAGTCGCTAATGAGGTGGTCGAGGCGCCACTGCGACACCTCACGGGCGAGTCGTTTCTGGAAGTCCTTTTCCGTCATGGGCATTTCTCCGTTCCTCCCTGCCCCACCGCAGAAGGTGAGCCGAACGAGACCGACCACGGGGAACAGATCGGTTTCATTCCTCGCAGTGCGGCCGCTCCCGTTCGCGCTTGCGCGCAGAGAAAGTCAACTTGCCAGCGGAATGACTATCTGCAGTTGTATCGGGTTCCTCGGCCGGTGGATCGACGCGGTTTGAGTATACACCAAATCCGCCGTGCAGGTTGATCGTGATACCTCACCGATGTGAAATCTGCGGTATCCAACGCTCCCATCGCAACTTCAGGGAATCACGCCTAAGATTGAACGTTGCTGCTTGTCCGTGTAGAATAGTCGGTCAGTGCACGCCCAATCTGCGCAGCTCAATGGAGGTTTCCATAACGCCATGCAATTCCTGCCTTCTCCGCCCAAACAACAACTTAGTTATCTTTACTTTGGTCACGCGTCGTTCGCCGTGTCGGATGGTGAAAGCTTGGTTATCGCCGATCCGTTTTTCTCCGGTGAGTTTGAGTGGCTGGGCAAGGTGGAGCGGCAACTCGAGCCGGCCACGATCCCGGTGGACTCCATTCATCCCTGCCACGCCGTTCTCGTTAGCCATGAGCATACCGACCACTGGGACGCAGAAGCGATCAGGAAACTCCTGGTGAACACCGATTGCACGGTCTACGCGCCCAAGCCTGCGCTGGACGTGATGGCGCAGGAAGGCATCGACCCCGGCCGATGCGTGCAGGTCTCCAAGGGGATGTCAGTTGCCATCGGGGAACTTCAGGTCACGAGCTATCCTGCCGTCGAAAGCGATAGGGAAGATGAGCCGGTAAGCCGCGTCGGTTACCTGATTGAATATGGGGGCGACGCCATCTTTCACCAGGGTGATTCCCACGGCCCGGCGAAAGCGTGGCAGGAGTTCAAGCAGCGCCTGACGGCGATGGTCGTGTGGCCAATCTACGTGGACAGCTACGTGACCCAGATGCGACCACCTACCGTCATCTTCCACCACATGGATCGGTTCGAGCCGGGTGATTTCTTTTGCAACAAAGACCCACAGCGAGAGGTCGATTACTGGAGTTACCGCTACCCCGAAACGAAGTTCCTTGCCCCGGAGAGGAACGTATGGCTGGCGGTCAGAATCCCCAAATCTCGCTTGGATCCTCAATGTCGGGGTCGTCATACCTCCCCATAGTGGCAAGCCAATCGGGCATGTCCTCTTTAATTCTCTCATTCAGGTGCGTCAGCGCTTCATCTGAGATGTCTCCCCGTTCGTGCATGAACTGGTAGAATTTCTTCAAACTCGCGGCATTCTCACGAATAGCAGACTGGCTGGACCACAGGGCTTTCTTGACGAACCAATAGCCCAGGAAGAGACCTATGTCATAGGCTCCGTCCTTCGCCTCCTCCGCTTCCTCATCAAGCAGGAACTCGTTGATGTAGAAATCCACATTCCCAACGTGTTTTCCCACCGTTCTTGTTGCGAGCCCTTTCTGGCTCAACCACCGATCGAAGTCCCCCAACAGTTGGGCGTTGTGTTTCCGTATCTCCTCGCAATCCTTGGCGTACTTGTCATAGTCCACTTCAGTCCCTCCTCAGATGATTTCTCTCCCGTTCCTCTCTGGGAATTTCGGGAACGCCGCGTGCGGCTCGGTTTGGTACCAGTACACGACGGATGCAATGTCGTCCTGCAATGGCAGGTAGCGCCCCTCACTTCGCCAGCCGATGGCTTGCATGATTGTTTTCAGATCGGACTTGAAGAAGACGGGATCGGCGACGTGAAAGCGGTAAAGGGTATGCCGAGCCCCCGTTTTGCCGGGTTCGCCGGCTACCGTCTGGTACCCCATGTAGGGCGATGAGTAGTTCTGCCCGGCGAATCCCCATGCGCCGCCGAAGTAGTCTTCCGTACCGGTGCCGCAGATGGTGGGGAACTTGTCGTCGCCGTCCAGAAACATCTTGATCTCGCCCTCCCCCCACCAACCGGCGTTGTTCTGCTGCCACGCCATGAAGGTTCCAACATACTGGCCCTGTCCTTTGATGCCATCGACCATCACAAAGTCGGTCCCGTACTCCAGCGGGTTGCTGCGCCGCCACTGGGCATGGAAGTGAAGCGCGTCTTCTGCGACCGGCTCAAGAGTGTAATTGATGGTGTAAAAGAAATGCGCCAGGTCGCTTGGTGAGTCGTTCTCCACCGTGATCCTTGCGTGCTTGCGGAACGGCATGGGGAAGTAGCAGTTCATGCCTCCACTGGGATTAACGTTGATCGGGAGCGACAGGATATCCTGCCGCTGGTTCCACGAACAGCACATGAGATCGCCGACGGGACACTCCACCGAGGGACTCTCCTCTCCATCCCAGTAAATGCGGACGATGATATCACGATAGTACTTGCTGTCCAACGTAATCCAGATGTGGCGGACCACTCCGGGGCCTTCGTTGTTCATGATCGTCAGGGTCTCCGTCGCGGGAATCTGCGCACAAGGAGACACCTTCCACGTCTGACCCAATTCACGCGCGCACTGTACAGAACCCGGCGACAGAGTTTCTTCTTCCGTCGCCATGCCTCCACGGCCCTTCTCTCCGCGGAAGTTCTCCGCGCTCAGGGAACGCGATTCGGCCTCGCGCCTGAGGAAAATATTGCTCAAACTGATATCCATGCCTCAACTCCTCCAGTTCGACAGTGCTACCACCTCAGCGCCGACCTTCTCGACGCCGTTTTCCCCTATTCGCCGTCTGCATCTATCGATCGAAGAACGGGCTTTTCCCAGTGGCGCTCAGAGGAATCCCGAAGGCCATCTTCACCTCTTCTCCCAGCAGCCCCAGCTTGAGCGCGGCCATGCCGATCGTATACATGACGCGGTTGTCGACGCGATGGTCAGCCGCCACACTCACCGCAGAACCGACGGCAATCCCGAGGTCGTTCGGTGGGAAGACGCATACCGCTCCCGCATCCTGGTTCGCTTTGCAGTTCTCAAACCCACAGAGGCCACAGATGGACAGCCCCATTCGTTCCATCCGCGTCCCGATGACGACGGCGAACGGGACGCCGTCAACATTATCCGCGTCCCGGGCGAAGAACCCCGCGCCTTCAACGCTGGAGAGGTCGCGCATCTTTGCAGTCACCTTATCCTTCGTCTCCCCGGAGATGATCGTCGTCACCAGATTGTCCACGCCACGCGCCTTGGGCGCGGTTCGCGCCGCAAGACACATCAGCTCTGCAACCGTGGCGAGCGCCTTCTCCTCAATGGGTTTGCAGTCATCGGACTGCGGTGTTCCACAACTCATATTGCTCCCTCCCTTTGCTGAATCGGGACATAACGGTAACGCCGAAGGTGATGTCTGTCAAGAATCGTGACTACTCACCTGTTTCAGGACTTCCCCCAGTGTCGGACCGTGAGGTTCGTCGCCTTGCTGGTCGGGTGCGAACGGAAGGGGAGACCGGGATTGTCCATCGGTCTCGAGGTGCGGACTCTGAGTCCAAAGGTATCGCCTCGTCCCACACGGAACGCCGTATCCCTTATCAGCCCGGACATGAAGGACGATGGAGGCGAGCCGATCGATCCCTCGCGCAGATACCATCGAATGGATATGAATAGCAAAGGCGACATCGTGGCGCCGGTGGGTTCCGACAGGTGAAAAGAGCAGTCTACTGTGGCTCGTCTGCATCAGGTACTGAGGAGGACTCGGGGACGGAGCGGTTGCGCAGGAAGCTGCACAGTCGGTCGATTAGGTCTTTCATATCGCTCGGGGGCGAGGAATCCGAGTCGAACGAATGATTCAGCCACCAACCCATTCAACTCGAAATCCTCATCCAGCGGAGAGATGATCTCATCCAGTTCTTTCACCCGGTGGTGCAACTGGGTGCTGATGCCGCACGCCAACAGGTCTCGGAATGGAGGCATCACCCGAAGCACGATGGCGGGTCGGTTCTTGAGCCTGCCGTCGGCCTGAGCGACGGGTGTAAGTAAAATATCACCTTCCCGCATGCTGGTGGTTTACCTCTCGCAACAGGGTGGTCGGGTAGTCGGGTTCGTCATCTCCGCAGGCCGCTTCGGGTGTAAGTCAGATTTGTGATAATCAGCCCTATCCAGCCCAGCCGGAACCATAGGCGCCTATAATCTGGAAACCGACAGTGATTGTGTAACGCAGTTCGCGGTTCGTCGGTCCTGAGTGAGTTCATGCAACAACCCCCATCCTCGAACCCAAAGGGTTCGCACCTTCCTCCGTTATCGAACCGAAACGGTTCGCACAGGGGAAGGTAGTTATTGTGACGCTTTACGCTTCTTAT
>MNXM01000215.1 GCA_001872605.1 Armatimonadetes bacterium CG2_30_59_28 | reverse complement strand
CCCGTGGGAAGTGGAGTTGTGGAAGCGGCGTGCAAGTCCGTGGTGGGAGGTCGTATGAAACGTAGCGGCATGCTTTGGCGCAAGGACAGCGCCGAGCCTCTCCTGCATCTGCGCGCGGAATTCAAGAGCGGGCGCTGGGACCAGAAATGGCAACAGATGCGTGTGGCCGCCTAATCCCTGACATCAGAATGGATTATGCACACGTCGGGAATCCGTCCTCTGCCCGGCCCGCTACACTTTCCTCAGCCGCCGCCAGACCAGCACGATGGCTCCGTATACGAACGACAGGTAAACGGTCTGTTTTGTGAATTGCGCGAACGAGTTGGTTCGAAGTGCATACTCCGTAACGACGTCGCACAGCCAGACAGCGTCAGTGAGCGCCAAAGTCAACGAAAGGAAGTTCGCCAGCCCGACGAATACGAACACCGAAACCGCCGCCACCGCGACAATCGACACGGTGTAGAAAGCGACGATGTATGCCCGTCCCTGTGGCACGGTAGTCAGCCTCCAATCCTCGACATATTGCGCTCCGGCTTTACAAATCCCTTCTGATTGATGAGATGCCCGGGTTCCTTGCGGTAGACCGCTTCGGCAAAGCGACGCGCAATCTCATCGTCACTGCACCCGTTTCGCAGAGAATCCCGCAAATCAGTTTCGGTAGTGGCAAACAGGCAGGTGCGCAGCTTTCCGTCCGCAGTAATGCGAACGCGGTTGCAGCTCTCGCAGAAGGGATTGCTCACCGAGGGGATGATCCCGATCTCCCCCTGGCTCCCATCCCGGAACCGAAAACGAGTGGTCGGCTCCGGCCCATTGTCGGACACCGGCTCCAGCGGGAAGACGGCGTTGATCCTGTCAACGATGTCCTGACCCGGAACGAAAGATTCCGGCCCCCAGATTCCATCGGCGTCCAGAGGCATGAACTCGATGAAGCGAATCTGGAAATCGCGCTCACGCGCCAGTTCGGCGAAGTCCAGCGCCTCGTCTTCGGTATACCCGCGCATCGTTACTGCGTTCAGTTTGATGGGATGGAAACCCAGTCGTCCCGCTTCCCACAATCCTTCCATCACCTGCTCGAAAGCGTCGCGCCGCGCCATCTGGTGAAACTTGTGGCGTTGCAGTGTATCCAGGCTGATGTTCAGGCGACGCAGACCCGCATCGTAGAGAGGTCTTGCCAGCGTCGACAGACGGAAGCCGTTGGTTGTTAACCCAACGTCTCGAATGCCCTCCACTGCGTGAATCATGCGGATCAGGTCGGGCAGGTCGGAGCGCAGGGTTGGTTCTCCACCGGTCAGCCTCACCTTGTCGATTCCCAGACGCGACACGATGCCCAGAACACGCTGGATTTCCTCAAACGTTAGAATCTCTCCCCTGGGAATCCATGTCATCTCCTCTGGCATGCAATAGATGCAGCGGAAGTTGCATCGGTCGGTCACGGAGACCCGAAGATTCGTGATGTGACGACCCTGTGCGCCGCGGAGTTGGGATGTCTGTTCGGGATTCATCGGCGACTTCTGTCCGAAAGGGACTACCGACATTATACTCGTGATGGCGGCAAAAGTGAACGGAGGGGAGCCCATCGACATTTGGAGTGCGGTGGCGGCGCCCCGATGCGCGGGGCGGCGACACCGCTCCGGATCAATCCGCCATGGCAGCCATCGAACGCGATGTCATGCCCCCCGCAGCCGGAATGATGCAAGGAGAGGTCCATTCGCCGGAGGGAAGAGGTATTCTGACAGGTCCTCCAGTTGCACCCATTTCATGACGGCGCAACCCAGCGCCCGCGCGTCACCGGCAACCCAGTCGCAGTCAAAGGGATGAATCTCAACGGCGCGGTCGGGGTAGCAATGGTGGATTGTCTGCCGTTCCCGAACCACCTGGACCTCGATCCCGACTTCTTCGCGAACCTCGCGAACAACGCATTCTTCCGGCGTCTCCCCCGGCAGGCACTTCCCTCCCGGAAACTCCCACAGGTTGGGCAGGTGAGCATCCGCGCGGCGACGCGCGATGAGAACGCACCCGTCTCGATGGATGATGGCGATGGCGATAGAGACTGTGTTGTCCACGAGAGGTATCTGGGAATCGGTACGCAATCCCGATCCGTATTCATGTCGTTGATCCGTGCAAAAGTCTTACATACGGCGGACATCTTGGCAATCGCTGGCACACCTGGCTCCCCAAGCGTCAACATGGGGACAGGTTGTCGTTGACACTTGGCTACATGAATGGCATAATTTGCATCCATCGTTGCAGTCTGTGCCGGTGAAGCCAGACTGTCATGTCGTTCTGGCCGTTGACTCTCTACCAGGAGCGTATACCTGATGCCGCTGTCGGTAGGCGTTGATTTTGGGACAACAAAATGCGCTGTGGCGCGTGTCAATCGGCGCACCGGCCGTCCGGAGATTCTTGATCTCGAGGGTTCGGATGATGGGATCGTCCCCACAGTGATTCTCTACGAAGATGGATCTGCCGATCCGCTTGTGGGCGTGCGCGCAGAGCGCAGCAACTTGGCCAAGGCTATCGAGTCTGTGAAGCCGCTGCTTGGCTGTGATCTCGCGACGACCGAAGGGGAGAACGCCGAAAAGGCGCGCCGGCTCTTCACGGAACGCGGCATCGCCGTTCACCAGATTGCCACAGACATCTTCCGCTTTCTTCTGAGAGCAACGTCCGAAGAGTTGGGAGAACCCCCCACTTCCGCGATTATCACCGTTCCCGCGTATGCCACGCCTGCTGCTCGTCGCGCAACCAGGGAGGCCGCAGAACAGGCCGGATGGCCCGTTTCCTACCTGATTGCTGAACCGGTCTCCGCTGGTATCGCCTATTTCAGAACAACGAACGATATTGACGCCTCCCGACCTCACCGAATGGTTGTTTACGATATTGGCGGCGGCACGTTTGATTTTGCAGCTCTTTACTACAAGCCAAACAAGTCCGAGGGTCCTATGGAGTTCCGGGTTTATGCGAAGTACGGCGATTCCTCTCTCGGCGGCAATCGCTTGGACGAACTGATATTCCTCAACGCAATGAAGCCTCATCTGGAAGACCTTCTGAAAGAGGCGAAGGCCCGGAGCGAGAGCGATTACCTTGACTACTGGAAGCTCGCATTGAGGGCTGCGCGGGAGGCCAAACACCTTTTGTCGGAGGCGGAAGAGGCGCCACTGCGCTTTGCGACCGGCAGGCATGAGAAGATTTGGACTCTCCCGCCGGTAAAGAGAAGCCAATTCCACCAGTGGATAGAACCGCAGGTGGCGGCCACGATGGAGCGTGTGGACATGGAACTCGCCCGGATTGGCTGGCGGTCGGAAGACATCACGGCGGTCATCCTTGTCGGGGGAGGTAACCGGGTTCCCTATATTCGAGACCGAATCGAGAGACGCTTTGGCAAGGGAAAGGTGTTTGCCGCCTCCCGCCTCGACCTCATGGTCGCGTTGGGCTCTGCCGTAGTGGCTGACCAGCAATGGGCCCCGAATGTCATCGAGGTCCTTGCTCGAACACTCTCGGTAAGAGTGCCTGGTAAGGCCAACGAATGCAGACCGTTGTTGAAGCGCGGTCTTGCTCTGGAAGATGCGAAGCGGACGCTGACCTGCTACTGGCAGTCGGACAATGCCTCCTCAATCTCTCTGGACTTCTGCCTGGGCGAGTCGTCTCGGTGGGGCGACAACGAATTTCTGGGGAGAGCGGCCCTGACAAGCTCCGAGCCTCTGAAACGCGGCACACCGATTCAGCTCTCCATCAGGATGCTGGGAGATGGTGACAGCATCGAGGCAACTGCCAGACTCCAGGAGAGTGGCCGGCCCCTGGATGTCACACTTGAGCGGCAAACAGGTGATGCTTCCCTTTCCACTGGCTCCGTTGCGTTGGATCATCGACCCTCGGTGGACATTGCACTTCTCATCGACACAAGCGGGAGCATGCACCATCGGAGGCGCCCACTCCTGCCAGAGATCGCTGCAGTTGGCGAGGAGATGGCCTCCACCATTGCTGAAGCGGGCATTGACGCATGGTACGCAGTTGTTTCCTACGGAGATTCGACAAATGGGTCCTGCGCACAGTGCCTCCCCTTTGCGCCTGGCGGGGACGTCCTCGGCAAAAGGCTGCGGGGGTTGCCTTTGTTCCTCGGAGGGCCGGAAAAGGAACCCAGTTTCAGGGCGTTACGCGAGTCTCTCCCAGCCCTGTCGACTGCTCGTGTCGAGTCCTCAAAGTGGCTACTCCTGATCACAGATGCCCCTGCGCGGGATTGGGACGAAGAGATCGCGCAATGGCTTCAGACAAACGGATTCCGGTCAGTCATCATAGCCCCTCAGCAATCAGCCTACGACCTTTCCTTCGACAAACTGGCTGTTACCACTGACGGCAAATACTTCGACCTCTCTTCCGAACTCCAGAGGGCCTTTTCCTGGGTTGCCGAGAAAATCACAGGCAGGCAAAGCCCATGAGAAAGCCACAGGCAACTCTGGGGGTTGATTGCGGTAATCACACTGTACGCGCGACGACATGGTGTGACGGACAGGTGAAAGAACTCGAAGACCGAGAGGGTCACTTGGAGACTCCCGCGGCCATTGCCTATGAGGAGGGATGGAAGTTCGGACGTGCGGCAATGGACAGCCCAAACGCCGTGACCTCGATGAAGTCACACATTTTGGACAGGGATTGGGTTGAGGGCCGTTCACTTGGCATTTCCGCTTCTGACGCGCTGAAGCGTGTCCTCCAACGATGTGCGGGAGGTTGGCAAGACGGCATGAAGTCCGCAACGCAAGTTGCCACCGGCGCGGCGTGCCCCACAAGTTTCTCAACGCAAGAGCGTGAGACCTTCGAGTCTGTCTTCCAGCAGGCAGGGCTGCCAGAGATTGTCTGGGTGAATGAGCCGGAAGCCGCCCTCATCGGGTCGAGAACAGAGGATGGCGAGTGGCTCACTTCGGAGCTGGGAGACCAGGAGGAGTCAGTTGTCGTGGTCGATGTCGCCGCCAACCGTACCACGGCGAGTCTCCTGGCGGTGGCGCGGCGGCGTGAACATCTACGCGTCGATTTGGTCGCGCAACGTTCGGCTCCGGTGGGAGGCGAGGCGGTTTTGGGTCGTCTCGCTGGTCTATTGTGTGAGCGAGGCAGCGGTCATCGGGAGAATCCTTACTGGCAGATCACCGCTCGCCGGGAAGCACGCAACATCGGTAGGGGCGAAGGTGCTTCAGCAATTCCACTGGGAGAGGACCTGGGAGGGAATACGGTTGAAGTCAGTTTGGCGGAATGGGAACAGGAGGCGAGTGATGAATTGGAGTCCATTGCCGCAGTCGCATCCGAGTGCGTAGAGGCCGGAGAGGACCTGCTGAGATCGATTCGACGGAATCAGAAGAGGACCCGGCGACACAGATACATTGCCGCCGGAGGCGGGTGGATGTTGTCTCCGGTAGGACGTAGGTTAAACTTCCTGTCACCGATTGCTGGCAGGGAAGGAATCAGGGACGCGACGTTTGTAGTGTCCAGAGGAGCAGCTCGATACGGGGCGATGGTATACGGACTTGAGCCGGAGATTGAATTCCGGTCGTCTCAACGGCCCGCGATAGGAGTAGAGCTCGGTAATGGTCTGACAGATAAAGTACTCCCCGAAGACTGGGAAGAGGGTGATACAGGTTTTCGGGTCTACACAAACTCCGAGTACCTATCCGGCGCCATGCGTATGCGCTGGTTCTCGGGATTTGCAGGTGAAGCGCTATCAAACAGGTTGATCGCCGAAAAACTGGTGGAGTTTGAAACGCAGACAAAGGGAGGGCTGTTACTGGGCGTGAAGCTGGAGGCCACTTCCAGAGACCGGCTCAGGGCAGATTTCCGCGACCTGCGTTCTGGACACCACTTGGGCGATGTTCTGATCGAGTTGAAGGGGTGAGATAGACTATGCCAGTTAAGGTCCCGGCACCGGTGGTGCCCACTGTGCCAGCATGGCTTGAGGTTGTCATACTTGCATTCATTATTGCCTTGGTCTTCTATGCCTTGTGGGTCTGGTTCCAGCTTGAAGACATGAGGTCATCTGTTGAAGACATGAGGTCATCTGTTGCTTTTACCCGTGCCGACGCTCAGACCAAGATGGACAGCGCAATCCGAGAAGCACGATATGCAAGAAACACAACAGACACGATGAAAGACGCCATTGCAGAGAACCGCAGCACGTTCGCGATACAACTGATTGAGGCACAAAGGAAGGCTGATCGGTTGGTTGAGGATATGGATCAGAAGTTCTCGACATTCCGTGATGCAATTATGGACGACCTTGGCATCCGTCAGAAGCTCCTGACGGATGAGATCGCGCGAGCATCAGACATTATTCTGAATCTCAGCAGGGATGCCCTGAAACTGGACAAGGAAAGGCTCAATCTCTCCTATGGGGCTCTTGTCAGGGGCGTTGATCAAGTCCTGCACAAGCTCAATACCAGAGCCGAAGCGAATGACCAATGGAGCGGCTGGAAAGGCACCGTCGAGAAATCGAGGGAAGAACTCATAGCGCTGTGGAAAGAGTTGGAGGCGGACGCAGTAAAGACTTCATTTGATGTTCCGCGAGAAACCATCGATTCTGGTGCCGAGGCGTTGCAGTCGGAGGGAAGACTTGACGTCCTGCTGGAAGATCGTCTGTCGCTAAGGTCGAAGCGCAAGAGACTGGGGAAGTGGTTCGAGTCCTTGCTTCCGCTCTGGCAGGAGGTAGAAAGCGCCTGTCAGCAACACGAACAAGGCTCGTGCGACAGAGGACCCTTGGCGCAGGATTTGGACCAGATTTTGGTGGCTTGGCAGGCACAGACAGACCTCCGACTCCTCGAACCTGTACATGGGGATGTGTTCAACGAGAGTGAGATGTCAAGGGCGGGAGAGGCACCAGTAGAAGCGGGAGACGCGGGCCGCGTGGTTGAACTCCGTCGCCGTGGATATGCCTGGGCGGGTCGGGTGCTGGAGCCAGCAGCCGTTGTGGTGGGAGTGAAGCGCGATGGGTAACGACTACGCAAGCCTACCGGAGGTGGCACCCGTCCCGGTGATTGCCGTCTTCCCGCGCCGCGTCGATCTTGGCCAGATCATTCGGACCAGGGAAGAAGGCAGTAGGTGCGGCCTGGTCACCGTCACAAATGTGGGGGGGAAAAGGGCGCAAGTGGCGGCGGAAGTGGCTGCCGGCAACGGGACTCCTGCCTGGCTGCGTTGCGACCCGAAGAGTTCCTTCGCGCTGGAACCCCAGGAGCGAAGAGAGGTCTTTCTGTACCCGGGAGAAGTGGAGTCCGCAAATTCCGGGGAACTGTCTGCCACAGTCCGTTTCTCCTGCAATAACGGTTCTGAGTATGGACTCCCGGTTCCCGAGGTTGCGGTGGCTGCTCTTGTGGTAGAGCCAGCGCGTCTGGAGTGGGTTGACGGACCTGCGGAGGGTCTCGACTTTGGGACACCGGTTCAGGGAAAGGTCTGTACGGCAACCATAATGGCGCGGCGTACGCCCGGGAACAACTTACCGACCATAATATCGGAGTACGGCGTGTGTGACGAAGACGGGAACCTGCATGTGCCTCCGCCCTGGGTCGAGATTTCGGAACCTACGCCACGGAGAATGGACCTCTTGGTTAAGCTGACTCTTCACACGGCAAATCTTCCCGTCGGACCGATCAAAGAAGTGATCGAGTTCCGTGAAGACGATCCCGCAGTCGAGCCGCTGAAGCTGCTCGTTTCCGCGGACGTGCAATCTGCACCCGACATTGAGACCACTCCTGAGTCCGTGAAGGTTCAGGGGAGCATTGGGCAGACCGTCCCGGTGATCGTTAAGCTCTGGAATACGGGAGTTGGGTCTCTCCCTGTGAAAGTGACCGCCTCGGTTTCGTGGATTTCGATTCCTGACGATTGTCACGATCTGCAGCTTGGTTCCAAGCCAACTTCGGTAGAGTTGTTGATTGCTGTTCCCGAAAACGGATCTCCGCCAAGAGGGGTGGTCATGGTGACCCCCGTCTCTCAACCGCGTCTCCTTTCGCTCGCCATACCGGTTGAGGCGGAGGCGCTCTGCCCAAAACTGCACATCGACAAGGCGGCTATCCAAAAAGGGGATGGAAAGTCCAGACAGTGGGAAGTGCCACTTGAGAATGTGGGTAATGCTGATTTGACACTTGAGGTTCGCGACTGCCCTCCCTGGCTTCATGTTAGACCGCGCGGTGTGCTGACCGTTGGACCGGGGGACAAGGAGCTATTGGTTCTATCCGACCGGCGTCGTTCAAAGGACGCCCCGACTTCATGTTTGCTGAAGCTGAAAACAAACCAGAGCGGCAATGAGACTGTCAGCATCCCTGTATCGCTTCCACCGGTACCGGAACGACGGCCTGTCAACTGGCGAATGCCGCTGCTTATCGTTGCCGGGTTGATGGTGGCAGCCTTCGGATTCCAGTACTTTAGGAAGGGGACCATTCCTGCTGTCACAGAAACCAAGCATGACAGAACTCCTGAAGATGGAGAATCTTCTCGTCAGCGCGAGACTGCCGAGGATACACGCGCGCAGGATGTCGACGCACTTCTCACGCAAGGGCTGGAACTAAAGAAGAAAGGCAGTCTCAACGAAGCGGAGCGAAAACTCCGTGCGGTGCTGCAACTGGATGATAAATCCGTTCCAGCTCACTACGCATTGGCCTGGACGTATGTGGCACTGAAACAGAAGCAGATGGCCATTGAGCATTTCAGAAGAGTCGTTGAGTTGAGTCCGACACCAGATGAAACCAAAGCGGTTGAAGCGAAAGAGGCCCTGACTCGACTGGGCAGTCAGTGATGTCTCATACGGATCTGTCAATTTCCTGATATAATGCAGTCCAAGTCGTGGGGGGACACTGTATTGAAAGCCAGATACATTGCCGCAATTATCGGATGCTACATGCTCTGTTTCGTCGGCGAGGCAACTGCCGCTCGCCTTGCAGTTCTTGCCGTGGATACATCGAAGTCCATGCGGCAAGAATCGAAGTGGGGCCAAGCGCGGCAACTTGCTGACGCTGTTCTGGAAGGGGACCTGGGAGATGGCGACACCTGTTTCCTGCTTACCTTCCAGGACCGCGCTGACGAGGTTGGCACCTATTCACTTCCGGAGAGAGAAGCCGCGCTCAAGGCAGCTCTTGAACTCTCGGTGGCAAAGGCACCACGATCCAGAACCGAAGCCAGCTTTCTTTGCGTTCGAGATTTTTCGACTAAGTTCTTCAAGGAACACGCGAATTCATCGTCCCAGTGTTCACTGTTTCTGATCACCGACGGCGCCCCTTCTCTCAGAT
>MNXM01000310.1 GCA_001872605.1 Armatimonadetes bacterium CG2_30_59_28 | reverse complement strand
CCCAGCGGGCCGCGGTGGCGGTAGGACACAGCATTCTGGAAGCTGCCTTTTTCATTATCAGAGACAAAGTCCCGTACAAAGAGTTGGGCGCCAACCATTTCGATCAAATCAACAAGAAGCACCTGACCCGCTATCATCTTCGCAAGCTCGAAAGCTTGGGATACAAAGTCGAACTGGAAGAACTCCCCTTGGCGGCCTGATTTTCGTACCCCAAGGGGCTATTTTCGGAGGAATCAAAGCAGTATCACGAAGGCACCGGGCGCACGCCACTCGAAGTGATGAAAGTCGGCGAAGACCCGAAGGTGGACGGGCAGTTGACAGACGATGTCTGGCAGCGCGCCACGCCCGTCGCGTTGCGGCGCGCGCTCGACCGGGACCACCCTGAGCCAACGCATCCAACCTCGCTGCGGGCCGTGTGGACGACGCGCGGAGTCACCTTCGGGTTGCGCATGTCCGAGCCGGAACCGGATCGTCTGGTGGTCCAGCGTAGCGCTCACGATGACGCGATGCTCTGGTGGGATGACAACATCGAGTTGTTCCTCGATCCTGAAGGGCAACGCGCCAACTTCTTCCAGTGGATTGTTACCGCCAACGGAACCACGTACGACGGCAGCTTTGCCCGCGGCGCCGAGTGGAACCCGACGGGCGTCCAGGCGGCTTCGTTCGTGGGCAAGGATTTTTGGTCGTGCGAGGTGTTCATCCCGTATGAGATGTTCCGGAAGGAGGGCATCACCCTCGACCCGCTCCGCATTTCCGGTTCCACTTGGTATGCCAACTTCACCCGCCACCGCGCCGCAAAACTGATGGAGATGCAGCGCCTGAACACCACCTTCGAGGGCAGCAGCCACAACATGATCGCGTTCGGGCCGGTGAAGTTTGTGGAGTGATGGAGAGACGGGATGGCGGGATGATGCTGAGGCAAATAGGCTCGGACAAGTGACCACCACCAGCGGCAGCATGTATTGACTAAATTTGGTCGATGGTCATTGACCAAATTTCGTCAATATGATTGAATATCCACCGCGCTTACCGGGAAAGCCCGCAAACGCCCTATAATCCGCCAACACCATGGACAACATTTTTGCCGTTCACAACCTGCATCGGGAATCAGTAACCGAATTCCTTCGGCGCGATCCTCACCTGCGACGACTGCGCGAATTGCCTCTCGTCTACGAATCTCCTTTGCTTGACGGGTTCCCACTGGAATCGCCTGGCATCTATGCACTGGGGGGGGGGAGGCAGGTTGGCAAGACCACGCTGGTCAAGCAGTTGATGGGACGATTGCTGCAAACCAAAAAATCCCTGCCGGAACGCATCCACTTCCTTTCGGGGGAACTTGTTGACGACCATCACTCACTGGTCCGGCATCTGATGTCTTTCCTCCCGTCAAGCCCCACGCGCATTGGCGAGGAGCTCACCTATGTTTTTGTTGACGAGGTCACTTACATCAAGGACTGGGACAAGGGAATCAAGTATCTCGCCGATGGAGGGTTCCTCGATTCCGTCTGGTTGCTTGTGACAGGCTCGGACACGGTGATCATTCGTGAAGCGATGCAGCGGTTTCCGGGGAGAAGGGGGCGCGCCAGCCAGGTGGATTTCCACTGTCGTCCTCTTTCATTTCGAGAGGTTGTTCGCCTGCGTGGAAGTGTTCCGGAGGATTTCATCTCAACGGTGTGCGAGTGCGACTGGCCAGAGTTGACCTCAGAGATGCTGCACCCGCAAATCGAGGACCTTGAATTGGCCTTCAGAGAATATCACCTCACAGGCGGGTATCTGACCGCGCTCAACGACTGGGTGAGAGATCGCAGCATCGCCACGGCAACTTTCAGGACTTACGCGGACTGGGTGCGCGGCGATGTGTTGAAGAAACGCAAGAACGAGTTCTATCTCAGGGAGGTGCTTGCTGCGATATTGCGGCGTTACAACACTCAGGTTTCGTGGGGCAGTCTGGCGGAAGACCTGCCGATCGACCACCATCAGACGGTGGCGGAATACTGCGCGATTCTGGAGTCGATGGATGTCCTGTTCATTCAATCGGCCCTCGATCAAGATCGCCTTGGCCCTGCGCCCAAGAAGGCGCGTAAGCTGTTCTTTACCGATCCCTTCATCCATCACGCTCTCAGAGCCTACGTTCAAGACATGGAGAATCCGGACGAGGAGATCATTCAGCCGTTGCATACGAATGAGTTGGAGTTGGCTCATCTCGCCGAGGCGGCCCTCGCGAACCATGTGCATCGCCACTATCCAACCTACTACATCAAGGCCGAAGGCGAGGTGGACATCGCCTACGTCAAGGACAACCAATTCTGGCCACTCGAAGCCAAGTGGACTGGGCAGATTCGCCCGAAGGATTTGAAGCAGATCGCCAAGTACAGCAACGGAATCATTGCGGGGCGTAGCCACGAGGTCCGTAATGTTTCCAATGTCCCCTGCTACCCGTTACCCTTGGTCCTGTTGAGGTTTTCGTGATCCGGTATCCGAATTTAGAAAAGCCGAGGTTACCCATGCAACTGCGCAACCGTATTCCGTCTGTGGCGCTTACCGCCGTCACGATGGCGTGTGCCGCGCCGACGTTCCCTGCTTCTTCTCTCGGTCGCTGCAGCGTGGACGAGTTGCTCGCCACTGCCACCTCCCCGGCGGGGGAGGTCTACGCAGTCGAGCCGTCAGCTTCGCAGCTCGCCAACGCTCCGCAGAGGATGTTTGCCTTCCGCGCTCTTGGTGCAGGAGACTACGCTTCCGCGCGCCTTCCCGTTCCGCAGGAGGGCTACTATGCGTTGAGGAGTCAGGCGCTCTGGGGTCCGTGGGCGGAGGGACGGCTGGGGCGCTTCGAGGCTTCGGCGGACGGTGTCGTCTTCCCGGGAGTCCTTCAGGGCTGGTATGGGTTGCCCACCAATCCGCCCTTCCAGTTGCGGGATCACCTGTGGGGTGTCGCCCACTTCACACCTCCCGAGGCAGAGGTGCGGTTGGCGTTGACGCACTCTGGCCAAGGCAACCTGCTGGCGATTGGCGACCTGCGACTGGAGCCTGTCAAGGACGAATCCGTTCAGCCGGCAGACAAGGAGAGGAAAGTCGCCGCCGCTCCCCAGCGCAAGCGCGCCGTGATAACCGAGGCGCGGCCCACCTGCGACATCAAGTGGCAGCGCGGTCTGGAGTGGACGGCCTTCATCCACTGCGTGCAGCGAGTTCCGCAGATTGACGGCGTATTGGCCGACTGGAAGGACATCTCCGCAGAGCGAATCAGTATCAACGCCAGTATCATTCCTCATCGGGGCTGGGTAGCGCCCTCCCCCGCCAGCGATGCCGACCTCAGTGGGTCGGTGTGGCTCTCCTGGGACGCAACCAGTCTGTACCTCGCCGCGGAGATCAAGGACGATGACCTTATGGCTCCGGCGGAGTCTGGAAAGTGGGGAAGCCCATTCGGGCACGACAGCCTTGTGGTCAACGTGAAGTCGCCTCCCTGGCTTACGTCTGGCGGTCGGTCGTCCGGTCTCGGTCCTGCCGACGCGGGTTTCGGTTTGAGCTTCTACGCTAAGGGGCAATCGCCGCGTCCACTCGGAGACACAGCGAGATATGTTGCTCGGCGGACGAAGACAGGTTACACCATCGAGGCGTCCCTGCCTTTCGGTCTTCTCGGCTGGAAGCCTGCGGACGTGGGAGACCGATTCCCCCTTGGGTTGATTCTCGTGGACATCGATCCATCCAAACCTGGCGGTGAACGGTTCGACCAGTATGGCTGGAATTTCGGCCCCGGAAGTTGGGCGGGGATGGGAGAAGTGAGGCTAATCGACAAGGTTGGCGCGGCAGCGGGAGAGTTGATCCCGGCCAGCGACACACTCCTGCCATCGGGGCTTCTTCAGTACGTCGGCAGCGTCGATGTGAGCGCTCCCTGCACGCTGAAGTCCATCCAGGTGGTGCGCAAGGCCACGGGCGCGGTCGCCGCCACCCACGAACTCAACCAGAAGCTGGACAAGCCGGGGCGTTACAGCATCGTCGGCCAGATTCCTCTGCCTGGGTTGGGGGAAGGGGAATATCACTTGAGACTCGTAATGTGACAGATTGGACGGGACGGTGGATTGGATCAGTCGGGTATCAGGAGGACGGTAATGAATTGGAGAAATTCTGTCTGCATTATTGTCTGTCAGATGGCGCTTTGCGCAACTGTCGGCTTCTCTCAACAGCCCATCACTCGCGCCGGGGACAAAACCATTTTGTCTCCCGCCGACCTCAAGATGGACAACAACACCGTTGTCAAGGACGCGGCGGCGCCGACGGGAGAAGCCATCGAGTCGGCGGGAAAGAAATGGTACATCGTCCACAAAGCAGTCCACGGTCTGCCTGCCGGGAAATACCGCGTGACGGTGCGCCTGTCCATCAGCAAGCGGGACGCGCCAAACCACGTCGGGCGCATCATCGTCAACTCCACAACCGGGGACTCGCTGGAAGACTTGTCCCTGCCGTTCGAGACGGAAACGTTCCGCGCCGCCAATGAGTACCAGGACCTGTCCCTCGACCTGATGCACGCGCCCAAGGACAAGGGGAAGTTCTCGCTTCTCGTTCGCGTCCTGCACGAGAACCCGGCAATCCCCGTCCGCGTTGCGCAAGTGGTGGTAACGGCGAATGAGCTCCCACCGGTCGTGGTCTACAAAGTGTGCCCGGAGAAGCTACTCGCCCGACCGAATTCCAGCCAACCCATCACCGTCAGCATCGCAAACACCACCGACCAGCCACAAAGCGGATTGAAGCTCCAACTCAGGCTCACGCGCGGCGTTGGCGAGAATGTGTCAGTTGGGGAGCAGGGGGTGTCACTTCAGCCTTTCGAGTCGCGCGAAGTCACGTTCCCCTGGAACACGGGAAAGACCGAGTACGGCTACGAGGTCCGGGCGACGCTGGTGGATGCCGCTGGAAAAGCGATCAGTGCGCTTTCCGACTACTTCGCCGTCAGCAGCTCGCACTTCCGACTGCGCATCAACGCCACGCCACAGTGGAACATGTACCTTCTCGACAAGAACCACTCGGTGCGCGCGGCACAGTCACTTCGGCTTGCTTACGGGAACTACGTCGAAGTCTACGGCTGGGCGCCCAGCGCTTTTGGCGAGCTGTATCCGCGCCACCGTTTCTGGACCAGCGGGCAGATTTCCGAATGGAAATACGATCGTGACGCAATGAAGGCTTGGATCGGAGAAATGCATCGCCTCGGAATGTTTGTGACCGCTTACAACATCAGCCTCTTCAACGGTTGGCCGGGGCAGGAGATCATGCGGCAGCATCCGGAATGGTGCTCGTTCAATGAGAAGGGACGCCCCAATGGCGGCGTTAACACGGCCTACTGGCAGACGAAGGAGAACGTTTACGGGGACAACGAGATGCCTAAGGCCACCCCCTTCGTCGGCGAGATGCCCAACCACGGTTCCGTGTGGCCGGAGAATGACGACCTCATGAAGCACGCCGCGTCAGAGATCCTCCTCATCAACAAGGAACTCGGCTTCGACGGGATGCGATGGGATGGACACCCCATCGTCTACGTGGTCAAGGACGAGAGGGGGGGTATCATCGGAACCGGTTTCGGCAGCATGATCTGGAACCACGAAGGAAAGCGCATTGTCGACCTGATTCCCAAAGGGGATTTGGACGCGCAGTCGCTGCACAACATGCAGCTCATCAAGGAGACCGTCCGCAAGGCTGCGCCGGATTTCCAGTGGGGTTACAACGCGGGGTACGACAAGACGGTGGAGCAGCAACCCAACACCTGGCAGGAAGTGGTGAAGGACGCTGGTATCTGGGTGGAGGGCGGCTTCCGTTCTGGCGATGAGGGACGAGCTGACCCATCCAACACGTGGGACAAGTACATCGACAAGCTATATCTCTCCAGTCAGTTTGTCATTCGCTCCGGCGGCTACCCGATACACGGCGCGCTCGCGGCTGACTCCGCAATCATGCGCCGATTCATGAACGCTCTCTTCCTGTCGCAAGGTTCGCACGCCTGCTGGCACGGCGGAACGTGGGGAGAATTCCTCGACCACTCTCGTTTTGCGACGCGGTACTCGCAGTACCTCTTCGATCCCGCCCTCCGTCCATGGTGGGGATACCCGGACATTCACGTCAGTGGTTGGGTGCAGTGGGAGGACCGCAATGCTGGCAAGATCCCGCCGCTCGATTCCCAGTTCAGGATCAAGAGCGATCACCCGCTGTTTTTCCCCGAGAAGACCTTCTTCACGCGGGAGGTCTCGAACACGGAGAGAGAATCGGTGCTTCACCTCTTCAACCATCCTGGCAAACCTTACATCGACTACACCGAGATGAACCCGCCACCGATCCAGAAGAACGTGGAGATATCCATCAAGTCCCCTCCTGGCATGAAGGCCACGGAAGCGTGGTGTCTGTCGCCCGACCAGTGGCCGATGGAAGAGAAGCTCTCCGTCGCCGCTGACGACCCGGGCTGGGTCAAGTTGACGATTCCGACTCTCGAAGTATGGAACACCGTGGTCGTGAAGTGGGAGAAGGGGTGAGGTGCGGAATGTTGGAGCGAAGCGGAAATCCCGGCTGGCCGGGGCGAAGTGCGAAGTGCGGAATGAATGGACCCGCGGCAGCTACTCTTTTGCTGATGCCGTTGTGGATGGCTACCGCGGCGCGGGCGGAGGTGAGCATCAGCGAGCGGAAGTCCGAAAAGGAGACGGTCGTTGTCCTCGAGAATGAGTTCGTTCGCCTCACGGTGGACGTGCTGCACGGCGGAAAGGTGACCGGCTTCGTTTACAAACCCCTTGAGCGAGAGTGGCTTGTTTCCGGGCAGGCAATGTTCATCGACCACGTCTGGCAGCAGACCTGGCCAGGCGAGCTATACGATGTTCCCTATGAGTATGAGATCACCCATCGCGGACCACAGCAGGTGACCGTGAAGGTGTGGCGGTCCTTGCAGCGCAAGGGCATGGACAGTCTCATCGGGGTCAAAGTGGAACGAAGCCTGTCGTTGAGCGACGCTTCACCCGTGGTGACGGCAAAGGTGGCCATGCAAAATCCCACGGACGCGGTGAAGACGGTCGGCTACTGGTCGCAGCACATCTTCCGCCTCGGCGGGATGGGCGACAACTACTACGTCCGTCCATCAACGACCGGTCTTGCCGTGGGCACGTTCGAGTACCTCGACGAAGGACGCAAGCGCGAGCGAGTGGGAGATGAGTGGGTGAAAGCTCCCACCGACGGTTGGACCGCGGCGCTCAACCCCACCACCGGAGAAGCGGCTGTCTTCCTCATGGACTACAACGACCTCCGCTGGCTGTACAACTGCATCGGTAACCACACCACCGAATGGTACTACGACCTGCTGCGCATGGTGCCGGGCAGCCGATGGGAGACGGAGATACGGATGCTCCCGCTGCGCGGGTATCGCGGCGTCAGCTTCGCCTCCCGGGAGGTGGTGGCCGATGTGCGCCTGATGCGCGCCGCGAAAGGTTATCAAGTTGCGTTCTCTCTGGGCGCGGGGGAGAAACCTCTGGAAAACGTTGTGCTGGAGGCGAGAGCGCTCTCCCACCCGGGCAGGAAGGTCATTGCGCAGGAGAAAGTCAACTTCAAGTCACTCGGATACCTGTCGGAGGAATACGTTTCATCTTCTCTGCTGCCGGAGAAATCGGGATCGGTAGTTGTGGAGGTGTCCATCACGGGAAAGGGGTTCGCCCACCGATTCGAAAAACACTTCGGCGACTACAACCGCACGGACAGGCTCGTAGCCGGCATTTTTGACACAGGCTATGAGTTGCAGCCTCCCCGAAAGGAAAAGACTCCTCTGGGCCGCCCTGCCGCGGTGAAGAGGATTCCGCATGAGGGCTTCGCGGCATTTGAGGCGCAGGGACAGTTCTCCGATGCCTGGCGTCTCGAGGATGCGTTGAAGCTAAAGGGTAAGTATGCGCTGACCACCGGACACTTCTCCAGCAACGTCTACGGCGAACAACTGGACAATTTCCCCGCGGGATACAAGGGAATCATGGCTCTCGACGTTGTGGTTCTGAACAACGTGTCGACGAATTCGCTGAGTCCCAACGACCTCGCGCTGCTCATCGACTACGTGAAAAGCGGTGGCGGCCTGCTGGCGCTGGGCGGCTGGTATGCTTTCGGTGGCGGAGGTTACGCCGACTCCGCGCTGGCGGACATGCTTCCCGTCGAGAGCGGAAAGCCCTTCGACATCCAGTGGCACAGGGAGGGACTGCCTCTTACCCTCACCCCAAGCCTCTCCTTTCGAGGGAGAGGGCAGGAAGAAGGGCATCAGAAAGACCCCCTCGCAAACCTCGACCTGTCTGGCAACCCATCAGTCTTCTGGTTGCAGGAGCTGGGCGCTGTGAAGTCGAACGCGCGGATCATCGCCACAGCGGGAGACAAGCCGTTCGCGGTCGTCGGTGAGCACGGCCGGGGCCGCGTCGCGTGCATCCTCGCCGCTCCATGCGGAGCGTCGACCGCGGACCGCGTGCTGTTTTGTGAGTGGCAACAGTGGCCCAAACTGTTGGGGGCGCTGCTGCAATGGTTGAGCAGAGGGTGAATGTCAGTTCGTGACCTCTATACGCGTGACGGCCACGGCAGGTGTTGCTCTGTACAAACTGTCCGGTTAGAATTCAGAAAGCACAGACCGCATCAAAACGGCTCGTGCGTACTTTGGCCGTGTTGTTGGGAGAAGAAGATGAGGATTGACTACTCCGCGCAGATTTGGAGAGAGGGCAGGCAGTATGTGGCCCACGCCATGCCGCTGGATGTGATGAGTTCGGGAAGGACTCCCGATGACGCCCGCCGGGCGCTCGACGAGGCAGTGCGTCTGTGTCTCGCTACTGCGGCAGACGCGGGAACGTTGGCAGATGTTCTCGAGGAGGCAGGCTATTCCTTGGGCTCACGCAAGGTAACGGGGCCCGAGTGGATTGCGTGGGAAAGGCACACTGCAGCGGTGGCGGTATAACACATGCCCAGAATGGTCCCCATCCATTAGCGAGACTTGGAGAAGGTATTCCTCGTCTCCGGATTTCGGTTTGCGAGACAAGAAGGCAGCCACCGTTCCTACGTGAAAAAGGGAGTTGCCCGGCCCGTCGTGATCCCGACCCATGATGAGGTTCCAGTCTCCATCATTCGAACCAACCTCAAGACCGCTGGGATTTGCAGAAACGAGTATCTTCGGCTGCTGGAAAAGACAAAATGATGAGTGCCCCCATTGGGAAGGAAGGTCGATTGCTTGGGCGGAAACCATACTAGTCCTAAAATAAGCGCGTTTGGCTGTAGACTGGATAGTTAACCTCATTTTCTGTCTTTCGCGTGGGTCCATCGTGGGTGACATGCTCGCGTTGTCAAATTTGCGCAGTTTGGGGACCGCGTCCGTTGCTGAAGTGCCTCTCGGGTGCGTTTTCAGACACACTCCGCCCCGGGAAGCGCATGGAAAGTCTTTTTCGGTCTCTTTGGCAGCGCCTCAGGAAGGCGCCGCCTGCAGAATCGGTATCTTCA
>MNXM01000086.1 GCA_001872605.1 Armatimonadetes bacterium CG2_30_59_28 | reverse complement strand
GGAGGAGCTCACCGGTTGCACGCGCGATGAACTGATCGGCGCGCCGTTCAAAAACTACTTCACCGATCCGGGGCGGGCCGAGGCAGCCATCAAGCGGGTGTTGCAGGAAAAGAAGGTCACCAACTACGAGCTTACCGCGTGCGCCAGGGACGGCAAGGAAACCGTGGTATCCTACAATGCGACCACCTTCTACGACCGCGACAGGAAGCTGCAGGGCGTGTTCGCCGCCGCACGCGACATCACCGAGCTCAAACGCTTCGAGCAGACGTTGCAGGAGACCAATGTTGAGATGGAGAATGCCAAGATCGCGGCGGAAAAAGCCAATCTCGCGAAGTCGGATTTCCTTTCCAGCATGAGCCATGAGCTGCGCAGTCCTCTCAACGCGATCCTCGGTTTCGCCCAACTGATGGAGTCTGATTCCACTTTACCAACACCCTCCCAGAAGGAAAGCATCGATCAGATTCTCCAGGCCGGATGGTATCTGCTGGAATTGATCAACGAAATCCTCGATCTCGCCGTGATCGAGTCCGGGAAGGTGTCGCTGTCGCGGGAACCGATGTCGTTGGCCGAGGTCATCATCGAATGCCAGGGCATGATCGAACCGCAGGCGCAAAAACGTGGTATCCACATGGACTTTCCCAAGTTCAGTGACCCTTACTTTGTCAACGCCGATCGGACCCGGGTAAAGCAGATTCTCATCAACCTTCTTTCCAACGCGATCAAGTACAATCAGACGGGGGGAACGGTCGTCGTGGATTGCACCGCGAGATCCCCGGATCGCATTCGCATCAGCGTCGAGGACGCCGGCGCAGGATTGGCTCCGGAACAGATGGCGCAGCTTTTCCAGCCGTTCAATCGTCTCGGACAAGAGACCGGCGGCGAGGAAGGCACAGGCATCGGTCTCGTAGTGAGCAAGCGACTGGTCGAACTCATGGGCGGCGCAATCGGCGTGGAAAGCACCGTCGGGGTGGGAAGCGTGTTCTGGATCGAGCTGATCTCCGATATTGAGCCACAATTGGCAGTTGAAGGCACCGAGTCCACAGCGCCAGTCCAATCGCAAGTCCGGCGCGGCGCGCAGTTGCGCACCCTGCTGTATGTTGAAGACAACCCGGCCAATCTGAGGCTGGTCGAGCAACTCATCGAGCGCCGACCCGATATCCGCCTGCTGACCGCGGTGAACGGAAATCTCGGCATCGAGCTGGCGCGCGACGAGCAGCCGGACGTGATCCTGATGGACATCAATCTGCCCGGCATCAGCGGCATCGAGGCCCTGAAGATACTGCGCGCCGACCCGGCAACGGCGCACATCCCCGTCGTTGCCATCAGCGCAAATGCACTGCCACGCGATATCGCGAAGGGCCTGGAGGCAGGATTCTTCCGATATATCACCAAGCCAATCAAGGTCAATGAGTTCATGGACACGCTGCACGTGGCGCTGGAATTTGCAGAAAGCGGGTTCCCTCAAGGCGAATAAGGAGGAACGATTCTCATGGTCAATCCATCCAGTATCCTTAACGCCAACGTCCTGATCGTTGACAACTTGGAAGCCGATGTCCGTCTGCTGGAGCGCACGCTTCACGGCGCCGGCTACACTTCCGTTGCCTCAACGATGGACCCGCTTGAGGTCTGCGAGCTTCATCGCAAGCATCGCTACGACCTGATCCTGCTCGACCTCCTCATGCCGGGTGTGGATGGATTCCAGGTGATGGAAGGACTCAAGGAAATCGAGACAGAAGGCTACCTGCCGGTGCTGGCCCTTACCGCCCACCCGGCTCACAAGTTACGCGCGCTACAGGCCGGCGCGAAGGATTTCATCAGCAAACCGTTTGATCTGGCCGAGGTGTTGATGCGGGTTCACAACATGCTGGAAGTCCGCCTGTTGCACGAGGCGGCCCGCAATTACGGCAAGATGCTGGAATCCCTGGCGCTCAATGACCCGTTGACGGGGCTTGCGAACAGACGGCTTCTATCCGAAAGAATGTCGATGGCCCTGGTCCATGCCCGAAGGAATAGGAGCGGCATGGCGGTGGTGTATCTGGATCTGGACGGATTCAAGCAGGTCAACGACACGTTGGGGCACGGCGCCGGGGACGGTCTGTTAAAAATGGTGGCAACGCGCCTACTGGCAACAGTGCGCGAAGAGGATACGGTGGCGCGCCCAGGCGGTGACGAGTTCATAGTGGCGCTGTGGGACGTCAGCGGTACCGACAGTGCAGCCACGGCGACGTCAAAACTGATCCAGGCAGTGTCGCAACCCTATGACATCGAGGGCCACACCGTCAGCGTAACCACCAGCGCAGGTGTCGCTATCTATCCCGTCCATGGCGAGGACGCGGACGCGCTGATGAAGAGCGCGGACCTGGCCCTGTACGACGCCAAGCGCGCGGGCAGGAACGCCTATCGAGTATCGGAGTGCAAGGCGGTGCGACCCGAATGATAGGCGCATCTGACATTCTGCACGCCAAAGTCCTAATTGTTGACGACGTGAAAGCCAATATCCTTCTGCTGGAGCGCATGCTGCACGGCGCCGGCTACACTTCCGTCGCATCAACGATGGACCCGCTTGAGGTCTGCGAGCTTCATCGCGAGCACCGCTACGACCTGATCCTGCTCGACCTTCAGATGCCGGGCATGGATGGATTCCAGGTAATGGAAGGCCTCAAGGGAATCGAGACCAATGGCTACCTTCCGGTGCTCGTAATCACCGCCCAGCCCGGTCATAAGCTGCGCGCGCTGCAGTCCGGCGCTAAAGATTTCATCAGCAAACCCTTTGATCTGCCCGAGGTGCTGACGCGCGTCTACAACATGTTGGAAGTGCGCCTGTTGCACAAGAAAACGATGAACTACAGCAAAGCGCTGGAGCAGACGGTGCGGGAAGTGGAGGCAAGCCGCGAGCTAATCCGTTGCCAGAGTGATGAAGTTAAGCGCCTTTACGACCAAATCGTAGCGGAGCAGCAGGTATCGGAGCGGTTGCTGCTCAACGTGCTGCCCCGTCCCATTGCCGAGCGGTTGAAGGGGCGCCAAGACGACGTCATCGCCGATAACGTCCAGCAAGTCATCGCCGACAGCTTTCCGGAAGTGACGGTGTTGTTTGCGGACATCGCGGGTTTCACCAGGTTTTCCGCAGGCGTGAGTCCCGCGCGGCTAGTGGTCTTGCTCAACGAGATATTCACCGACTTTGACAACATAGCCGATAACCGTGGACTTGAGAAGATTAAGACCATCGGTGATGCCTACATGGCCGCCGCCGGACTGCCCGTCCCGGCGACCGATCACGCGGTGCAGGCTGCGCACATGGCGCTGGACATGATTGACGCTCTGGCCCGCTTCAATGAGCGCAGCGGCTGCAGATTGCAGATGCGCATTGGCATCAACAGCGGTGCGGTCGTGGCCGGCGTCATCGGCCAGCGCAAGTTCAGCTACGACTTGTGGGGTGACACCGTGAACACCGCCGGCCGGATGGAATCCCAAGGCGTGGCCGGTCGCGTACAGGTGACAGAGGCTACCCGGCGGCGGTTGAGTGAGCCGTTCCTGTTCGAGGAGCGAGGTATTATCGATGTCAAAGACATAGGCAAAATGCAGACCTGGTTCCTGGTCGGCAGGAGCAGCGCGTCGTCCGGATGATGCCCGGGCCTGTGTTACCGGTGTAATTAGGAACGTGCCTAGTTGAGTCGCTGGACGAGCGACTGGAATTTGCGGAAAACGGAGTTAGTCAGAGTGGATGGGGCAGGACGATTCTCATGGTTAATTCATCCAAAATCCTCAACGCCAGCATCCTGATCGTTGACGACCTGGAAGCCAATGTCCGCCTGCTCGAGCGGATGCTGCGCGGCGCCGGCTACACTTCCGTCGCATCAACGATGGACCCGCTTGAGGTCTGCGGCCTTCATCGCAAGCACGGCTACGACTTGATCCTGCTCGATCTTCAGATGCCTATGATGGATGGATTCCAAGTCATGGAAGGCCTCAAGGAAAACGAGACCGACGGCTACCTTCCGGTGCTCGTAATCACCGCCCAACCCGGTCATAAGCTGCGCGCGCTGCAGTCCGGCGCGAAGGATTTCATCAGCAAACCGTTTGATCTGCCCGAGGTGCTGGTGCGCGTTCACAACATGTTGGAAGTGCGCCTGTTGCACAAGGAATTGCACCATTACAACGATGTGCTGGAAGAAAAGGTGCTCGAGCGGACCCGGGAGTTGCGCGACACCCAGTTGGAGGTCATTCGTCGCCTTACGCGTGCAGCAGAATTGCGGGACAATGAGACCGGCCTGCACGTCGTGCGCATCGGACTCTTCTGCGCGCAACTGGGAGAAGCGGTAGGGATGAGCGGGGCGGAATGCGATCTCCTGCTCAATGCTGGCCCAATGCATGACATCGGTAAGATCGGCATTCCCGACCTCATCCTCCTGAAGCCAGACAAACTGACGCCGGAGGAATGGGAGGTCATGAAGACCCACGCCACGATCGGCGCCGAACTCCTGTCCGAAGGACAGTCTGAGTTGACCCAAATGGGTCATCGCATAGCGCTCAACCATCACGAAAGGTGGGACGGCGCCGGCTACCCGCGAGGGGCCGCGGGGGAGGACATTCCGCTGGTCGCGCGGATTTGCGGCGTGTGTGATGTCTTCGACGCCCTGACTTCAGAACGGCCCTACAAGAGGGCGTGGTCCGTGGAGGAGGCAACTGCAAGTATCCAGGAGCAAGCCAACCGGCACTTTGACCCAAGTCTCGTTGACCTGTTCCTGCAAATCCTGCCGCGTCTTGCGGAGACCAAAAAGCAGTATGCTGAACCGGAGCGGGATACATCAGACCGCGAGCCAGACTACGAAATGCCGCGTCCGGCGGAGGCGTGAGAGACGAGCGGCAGACCCTATACCTTTTGATAGAGACAACAATCCACCGAATGGGCGATGTCCGCGAGCGCTTCTCGGTGCCATACTTTGAGAGCATTGTGTAGAGGCGAGTGCTCAATGTAGCCTTTAGAATGTGAGACTCAAAAGGAAAGGAGGGGACTGAAATGAAAAAATGGAGCCGTTGGATACCTATCTTCGTAGCAGCCATCACATGCCTGGCGTTAGCCGGGTCCGTGAAACAGGCCAAGGCTGCTGAATACCCACAGGTCGCGCAGCTCAAGGCCTTCAGCCCGGAAGCCAACTTCATGTCGCTGCCCGGCTATCTGCGTTACTTGGTTTTCGTGCAGGATGGCAAGTGGATTACCCGCGCGGAAGCCGTACAGATCGTTGAGCAGCAGAAACAGTATTGAGGTGTGCGATGAGCCGAGTGTCAGGCAGGTTGTACTCGAAACAGATTCCGCAGTGTTCGGTCCGCGTCCGGGCCGTCGTCGTCACCTGCCTGACCTTGCTCATCTGTGCGTCCGTTTCCTTCCCGGCTCCATCCAACACCCCACCTCAAGTACGTCCCAAGGCGCCTGGAAAGCCTGCTGTTAATGCCGGGCCTGTCCGCGCAAGCCAACCCGGCTGGCAGCCCAATGAAAGCCCTTATGGAGTTGTGTTAGACGTCCAGTCGCTCAGCCTCCAGCAAATCCCTCAAGCAGTTCAGGCGGCGCATCAACTCGGGTTCAAAATGATTCGCACCGTTGTTTCCTGGAATGAAGTGGAGCCACAACCCAAGAGCTACCGGTTTCAGAAGTATGATGCTCTGGTTGCCAGCGCTAAATCCTGCGGCGTTGACTTGATATTGACCCTCTCCTACTGTCCGCCATGGGCATCCAGTCTGCCAGGTGAACCCGCGGAAATCAGCTCTCGGTCCATGCCTGAAGGGCTGGAAGCGTGGAGCTGTTTCATCGGCGCCACGGTTACCCGTTACAAGCAGAAGGTTCGGTTCTGGCAAATTTGGGAACGACTGGACAACTCCAACTTCCGCGGGACGCGGCAAGACTATGCGGCCTTGCTGATTGCAGCCTCAAAAGCGGTCAAGTTGGCCGATCCGTTTGCCGAGGTATTGGCCTCAGAACCGGGAGGAATGGATCTCGGGTTCATCGCGTACCTGTGTCAAAAAACAACGCTCAATTCCTTTGATGCAATCTGCCTCAATCCCAGAGTCGAGACACCGGAGCTTGCCGCCAGGTATTTCAGTGTGCTCAAATCCATCTTGCAGAAGACCGGGAGTGGCCCGGCAAAGAAGATATATGTAACCGATTGGTCCTTCCCGCTACGGGCGGACGCAACCGGATCGTCCCCTCGCTTCGACCCCGCGGAACTCTCTTCCTTCGTCGTCAGAGCGTATGCCGTGGCCTTCTCGATGGGCGCTGAGCGCGTGTTCTGGACAGAACTCCGGGACTCTGAAGCCAACAGCCCTGAAGGCGCATCCTGGGGATTGCTCGACAGCGAGTTTCAGCCCCGACCTGCCGCAAAGGCGCTGAAAGCGTTCATCGATTTCGCGCCGCAAAGACTCTCTGCCGAACTCTGGGCGATGGGTGACACGCCCTTGCGGGTGGTCTCCCTGCGAGGAGATGGAGCAGCGAACAGGGCGCTTCTGTGGTCGGCTACCGGGGAGTTGAGACTGAGCCCTACCGAGCTTCCTGGCATCCAGTTCAGTCCCATGTCCCGCATGTGGTCGCTCCAGCAACAGGCGGAGACAAATCTCCTCCAGCAAGGGGAACCGGTTGCATTTGGGAATATCCCCGTTTTCATCTCGGACTTCGAGCTGGCCTCCTCACAACTATCGAAGGTCAATGCCTGGTTCCCTCCTGCTCCGCCAAGAGACTACGTGTATCTCGACCTTTCTGAAACCAATGCCAACGAGGGGGGAGGAATTACCTCAGGCAAGTATCGCAGTTGGCGCGCTGCCACTCCGGGGATTTTTTCGGTGGAAGGTCGTGTCTCTGCCAAGCTGGAACCGACTGGCGAGGAAGTGAACCCTTTCCTCTACTGCGATGTTGATGACGACTTCCTGTTCTACAACCTCAACGGGAGCCCAGTGACAGTTGAGGTCACAGCGTATGCCGCAGACACGGCAGTATCAGCGGGGTTCAACTTGATGTACGACTCACCGCGTGGCCACGTCTTCAGCCCTTGGCAACCGGTGGAGACCGGAGTGGGTTGGAAGCAATACAACTTGACGCTGACGGACGCACTCTTCGCGAACAAGCTGGGATTCGACTTTCGCATTAGTTCCCTGGGAAGCAAGCAGCCGGTGTTTGTCGCCAGAGTCGTTGCCAGACAAAGCAAACCAAACGGAGATTGAAGAGAGTTGAGCTATGAGAGTCGGCATCATTGACCTGCTGTCCATGCCCGCCTCTCACTGGGTGGAGGTGCCGTACCGTTTCCTGATGACGAAACAGTACGCCAGCCTCATGCCGCAAGCGATCGCCGTGTGGTGCAGGCAACTGGTTCACGAGGTCTTCTATGCGACGTACTACGGCTACGGGGACCCGACGGAGGCGCTGCCTCCCGACCTCGACGTGCTCTTTGTATCGAGCTTCACCCATGTCAGCCCGCTGGCGTATGCTCTGGCCAAACTCTATGCGAAGGCCAATACGTTAACCGTCATTGGCGGGCCACACGCGAAGGCTTTTCCCGATGATTGTCTGCGGTTCTTTGACCTGGTGGTGAAAGAGTGCGACAAGGAGTTGGTTGCGGATATCTTGGCCCACTCCTTCGACAAGAAGACCCTCATCTCCAGTTCGCATCCCTTGCAGGATATCCCGACCGTTGAGGAGCGCATGCCTTACCTCAGGCAGTCGGTCTTCCTTCGGGGACGCCGCTACCCGGCGACCACGATCCCGCTTTTGGCGAGCACGGGCTGCCCCTATTCGTGTGACTTCTGCATTGACTGGAACTCCGCCTATCGTCCGTTGCCAACAGATCAACTGGAAACCGATCTGCGTTACATAGCGAAGCACCTCCCCGGCGTGCGAATTACCTTCCACGACCCCAATCTTGCTACCGGCTGGGACACAGTGCTCGCAGTATTAGAGAAGATCCCGAGTGGTTCCCGCAGCCCGTGCATTGTCGAATCCTCTCTGGCATCCCTGAAGAAAGAGGAACGACTTCGACGACTGCGAGACACTCGTTGCTCGTTCATCGGGGTCGGCATCGAGTCTTGGAGAGGCTATTCAGGGAAGGCGGGAGCCGGATCGCTTCAAGGAGCGGCCAAAGTGCCGCGCGTCGTGGAGGAGTTCCGTCTCCTTTCCGAATATGTGCCTTACCTGCAGGCCAATTTTGTCTTTGGTCTGGACATGGACGAAGGTGAGGAACCCGTCGAAGCCACCAAGGAGTTCATGTCGCAGACGCCCTTTGTGTGGCCGGCGGTGAACATCCCTCAGCCCTTCGGCAACACGCCGCTCTTCACGCAGTGGCGGAAAGAGGGGCGTCTCCTCAAGACCATGCCTTTCTATTTCTACCAGATGCCGTACCTGGTCTCACTCCCCAAGCACTACGACCCAATGGAATACTACGAGAAGGTCATCGAGCTACAAGCCCATGCCACCTCGGGGGAAATGCTGCGCAAGCGATTGGCGTCTACAAGACGCTGGGATGTGCGCGCCCTGAATATAATCCGCACGTTAAATATCCGCAACATCCTCCCGTTCTTCCGCAAGAGGCTCGAAGACTGGAGGCGCGATCCGCAGTTTCTGGCCTTCCACCGCGGAGAAACGGATGTCCTGCCAGCCGCCCACGAGCGGATACTCCAACGAAGCCTGGGGAATCTCAGCACTCTCCTGTCGCGCAGCGATCTCACCCCGTTGCTTCCAGCTTGCGGATAGTCGTGCAGGACGTGGTTTTACCATTGTGTCCACATGATATACTGGTAGCGTTAAGGTGTGAAATCCATCGTGAGGACTTGGACCCGCCGAACGTTTGCCTCCGACGAACTGAACGTGTCGCCCAGAAGAGAGCTATCCGGGGATGCGGCGGGAGACGAAACTGGCAATGCAAAGCCAACTGATCCGCTTTACAAGACTATTACCACAACTCACCGGGCAACTGCGATGAGGCGGAAGGGGCTGCGAATTCCATCCTTCCCCCTCCGCCTTCATCCTTTCCAAATAGTGCGTTTCCCTCCATGACGAGTGTCGATGGCCGGAACCGGTCCGGTTCAGGAGCATATCAATACCCACCGATTGAAAAAGCAAAGCGACACGTTAAACTACCCTGAAAGCCTGCGGATGGGCCGCGGGTTTGATTCGCATCAGCATCGCAGTCTCCGAGGTAGCCGACATGCCAGCACGAATTGTAGCATTGCCACAGACCTTTCTCAAGTTCTATCTTGCGCTTCACGTTTGTTTTTCCAAACCTCAGCGGCGTCACTTTGGGGTTTACGTTCTAGAGCATCGTTTTGGAAGTTCCCCTACAAAAGGACACCGGATCGCTTCAGCGTCCGGTAGCTCACACAGGCAGCTACACGATGAAGGCTACCCTCCTTTTCTCCCCTTTCAACCCGTGTTCG
>MNXM01000006.1 GCA_001872605.1 Armatimonadetes bacterium CG2_30_59_28 | reverse complement strand
GCACCTTCCCCCGTTATCGAACCGAAACGGTTCGCACAGGGGAAGGTGGTCGAAGACCGGATGGGGGTTGTTACTGTCCCCTTTCACTCGCGTAGGTTTCCCCAACCTTTCGTTTATGCCTGCCCGACCCCAGGGGGTTGATTACCACCACGCATCACAAATCTTACCTACACCCATCGACCGCAAAGAGGTGGACAGCTCCGAGGAGTACTTCTGCGTCCACGACAATCCTTACGCTGTCGCAACTGGCGCCCGCGACGAGGAATGGCCAGACTACTATTCCGTATCGGCGCGACGGATCCGGCGATTGAGGAGGGCACCCTTCGGCGGCGGCCACCGCGGGAATCTTTTTATGAGTGGGAAGAATGGCCGAACCTGCTGGAGTGGCTGGTCCGGAAGGATTCAACCCTCAGTACCTCGGCAGGTCCGGATTCACGCTCAACGCCCATTCGTTGATACCGCCCTTGAGGTTCCAGAGCTTCCTGAATCCTGCCTTCTCGAGAAAACGCAACGCACGCAGGCTGCGTTGACCCTTGTGACAGTAGAGGACGATATTGGAAGCGCTGTCCAGTTCGTGCAGCCTTTGGGTGAACTCACTGAGCGGAATCAATCTCGCCCCCTCGATGTGGCAGATGTCCCACTCGTGCGGCTCGCGCACATCCACAAGAAGCACTTCGCCCCGGTCCAGCCGATCCTTGAGGTCTTCGGGGGTGATCTCCACCGCCGTGTCCTCCTCCACCTCGGGAGTTGGCTGGATGCCACAGAATTCGTTGTAGTCAATCAGTTCCTTGATCGTCGGGTTCTCACCGCAGATGGGGCAGTTCGGGTCCTTGCGCAGTTTGAGCTCCTGGAATTTCATCTCCAGCGCATCGAACCGAAGAAAGCGACCAATCAATGGCGTGCCCTTCCCAATAATCAACTTAATGGCTTCGGTTGCCTGGATAAGACCAATGATTCCCGGGAGAATTCCAAGCACGCCACCTTCGGCACAACTGGGGACCAGACCCGGTGGCGGTGGTTCGTTGTAGAGGCAGCGATAGCAGGGCCCGCGTGTTGCGTCGAAGACGCTTGCCTGCCCCTCGAAGCGGAAGATGCTTCCATAGACATTCGGCTTGCCAAGCAGGACACAAGCATCGTTGACGAGGTAGCGAGTGGGGAAGTTGTCGGTGCCGTCGATTACGATGTCATAATTCCGGAGAATGTCCATTGCGTTTTCCGAAGTGAGCCTGGTTTCGTAGCCGTCCACCTGCACTTCGGGATTGATGTCGGCGATGCGATCCGTGGCGGACTGTAGCTTCGGTCGCCCAACATCCTTCGTTCCGTGGATGACTTGGCGTTGCAGGTTCGTGAAATCGACCACGTCGAAGTCCACCAGCCCGAGGCGGCCAACTCCTGCCGCCGAGAGATACAAACACAATGGTGCCCCGAGCCCCCCTGTTCCAATCAAGAGGACACTCGCTTCCTTCAGCTTCTCCTGCCCCTCTACTCCCACCTCAGGCATGATGAGATGCCGGCTGTATCTGAGAACCTCGTCCTTTGTCAAAGGCATTCGTTGTTACTCCCCCAAATCACTAAGCTCAAATGTCAGACTAAAGTATGCAACATCGGACAGCAGTGGTCAATCGCAGTGCGGAAACTGCCAGCGCTTCCCGACAAGCTGACGAGCGTCATTGTCAACGATTGGACGGTGCTACACACTGTTTGTCCAATCGCCGTTGGAGGGCTACCTGAGCCGGTTGACCGTCTGGAGTGCTTTGACAAGACGGCGTCGCGGTTCCTATAATGGCACTCGTTGACAACCGCTCCATCAGCCGCGGATATGATACGGCTGCTACTATCTGCGGCCGAGCGGCTTGCGACCTCGACACCAAACACAACGAGGGAAGACCAGACCCGCATGCGAAGAAACTGGACAATTGGCAGATTGCTGGGGATCCCCATTGACATCGATCTATCGTGGATCGCGATGGCTGTTCTGCTGACCGCCGCCCTTGCCACAGGTTTTATGGAACGACTCTTTCCACTCCTCGACACCCGGTGGAAGTGGAGCATGGCCGCGGTTCTATGTGTGTTGCTGTTCATCAGTATTCTGCTGCATGAAGTCGCGCATTGCTGGGTTGCGCAAAAGGAGCAGATGCAGGTCGATGGCATTTCTCTATTCGTTTTCGGTGGAGTTGCCAAGCTCTCAAGTGAACCGCGCTCCCCCGTCAGCGAGATGAAAATGGCCGTGGCGGGACCTCTTATGAGCCTCGGCGTGGCAGGCGTCGCTGCCGCTCTGTCCTGGTCGCTGGGGCTGTTCACGTTCCTTGGGGAAGCAGATGAAATCTTCCGATACCTTGCGAGGCTCAACTTTTTTCTTGCCGCCTTCAATCTTCTGCCAGGCTTCCCGCTGGATGGGGGCAGAATCTTCAGGGCGCTGCTATGGTGGTCTACTAACGACCTGCTGACGGCCACTCGCATTGCATCTTCCGCCGGTCAGGCGTTTGGGCTTGGTTTGGTGGCATTGGGGTGCTATCTCGCCGTAAGATCGCCTGCGACAGGGCTGGTGCAAGGCTTCTGGTTTGTGCTTATCGGGTGGTTTCTCGGCGGGGCTGCTCGACTGTCAATGGAGCAGACAGTGGCATACAAATTGTTCGCCAGAGTTCCGGTGTGCGATATCATGAATCGCGCAGTCGAGGTCATTCCGTCTACAGTCTCCGTTCAGGAGGCTGTGGATGGTTACTTTCTTCGCCGACCGCGTCCATTCTTTCCGGTCGTTGATGGCAGTGAGCTAAAGGGAATGATCACTTTGCACCGAGTGAGGAAGTTACCCCGCGAGAAGTGGTGTGAGATGTGCGTTTCAGAAGCTGTCGAAAGTCTTCCCAACAGGGAATGGGTTGCCGCTGACGAGAACGGCTTGGTCGCTCTCAAGCAACTCATGGGGAATGGAACCACGCGGCTCGTTGTGGTCCGAGATGGTGAAGTCGTCGGTTCACTGGAGCGTGCGGATATTCGGAACTATGTTCACGTGAGAAACATACTCAAGGTGTGAGATTTACTTCAGGAGGCAATAATCTGTGATGCAAGCGATGAAGAGTCGGTACCGGGGAAGCACGCTGGGTTACCTGCTGGCGGCGCTTGGGGGAGTTATTTTTGCTGTCATCTTCATGGGAGTCGGCGCTTTCCTGTTCCAGAAGTACGGCAGCGCGGGCGAGGCCGCCTCGCCGGGCGCTACGCGTCCCATCCAGCAACTCCACGGCAACATTAGCGTTGTCACCCCTGAGTCTGGCGATGCTCTAACCGCGGCGGTGAAAAGGGTGGGGCCGGCGGTTGCCAACATTGACACCACCTACCACGTTGCAACTGATCCTGAACTGCCGGATATGTTTCGGGATGTCCTTCCCAAAGAGTTCTTTGACCCCGTTCCCAAAGAGAGCAAGGGAAAAGGATCGGGTGTCATCATCGACTCTAAGAAGGGCCTCGTTCTCACCAACGCTCACGTCGTGACGAGCGCTACTACGATTCGCGTTTCACTCCCCGACAAGCGTGAGTTCGAGGGTAAGGTACTTGGCTCCGATAGTCTGACGGACATTGCCGTTGTCCAAATCAAAGGCAAGAACCTCCCCCAGGCGGAGCTGGGCACATCAAGAGACCTGGATCCGGGGTCGTGGGCTATTGCAATTGGCAATCCGTACGGCTACCAGAATACGGTGACCGTCGGCGTGGTGAGCGCGCTGGACAGAAAGCTGATGGCGCCCGGGGGCAATCTGCTGGAGCATCTCATCCAGACAGACGCCTCCATCAACCCCGGCAACAGCGGAGGCCCCCTGTGTGATATTCGGGGAAGAGTCATTGGCATCAATACGGCCATCGTGCCCTATGCGCAGGGAATTGGATTCTCTATTGCTGTGGATCAGGCGAAGGAGGTCTCTGACCAACTCATCAAGCACGGAAAGATCAAGCACCCCTACATCGGGGTTCGCTTGCAGGACGTGGAGGAGCTTGGCAAGGACGCCATCCAGTACTTCAACCTTCCGGACAACGAAGGCGCAATCGTAGTTACGGTGGAACCGAAAAGTCCGGCGGAGAAAGCTGGCGTGCAGAAGGGAGATGTTATACGCGAGATCGACCATAAGAAAATCAAGACATCGGAAGATGTCGTCAACTATGTGACGACCCGGAAAGTTGGCGACGCAATCTCCCTGGAGGTTTGGCGAAAGAACGCTGTCAAGATACTGAAACTCAAGCTCGGCGATCGCCCATTCTCCAGTTGAGGAAGCGCTCCTAAACCAGCAGGTAAACTGGAGACGACTATGAATAAAGATTTTTGGAGGGACCGTCCGGTCCTCATCACAGGTTGCTCGGGATTTCTCGGGACATGGCTGTCGTTACGCCTGGTGGACGCCGGAGCGCGTGTGGTGGGGCTGGTGAGGGATGATGTGCCAGGGACGAACTTCGCGCGCTCCCGCCTAAAAGTGAAGATGGCGATCGCGCGAGGGTCCGTGACCGATGTTGCGACAGTGGAACGCGTCCTGAACGAGTACAGCATCGACACCTGTTTTCACCTCGCGGCGCAAGCCATCGTTGGCATCGCCAATCGCTCGCCCGTCTCTACATTTGAGTCCAACATCGCGGGCACGTGGACATTGCTGGATGCGGTGCTGCGCTCCAGTACCGTCCGTCGGGTCGTTGTGGCGTCCAGCGACAAGGCGTACGGCGTTTATCCGGAAGAGTCCCTCCCCTACCTCGAACACTATCCATCCAAAGCGATCTACCCCTATGACGTCTCCAAGGCGTGCGCCGACATGATTGCGCGCTGCTACTTCCAGACCTATTTCAACAAACGGAAAAACGCGAATGTCGCGCTGGGAGTCACGCGCTGCGGGAACATCTTTGGCGGAGGGGATCTAAACTTTGGACGCATCGTTCCGGACACTGTATGGGCGGCCATCCATGACGAACGACCGGTCATCCGCAGTCACGGCAGACACATTCGGGACTTCATCTACGTGCTCGATGCCGCCGAGGGTTACCTCACACTCGCCGAGCAATTAACACGGGACGGCGTGAACGGAGAAGCCTTCAACTTCGCTCTGGAATCCCCTGTCAGTGTCATCGAGCTGGTTGAGAAAATTCTGTGGGTAACCAAGAAGACTCAACTCAAACCAGAAGTTCGTCTGGACATGCCGGCACCGGATGAGATTCTGGCGCAACACCTGTCAGCGCAGAAAGCACGAGAACGTCTTGGATGGAAGGCTGTCTGCTCACTGGAGGACGGGTTACGGGACACCATCGATTGGTACGAGCACTGGAAGAACGTGTGCGCGAAACCCGCAGAATCTCTCGATGAATACAATATCAACCTGATCCGCCGGTTTGACGACATGGCAACTTCATAGCGGCGAGGGTAAGAGATGGACCGCGAGCAGAATCGGTCGGGCTTCACTCTCATCGAGTTGCTTACCGTGATCGCCATTCTGGCCGTCATCGCCGGTATTTTGTTTCCGGTGTTCGCGCGAGCAAGAGAAAAGGGAAGGCAGACTCGGTGCATCTCCAATCTGCGACAGATCGGGCAGGCGATGCTGATGTACGCGTCTGACTATGACGACCTCTTCCCCTATGCCGTGGACTTTGCCGACAAGAGCGCCCCGCAGATTTGGGCAGGATTTCCCGACTTCCAGGCGCTCATCCCATCCATGCCTACCATCAGGGATGCTCTGATGCCCTACACCGGTAACGTCGAGCTATGGCATTGTCCGTCAGACACTGGGTTCGACGATCTTGATTTCACCGGTGAATCTCTTCCCACTCATCCCGAGTCGTTCCAGGTCCACGGGTTGAGTTACCTGTTCCGCACAGAGGTCGCGTTCCTCAAGCTGCAGTTGAGTGCACTCCCCAACCCGGCTGGAGCGAACATCCTGATGGATGCACACGGCTCGTGGCATGGTGGAAGCCCCATCTCGAAACGCAGGTACAATGTGTTGTTCGGTGACGGGCACGTCAAACATCTGAACCGCGGGCAGGTAGATGACGCTTGGAATACCCCAATCCAATGAATGAGCGATGGAATGAATCATCTACGCGTGGGCAAGGTTCCACCTGAAATACTGAGCAATCTCCTCGGCCGCTATCCATGCCATGACCCGAGCGTTGTCGTGGGGCCCGGCGTGGGCGAGGACGCGGCGGTCATTGAGTTCGGCGAGAAGCTGCTGGTCGCCAAAGCTGACCCTATCACCTTTGCCACAGACGCCATCGGCTGGTACGCCGTCAACGTGAATGCGAACGACATCGCGGCGATGGGCGCGACACCCCGGTGGTTCCTGCCGACCTTGCTCCTCCCGGAGGGTCAAACCGATGCGACGCTGGTGGAGTCTTTATTCTCCCAGATTCACGCAGCCTGCGATGCCCTTGGGGTCCACGTGGTCGGGGGGCACACAGAGATCACCTACGATATTGAACGTGTCATTGTTGCCGGGCAGATGCTCGGCGAGACGACGCGCGATCGGCTCGTTACGACTGGCGGCGCCCGAGTGGGAGACGATATCGTCATCACTAAGGGAATCGCCATTGAGGGAACGTCTATCATCGCGAGGGAGAAGGCAGATGACCTTCGCACACGGGGAGTTCCCGAGCAGATGCTCGACAGGTCTAAAGCGTTCATCGTGGACCCGGGGATTTCCGTTGTCAGGGACGCAAAGATCGCGTTGAAGGTGGGCGGCGCCCACTGCATGCACGATCCCACGGAAGGCGGCATTGCGACAGGACTCCGAGAAATCGCCGAGGCCGCACAGGTTGGAATGGACGTCGACGCTGACGCAATCCCCGTGCTGCCCGAATCCCTGAAACTGTGCAATACTCTCGATCTCTGCCCTTATGGACTCATCGCCTCCGGCTGCCTGCTGATTGCGTGCGCACCGAATTGCACGGCGGCTATCATCAGTGCGCTGTGGGCGGAAGGCATCGCGTCCGCTCACATTGGCCGCGTGTGCCAGCAGGAGGTCGGGTTGCGCTGGATTGTTGCGGGGAAGGAGCAGCCTTTCCCGGCATTCCCAGTGGATGAAATTGCGAGGCTGTTTGGCTGATTGTTCCCGAGGTGGTCCTACTGACATGACTCCACAGACGAGTGCTGTATCTCACAATCAACAAGTCGTTGCCGTTGGGGGCGACCTCGTCGGTTCTTCTCAACTCCACAACCGCGCGGAAGTTCAAGCGATTCTCAAGAGCTCGATTGAGAAGGTCAACAGCGAATTCGCTTCTCTCCTGCTGGTCCCTTTCCAAATTGTTCTTGGCGACGAGTTCCAGGCTGCGCTGAAGCCGCACGCGCTACCGGACACGTTGGAATTGACCTGGCGGTTCCAGTGTCTTCTTTACCCTGTCCACGTTCGATTCGTGATTGGCCTTGGCGGTCTCGACACCCCTCTATTGGAGAATCCCGGTGAGATGGACGGCGAGGCATTCCGCAGAGCAAGGGATGCTCTGATGACGTCTCCCGGCACATTCTACCAGATGCGAATTGTCACTGGTGATGCAGTTGTCAGTGAACTCATAAACCACACGCTCCGTCTGATGGAAATTGTGCGCTCCCGATGGTCGGACCATCACTGGGAGTATGTGATCGCGTACCAGGACGCCGGAACTCAGCAAGGCGCAAGTGATATCCTCAGCGTTTCGCGCCAGGCCGTGAGCAAAGGATTGAACATCGCCTCATACCGCGAGTTGCGTAAGACCAGAGAGATTGACCGAAACGCTTCAATTGCTTATTGCCGCAACCAGATGAGTTGCATTTCCCCGTCCGCAACCTATTGGGTTGCATTTCGTACTATGCAACCAAGTAGGTTGCATGGTCAGGAGGTCGAAAATGCCTTTCGAGACGCTTAAGCCCGTCATCGTGGTCCTTACCTATGTCCTCGTTACTGTTCCGGCAGGAATGGCAGTAGCCAGAATCTGTTCCTTGCTTCCTCCGCCAAAGGCTGATTCAACAAATGACACCGGGCTCAATAACGCCGGGATGCTTGTTGGCATTTTCGAACGCAATTATTCTCACTCGGGTACTTGTCGGGCAATGGACCGCTATCGGCTTTGTGCTCACGGTTAAGACCGTCGCTCGCTTCAAACAGCTCGAGGAACGTCAATGGGCGGAAGACTACTTGGTGGGGACGCTTGCCAGTGCCTCGATCGCAATTGTCCTGGGGACCTCCTTGCTTCTACTACTCAAGTGATCTCATTCACAGACAACTCTGAGTGGAATCATCAAGCACTGAAATCGCTGACTGAGTCGCTGGCGACCCGGGCCGTCGGACGCGACATACACTTCCTTGACGTAGATGACTCGACGAACGACGTTGCGCGACAACTGGCGCGCGCGGGCGCAGACGATGGCACTGTCGTGATCGCGGAGAGGCAGTCGTCCGGGCGGGGTCGCATGAACCGGTCGTGGCACTCACCCAGAGGTGGAATCTGGGCGTCCGTGCTATTCATGCCGAACGCGTGGACGCGTGAGCCAGCGTTGCTGGTCCTGCTCTCCCCTGCTGCAATTGCACGCGCGACCGAGATGGCAACTGGTCTGGAGATCACGATCAAGTGGCCCAACGATCTTCGTACACGCGGCCGCAAGGTCGCCGGCATCCTCGGTGAGGTGGAGCACATCGCCGGCGGTCAGGCCCTGATCCTGGGATTTGGAGTCAACGCGAACATTCCCCGGGCGGACTTCCCGCTCGCGCTTCAAGGAATCGCAACCTCACTCATGGCTGAGCTTGGACGCCCGATTGACATGGTCGGCTTGCTGAGACAGGTGCTGATTCAACTCGACACTTTCTACATCGACTTCAATTGTGGTAACCTGCAACCCTGGCTGGAAGACTATCGACTCCGCTGCGATACGTTCGGGAACACGGTTACTGTCAACACGCCATCAGGAGAAATCAGCGGTATTGCGGAGGACATCGACGCAGGCGGTGCGCTGCTGCTGCGCGACGCCAATGGCAACCTGAAACGTATTGTCGTGGGCGACATCCGATGACACCTGTCCAATGGAGGGAACTGCTTCAGGCAAGGAAAGTCCCGATTTCTCGCGCCGTCCGTTGGCATCCTCGCCCTGGTCACACTCGTTTCATTGGGGCGCGCGTCTTCTGAAGCGGAAAAACACACAACCGCCCAAATAACCAATTGACACACACCTTTCCATCTGCTACAATTCCCCCAATCGTTGACAGAGATGTAGCCGTTGACATTCGTCTTCCGTGAAAGGGAGGTCGCGTGATGTGGTTGTCTCTCGCTCTCGATAAGCGCGTCTGGTTACTCACGGGCCGTGCGGGGGTCACCGGGGTCAGTCGCCGCGTTGACTCCCGCGTTGCGCTACTTCCCCTCTCCTGCGCCATTGCGTGCACCAGTGCGACTTCACTTACCCGATCGTGTTTGCTCGTC
>MNXM01000159.1 GCA_001872605.1 Armatimonadetes bacterium CG2_30_59_28 | reverse complement strand
AATCCATGCCGGTCAGCATGGAGCCATAGCCGGGCGTCGTCGGAACGTGCGGACAGTATGTCTTCTCGAACAGCGTTCCCCCCTGAGCGAATCGGTCGATATGCGGCGTGGTGAGCTTCGGGTAGCCGTAGCAGCTCATGTGATCCGCGAGTAGCGAGTCGATACCGATCAGGAGGATGTTGGGTTTGGTGGAGCGTCGTGTTGTTGTCTTGGGCACTGGAAGAACGATCCCTTCATGTTAGAGTAGTCTGCTTTTCCACGACATCGATCGGGATGTCCGTGAAACGATCCAAACGGTGGTCATTCGTGTAGAAAACGTCACATTTTGCGTCAAGGGCCGCCGCAAGGTGAAGAGCGTCTGGAGTCTTGATTGTGAAAAACGCTCGAACCTTCGTGGCTCGCTCAAGAACGGAACGCGACAGTGGAATGAGTTGGGAGATCTCCGTCGTCAAGTAACTCGAGGTTGTTCTCCCGCACAGGCTTTACGCGGCACTCCATGCGACTAAGCTCACTCGTAACGATCTCAACGCCCGGTTGCCGTAACCGATTGGCAACCACGCTATGGTAAGGGGGTATCTGCTCCACCAAGTAAATCAACGGCGCCGTGTCCAGGTAAATACGCACCGCTCAGTCCCCCCAGCTATCCCTCTACGCTTGCAGGTAGGCGTCCACTTCCTCCCGCGTCGGTGGGACGTGGCCACGCAAGCGTTGGCGCTCCCAAATCGCCTCCAAAGCGTCATGGCAGGATGTGCGCGAAGGAGACGTGAGGGGCTTCCAATACAACCCGTACACGTCCGCCGTTCCGGGGAACTCGTTCGTCCAATGCCACTGTATTGGTGTCGATAAGAGTCCCATCAACGATATATGCATTGTGCATGGATATCACTCCCCTTCACGTCACTGCTTGAGCACTATTCTACTACCTGTCGCGCTGGATTCATAGCACCCCAGCACCATCCTCAACGAATCGCGTCCTTCCCGCGCGGTGCAGATGGGCGGTCGCTCGCCGCGGACGAACTCAACCAGCGGGCGCGCCAGCCCGGCGATGCGCTCCCCCTGGCTCTGCGGCGAGGGGATGTCCGAATACGACCAGTCGCCCATCTCGTTTAGGTACCACTTCAGTCCAATCGCGTTTTTGGGCCGCGGCGCCACGGAGCTGGGGCCGTCTCCGTAGTTCTGAATGAGGACGCCCTTTTCGCCTACGATCTCTGTCGTGTTTTCACCCGCGGAAAAGGTGAAGGAACAGACCACCTCCGCGAACATTCCGTCCGGATACCGGAAGATGGCGATGCCGTTGTCATCGGGGATGTTGGGATTAAGGAGCGTGTCGATCTCCGCCGTCACGCTGTCCGGCATACCGAACAGCCAGTGGAGAAAATCGATGGGATGCGCGGCGTCATCGGCAAACATCCCGTGGTTGTATTCCGACTTCACGTACCACGATTGGTCGAAATTGGGCCAGAGATGCGTCGCGAGACCATGTCTGCGGCGTACCATGAAGATGCGCCCCAGGATATCCGCGTCGATGACGCGTTTGATTTCCAGGTTCTGCGGGTCGAGCCGCATCTGCCACGCGAGCGTGAACGGGACATGATGCTCCTCCACCGCCTCGATGATCCGATCTGCTTCTTCCAGCGTCAGCGCCATCGGCTTCTGCACGACGATCTGCTTCCCCGCCTCTGCTGCGGCGACCGCGAGATCGGCGTGCATGGAAGTTTCCGCGCCGATAACCACTGCATCCACGTCGTCCCGACGCATCAGGGAGTCGGAGTCGGCGACGAATTCCATGCCAAAGTCTGCGCAGCTCTTCTCGCCGCGTGCCGTGTCATGATCCCAGCCGGCTACCAGTCGCACATCATCCATCCCCACCCATCGGCTACAGTAGGTGGAGACGTGGGCGTGAGCGAAACCAAGAACGGAAAGTCGAGTATTCATGCGAAAAGCCACTCCTCAAGGGAAACGTTAGCTTGCTTCGATAGTTCCACCATCTTTGCACCGTATCATGGCAGTGCAGTTCTGCCTGGTCAACGGCTCACCGCGCCCCGCACGCCTGTAAACATGCCTGCATATGGCCCCGCGCTTCCGCGGCGATGGCCACGCAGCGGGGAAGCTCATACTCTTTCGCTCCGATGATCTCAAGGTTGAGGGGGCCGCTGTAGCCGTTCTCGTGCAACACCCGAATGTATCCCGGCAGGTCGATGTCACCGCGCCCGTTCGCCTGCAGCTCCGGGGTTCCCGGTCCGCGCTCGCGTCCCTTGCAGTCGCGAATGTGGACGTGCTTGACCCGGTGGAGCACCGCCCCCAGCGCCTCTACCGGATTCTCCCCCGCTCGGTGGATATGGCTCGGATCCATGTCCAGACCAAAGGCCGGGGAGGTGATCGCCTCCAGTGCCCGGAGGGTTGTTGGCGTGTTGTAGATGGCCGCGCCGACGTGGGCTTTCACGCAGAGCGTAACCCCGTACTTTTCGGCCATGTCCGAAAGACTCCCCAGCGAGTTGATGGACTGCTGCAGGGACTCATCATCATCGCTCTTGCCTCCCGGCCCACAGTTGATGACGGGGATGCCGACTTCCACCGCCGCCTGGAACGCCGTCTCCATCCGCTGCGGGTCCTGCGACGGTTGCTCCATCGCCAATAATTCCAGACCGTATTCCTTCGCCAGTCGCTTGATCTCCGGCGCGATTTCCTTCCACCGATCTAACACGAGATGTTCGCTCATGCTCTCGATGGCAGACACCTCGATTCCGTCATAGCCGGCGATTGAGAGGTACTTGAACGCCGTTTCCATATCGTAGCCGCCGAAGAGTACTGAGTTTGCTCCAAGTTTCATGGCGAGCTTCCTATTCTTCATTGATACTGCAGTTTGGCAAATCCGCGGTTCTGGTGGGTAGGAGGCGTCTCCAGACGGCGAACTCTGTGAGTTCGATATCTGGAGATGCCTCCTACATTTGGTGTCCACCGGAACTTTCCAAACTACAGATTGATAGCGATCTCCTGGTCTGCAGTGCGTGTCCAATACCCACGCGTCGAGATTCGACCTGAAGGTTACGATGATTTCTCGATACAGGAGACTCCCTGAATGATCCAACGACGCGCCCCCCATACTGCATGCCATGGAACGATCGGTTGCCGCAAGAATGGATGGCTTGCTGCGCAATGGGTTAGCCTATCCTTTCAGCAGAAACAGAGCAATGAAGGCGGCCAGTTGGCCTATCCAGAAGAGAAACATCCACTTGATGATCTCGGCTTTGTTTTGGGATATCTCGACCCTGAGGTCCGCGCGGAGTGCCGAATTCCCCTCGCGCATCTCACCGCGGAGGCCGGATATTCCCTCGCACATCTCACCGCGGAGGCCGGATATTCCCTCGCGCACCTCACCGCGGAGGCCGGATATTCCCTCGCGCATCTCACCGCGGAGGCCGGATATTCCCTCGCGCACCTCACCGCGGAGGCTGGATATTCCCTCGCGCATCTCACTGCGGAGACCGGATATTTCCGTAGTTATCCGCTCATTCAGGCGTGATTCAGATTCCTGAACTCTTCTTACAAAGCGTTCCTCAACCAACTCGATGATGCCATCGCGCTGGTCCTCAAGGGCCTCGTTCAGCAACTCGAGCAGGCCATCACCGGCCGTGTCGGGCATGAAATCGCGGAGACTCCGCGGCACAGTGACAATAGGCATGGTAGTGTCCTCCTGACTGAAGGCATTCTATTCCCTGCTGGGCAGTGAGTCAATTGGTGTGCGAACCCACTGGCGTAATGGGACGATTTCAGTGCTGGCACACGCTCTAATCCACCCTCACCTGGGGGCAGCCGCGCGCCGGATGCTGACAGCAGTGGGCGCGGCGGCTTTCACCGGTACAGTCAGGATGCCGCTTCTGTCGGCAAGCACGGTGCGACTGGCTCCGCCTGTCTGCACGATGAAAGCCTCACCGGGCTTCAGCGGGAATTTCCCGGACCGTATTCGCAGCGTTGCACCCGTCGGTGAAATGACGCTCAGAGCAATGTTGTCCATCTCGCACTCCACTTTGCTAACTTCCGCTGTGCCGGTGTTGGCGTCCAGAACGACGGACAGTTTTTCAAGGATGACACCCTCGCCTTCTTCCAGGTTCACCTTCGTCCTCGACTCTTGGGTCACAGACGTGACGAAGTCTTTGGTCGTAAGTTTCCCGTCCTTGTCGAAGTGTCGCGGCTGGACGAGGCAGTCCTCGCCCGGCCACCCGTAATTGCCGGAATGAATGGTGATGATCCGTTCCTTGCCGAGGAGGTAACCGCTGTGCAGCTCAATCGGGGTAAACGGGAAGACGTAGGGAGAGATTTCGTGTTCGTACGTGTATCGCGTGCCTACCAGCAGCGTTGCGAGCCGGATCGAGCGAATCCAGTTGCCGAAGTCCATGCGACTACTGGCGTAACCGAGGGGCGTATCGAGGTTGCCTTCGTAGCCCCAGGTGTCGTTGTGCTGAATCTCCACCATGCGCTGCGGCTTCTTCGCAAGGATGTCTCTTGTGGCGGTCGGTCCGTTGCCCATAAGGGTGCCGCCCTTGGCGCGCACACGGTCGATCACAGCCCTGCGATGCCCCTCTCCCAGCAGCGAGGTGATGCCGATTTCGTGGTCGATCGTGTAGCTCTTCTTGTCGAGAATGCACGAGTGTCCGTCCGGTATGGTGTGGGCGATCAGAGGCGCGCCATAGCCAGTGGTCTCCATTTCGTCCCAGTAGAGGCCATCCACCTTCATCTCGCCCATGTAGCGGTCGGCGACCCCCAACATGGCCTTGCCGTAGCTGTTGTGCAGCGTGGCCACCACACTCCAGGTGAGGCTGTAGATGCCGCTCCACTCCGTTGAGAGTTGGTCTCCGTTTGCGCTGGCCATCCAACTGTCTTTGAATCGCTCGTGCCCCCCGTCCGAGGTATCGCGCTGGCTGTCGTAATAGACCAGCACCTTACACTCCGGCACAGCCTCACGAATGCGCGCCGCCGCGCGACGGAGTCGGTCACGGAAGTCGGCCCAATAGGGATCCATCACACCGGTGCCGAAGCCGATCTTCTTTCTGTCCTGCTTCCGGTCCACCCATCCACCGCAGTAGCAGGCATACCTGATTCCGAGACGGCGGAACTGTTTCCGGATGTCGTCGACTGGGATGGCAATCATGGCGTCGGGATCGAAGAAAGTCCATGCCCCTTCCACCGTGTAGTTGGACCCCCAGTCCTCCCGAACGAGATTGATGAAGTCGTAGTAATCCTCCGAGGCAACCGGATACACCGACCACTGTAATGTGTACGAGCCCCCCGCTGGGATGCACAGCATTTCTGTTCGCAAACCGGCAGAATTCTTGTCCGTGTCGAAGAAAAGCGTGGCCTGATTACGGAACACATCATCCTCGCAGACCATTCCCACCCCCAGTCCCTTGAGACGCAGAAATACCGTGGGGTTGCCGTTGGAGTAATACGCATTGACTCCCGGGTCGGGGTTCCCCGCCAATCGAGTACTCACCGCGTGCCCCTTGAGGAGCGCTTCATTCTGCGCCAGCAGCCCCAGTTTCCGGTCGGTGTGCAGGTTGGTGATTTCATCGGAGACTTCCACCCTGCGCGGCGTGAAGCGAACCGTGCGACGCACCCGGTAGTCCGATCCCGCGCCCGTCACCTCTCCGCCGTCCTTTGCCGGCTTCACCGCCACTTTCCATCCCTTCTGGCCGCTCTGGTCGGGCAACGCGGTCGGGGTGAGGAGATTCAGTCCCGCGTTGGGATAGGAAATCGCGCTGGCGAATTCGAGCTTCCTTCCACCGGTGGAGATTGCAAACCCGCCGCCCGATAGGAGTTCTCCCTTGTAGGCGGCCGGTCCCGCGCCGGGTGTGCCGCGGTTAATGACATCTTTGTCCGTCGCGTCGGGGGTAAGCATGGTGGGGCTGGCGCCCGGCTGAGTCCGAATCGTGAGGCTCTTGATGACGAGCTCTGCTTCGGTGCCGGCGTACCGTTTGGTATCTGGGCGCGCCATGTTGCTGATCTCCAGACGGTTCTCAGCCGCCGGATTCGTCAGGTCAGTCACGTCGAGAATAAGCTGGTACGGGTTGCCCACGTAGTAGGTTTGCTTCGACGCGCCTTCGAAGTCGGGCGCATACAGTACCCGCCACGCATCGGAGCCAAACCAACTGTAGGAGAGATCCGCGGTGATCGGGGAAACGGTCGGTCGGTTCTGGAGACGTGAGACGGTGCGACTCTTTGCCGAACCCACCACGTGCCCATTCAGGACGAGCTTCAGGAAATACATTGAGCCACCGTATCCCTTCGAGTCGAGGCGGGAGAGTACGTCCAATAGCACCGTCGTGTCGAGTTGCGGCACCGTGCCAAACTCGAGCGCTTTCGTTTGACCGACCGGAATACGCGCCTCCGCGTCAATAACAGGAACCTCAGCAGCCGGAACTCGACTGGCAACCAGCAAAATAAGAAGGACTATTGAGCAACGCATTATGCACCTCCAAGCGGCACAGCCGCAATCTCAACTGACCAACCTCGGTCATCCGTCGTTCATGGGGGGAGTGTCGCACACATCGCGTCAATTGCGCAAGTGTTTTCATTGCTGTTCGGGCCGCGAGGTGGTTGACAATGGAAGTCGGTTTGGGTAAACTGCGCGTGTCGGTACGGCGGTTTTCTTTCCTCGAGGAAGAATTCCGATCGGGTCCGTGCACAGAAGTCAGGAGCATTTGGTCAATACGGGTTGCCATCGTTTTTCGTGCGGTAATCTTCGGGATTCAGGTATCGGCAACAGGTGATCGGATTGGGAAACGGGTCCACAGTCAATCCCTCCAAGGATCCCCTCAGGGAGCCTGTGGGGGGACACGAATCGACGGCGCTCTTCGATCCGGAAAGAATTTTCGGTAGCCCTGCGGGAAAGCGAATCCTGCGGTTCTTCCACGAGAACAGGTGCACAATGGACACGATCCAGAGTCTCGCTGTCTGGACGGGGTGTGCTCCCAAAAAAGTCGCCAGCGCGGCGGATGATCTCGTCAGGTTGGAGCTGCTCGAGCGCGTCGGCGAGGGCGAGGATGCCGTATACCTCCTCGCCGGAAGCATGAGCAACAACAAAGCCCCGACAGCGGCTGCGCTCCGCTCATATATTCAGAAACATTTCCGAGACGAACTCAAGCTCTAACGCAAGGAGACCAAATGTCCCAACAAATTGGCACTGGCATTTCCGGACTCGACACAATTCTGAGAGGAGGAATCACGGCCGGACACGCGGTACTAATCCAGGGGACTCCGGGCGCCGGCAAGACCACTCTCGGACTGCAATTCATTCACGAGGGCGCCCTTCAACACGATCAGGCGGGTCTCGTGATTACCTTCGAGGAGTTCCCCCAACAGATGTATCAGGACGCTCTGAACCTGGGATGGGACCTGAAAGCGCTGGAGGAACAGAACAAACTCCGCATCATCTCTACCTCCCCCGCGGTTCTCCACAAGCAGATTCAGGAAGGGACAGGGATCGTTCAGAGACTTGTCGCCGATATGAAGGTGGAGAGAATTCTGGTTGACAGCATCACTCATTTTCAGAGAATCACGACCGATCCGGTCGAGCTCAGGGACCTGCTGAACAGTTTTCTGAACAGTCTCAGGCAGGGAGGCTTCACAACGCTGCTTACCCAGGAGGTCAGTCACGAAACCACGGAAGAAGTGACCTTTGAGCAGTACATCGTGGACAGCGTTGTTCGCCTCTCCTTTGCGCTGGTGAATCGGACGGAAAGGATGCGAACCGTTGAGATTCTGAAGGCCCGCGGGCAGGGGTTCATGTCAGGCAAGCATTCGGTTGAGATCGGGAATGGCGGCATGAAGATATTTCCTCGCCCCGAACCTGCTCCACGGGTCCCAAGAGGCGCAGATGGAAACGAACTCCAATTCGTCCCCGGAATCCTGCGAGCGCAAACAGGTATCGTCGGACTGGATCGCATGTTGGAGGGTGGACTCATCGACGGCTTCTCCACGCTGGTAACAGGGGATTCCGGCGCAGGGAAGAGCATCCTGGCCCTGCAGTTCCTGGCGGCGGGAATCGATCAGGGCGAAAAGGGACTCTACATTGCCCTCCGGGAAGACTACGAGAAGATCCTCAAGACGGGACGTTCGATGGGAATCGATCTAGACGCTCTCATTTCCGAGGGGCAACTCACCTTCATCAGTCGTTCACCGGTGAAGATGAACGCGGACGCCCTCTATTGGGAGCTTCATGACATGCTCCAAGCCGTGGAAGTCAAACGAGTGGTGATTGACAGCCTCACTGATCTCGAGCCGTCGATGGACGAACCAAACAGATTCCGCGACTACGTCTACGCTCTCGTTGACCTCCTCAGTATCCGACAGATCACCTCGGTCTTCACCGGCCAGACTGACGGCGGGTCTGGCGACCAAGAGCTGGTGGAGTCTGAGCTATCGATGGTTTTCGATGCCATCATCGCTCTGCGTCTGCGACGGATACAAGACCACATCCGAAAAACGGTTGTAGTGCTGAAACTGCGAGGCTCCTCGCACGATGCGGGTATCCGTCAGTTCAAGATTACTAACGAGGGGATTGTCATTCAGACCCAGTTTGAAGGGTCCACCGCGTTCATGCGCCAACTGCAAAAAGCGTAGCCATCGTTGAGGCATTGCGCCCTTCAAGCGAAGCAGCGCTGGGCTCCCGACGCTATTGCGTGTCGTGGAGTCCAACGCCTCCAGCCTTGACCGACAGTTGAAATAACGGGCTAAGTAAGTCATCAAATATATTGTCCCCCCGCAGAAACCGCACAGCCTGCAAAGATTTGCCTTCTTCTCTGTGTGCTCCGTGGTGAGAAAATGGGGACAGAATTTATGACGATCTACTTATGCCTTGGCGGCCGTCTTCTCTTCCTTTTTGTCCGGCTTTTCCGACTGATTAGTTTTCTCAGTTTTCTCGGCCTTCGTTGACGAGGCTTCTTCGTCTTTCTTTGCTCTACTATCGCTACCGTTACTGGGGTAATCGGTAATGTGCCAGCCCGATCCCTTGAAGATAATCCCTACCGGGTGGAAGACTTTTTGTACTTTGCCGCGGCAGCCCTTGACTTCGCATTTTGTCAGCGGGTCGTCATCGGCGCTCTGCCAGACATCAAACACCTTCCCGCACTTCTGGCACTCATATTCGTACGTTGGCACTAACCTTCACCTCTCGAACTCTTTGTCCGACCCTCACAGTATGACTTCGACATAACATTCTATAAAGCGGACAGCAATCTGGCAAGGCCTCCTTGATCCACCCTCCGGAGGAGGAGAGGAAGTTGCGGCGCCTTGTGAATGCTGAGGAGGAGTGAGGTAGGTTGAGTGAGTAAACTCACCAACGAGGTGCAGGAATGGCATTACAGGGTCTTTTGCCT
>MNXM01000061.1 GCA_001872605.1 Armatimonadetes bacterium CG2_30_59_28 | reverse complement strand
AACCGGTCGGGACAGCGTTCCCATGACCCCATACTACATGTATACTCGTTACGGATGAAAATCCACCTTTCCCCCTCACCCTGCCCTCCCCCCATCGGGGGAGAGGGTCAGGGTGAGGGGGTGTTTTCACCCGTAACGAGTATAGTAGGCACTTGCTTCAAGTGGATACCCCCCTTTGACCAATTGCTGCGAGAAGGCTATCGCTCCGTCTTCGTCGCAGTTGGCGCTTACCAGAGCAATAAACTAAAATGCTTATGCACTTAACTCCGAATCCCCCCGAACTCGCTTCGGGGGAATTCGGCGGTTGGTCGCCAGAAGTAGCCTGAACCTAACAATCCCCCGAAGCGAGTTCGGGGGGATTCCAACCTGTCTCACGAGTATTCTCCTTTGCGGAGAATGAGGGAAGGTTCACCGAAGAAAAGGCGCGGGCGGAAGCAAGGCGCTGTCTGCGCTGCGGCGTGGAGGGAAGTCGGCGTAACACTCCCGGCTCCGTCTCGCCGTATAGCAATTGGTCACAGGATAATCGGCTTATGAATAAGGTAACCCTACAGATTGATAACAAGCAAATCTCTGTTCCCGCCGGATCGTCGGTGATTCAGGCTGCTCGGTCGTTGGGAATTGATATCCCTCACCTCTGCTATCACCCTGCGCTGCCCCCGAATGCGGCCTGCCGGCTGTGTGTGGTCGAGGTGGAAGGAGCACAGACACTTGCAGCCTCCTGCGCGTTGCCGGTTGTCGATGGCATGGTGGTCCGCACGAATACCGAGCGAGTGCAGGCGGCGCGCCGCCTCGTCCTGGACCTGATTCTCTCTGACCACCCGCTCGACTGCCTTACTTGCGAGGCTGCGGGCGTCTGCAAGCTGCAGCGCTACGCCTATCAACTGGGGGTTACGAGCAGCACCTTCGCCGGAGAACGGCACGAGGATGCGGTGGACCACAGCAATCCTTTCTTCCTGCGGAACTACCAGAAGTGCGTGCTCTGCGGGTTGTGCGTCTCGGCCTGCAACAACGTCCACCGCATGGGCGCGATCAGCTTCTCCAACAAAGGATTCGATACCCGTGTGGCGACAGCCTTCGACTGGTCCCTCTCCGAAACGTCCTGCAACTTCTGCGGCAACTGCATTCAGGTCTGTCCGACCGGGGCGCTCGTGGAACATGATCGGGTCGGGAAGGGCCGCGAATGGGAGATGACACGCGTCAAATCCATCTGTGTCTATTGTGGTTGTGGTTGCGGACTCGAGCTGGTCAGCAAAGACGGGCAGATCGTCCGGGTGCGAGGCGACGAGGAAAACCCCGTCAATCGCGGATGGCTCTGCGTCAAAGGGCGGTTCGGGTTTCACTTTATTAACCACGATGATCGTCTTGTGACCCCGCTCAGGAGGGAACGCACGAATGGCAGTAACGGCGGCATGGGCACCCCGCATCTCGCGACACACACGACCGCTGTCTCATGGGACGATGCTCTCGACCTTACAGCGAAGCGGCTGATGGAAATCCGGGACGCACACGGACCGGACGCCATTGCCTTCCTCTCCTCCGCCAAGTGTAGCAATGAAGAGAATTACCTCATGCAGAAGCTGGCCCGTGGGGCGATGGGGACGAACAATGTGGACCACTGCGCGCGTTTGTGTCATGCGTCCACCGTCGCCGGACTCGCCCAGGCTTTCGGCAGCGGAGCGATGACCAATTCCATCCATGAGTTCGCCGATACCGATGCCTTCCTCGTCATCGGATCCAACACCTCGGAAACCCATCCTCTCGTCGCAGTCCAGATCAAGGCCGCGGTTCGCGACAAGGGCGCGCAACTGATCGTGTGTGACCCGCGCCAGATTGAGCTGACCGGCTACGCCGCCCACTGGTTGCGCCATCGACCGGGAACGGATGTTGCCCTCGTCAATGCCATGTTGAAAGTCATGATTGACGAAGGACTGGTGGACAGAAAGTTCATCGAGGAGCGAACTGAGGGATTCGACGTTCTTGTCGACACCGTTGCTGATTGTACTCTCGAATGGGGCGAAGGAATCACGGGAGTTCCCGCGCCAGCCATTCGTGACGCAGCCATTGCGTTTGCCACGGCGGACCGAGCGGCCATCATGTACGCCATGGGGATCACGCAGCATACCACGGGGACAGACAACGTGCTGGCGTTGGCCAATCTGGCGCTCGCCACCGGCAACCTCGGCACAGAGAGCGTGGGCGTCAATCCCCTGCGCGGTCAGAACAACGTTCAGGGCGCATGTGACATGGGCGCTCTTCCGGGCGACTATCCCGGCTACCAGAAGGTCGCCAACGAGGAAACCCGCGCCAAGTTCGAGGCGGGATGGGGAACGCTTCTGCCGGGCAAGCCCGGGCTGACTCTCGTGGAAATGATGCACGCTGCCCGCGAGGGGAAACTCAAAGCCATGGTGATCATGGGCGAGAATCCCCTTGTCACCGACCCTAACACTAACGAAGTACGGAAGGCCCTCGCCAACCTGGAGTTTGTCTGCGTCTCGGAGATGTTCGAGACCGATACCACCGAATACGCCGATGTCATCCTTCCGGCCGCCAGCTTCGCCGAGAAAGCAGGAACCTTCACCAACACCGAGCGACGCGTCCAGCTCTTTGGCGCCGGGATTCCAGCCTTGCCGGGCGCCAAGGCCGATTGGGAAATCCTGCGTGACCTGGCCAACCGGTTGGGCGCAGATTGGTCATACCCATCGCCAGCAGAGGTGTTTGCCGAGATGGCGTCGCTCACCCCTCAGTTCGGAGGCATGTCGCATGCGCGGCTGAAGACCGAATCACTCCAATGGCCTTGCCCGACGCCCGACCATCCCGGTACGCCGGTCCTGCACAGGGAGAAGTTTACGCGTGGTCTGGGCAAGTTTCACGCGGTGGATTTCAAACCTCCCGCCGAGTTGCCTGACGAGGACTATCCGATGGTATTCACCACGGGGCGGCAGCTTTTCCAGTACCACTCAGGGACGATGACGCGGCGCTCCCCGGGCATCGAGCAGCACCGCGGCAAAGCCACTGTTGAGATTAATCCGGTGGATGCGGGGCGCCTTGGGATCGTCGAAGATCAGCCTGTGCGAGTTGTTTCACGACGCGGCGAGGTGGTGGTCGCTGCGGAGATCACCGACCGCATCGGTCCCGGAATGCTTTTCATGGCTTTTCACTACCGTGAGGCCATCGCCAATCTCGTAACCAACGATGCCTTCGACCCGGTCGCCAAGATCCCTGAACTCAAAGTGTGCGCGGTGCGTGTGGAAGTGAATCGGCGATGACGCCGACGAGAATTCGACGCCGTCGTCTGCGGTAGTGTTTCACTTAGAACTCGTCCAACAATAACTCCGCGTTTTAGTAGCAGGCATCGCCGTCGCTCCGAGGTGTTCGGCTGAACTTGACGCGGAATTATTGTTGGACGAGTTCTTACCGCGTCACGGTTGCACCACAATTTTTTGCGCTTGCAGAGACGCTGCAAACGCGGCGTTCATCTGATCGAGGGGAAACCGGTCGGAAATGAGAGGCGCAACCGCGATATCTCCACACACCAGCCGCTCCAGCGCTTCACGCATTTCGTCCTTGTTGGTGGTTGTCGAACCGCGAATAGTCAGTTGCTTGTCAACGATCGGAGTAGTGGCAAGCCCAGCGGAATGACCTGAGCCGAGAAGCACGATCTCACCGTGCACTCTCACCACCCGCAGTGCGGTTTGCAGAAGGGCGTTGACATGACCGACACACTCGAAAACGACGTCCACTCCATCATCACCGAGCGGGGAAAGCTCCGGGGCTCTCTGGCTGTTGATGGGTGTAAAACCTAACTGGGTGGCCACACTTAGCCGAGTATCCGAAATGTCCGCCACCCACACTTCTCGCGCGCCGTGGACACGGCACGCTTGTGCCACCAGTAAACCGATACAGCCCGCGCCGAGCACCAAAACGCTCCTGTCGTCGAGCGGCAGGCGCGACGCCGCATGTAGCCCCACTGCAACAGGTTCGGTGAGGGAACCCTCGGCGAACGAAACCTTCTCGGGGAGCGAAAAGAGACTTCCCGCAGGCACAGCGCAATACTCGGCAAAGCCACCCGGCCGACTGTAACCGATCACTCCAGCCGGAGTAATCGGATCCGCTACCACACGGTCGCCGGGCTGAAAGCACGTTCCCGTGGACGCCTCCACGATACCCGCAAATTCGTGTCCGGCGATGCGCGGCGGGCGAGCCTGACTGAACTCGTGTTTGTCGCTGCCGCAGATTCCCGTCGCCTTCACGCGGACCAGAACCTCCCCCTCGGCAAGATCAGGCACAGGAACCTCCCGAACCTCAAAGCGATGGGGTCCGACGTTCAATGCAGCCTTCATGCTGGATACCTCCTTGAAACTGTTCTCACCGGTAGTGAGGCAAGACGTTCTGTTTACGATGTTAACCTTCTGTAGTAGAATGTGGTGCCGTCTATGCTGCGAAGGCGGGATGCCTCATCGTGCAGAACCTGTCACTCAAGTGATGAGGATAGGGTAATGGATTTCTCGGATGACGGCAAGCCTCCAAGTAACCGAGTGACCCCGCAGGCCGGCTGCGGGTCATCGAACGATGGGAGCTGCTAACCGTGCGACAAAAATGGAGGCGCGTCGACGGCAATGCGGAATTTCCATCTGAACAGCGGAAATTGGCTCACCGAGGAGTGCCCAAGAAATGAGCGACCGATTGAAGACACTGGTTGTGGGCAGCGGCTGGGGCAGAAACCACGCCATCGCTTATCAGTCACATCCCGACGCCGAACTCATGGGTATCTGTGGACGCACCGCTTCCGACAGAAACACCGGACTTGCGCATGAATTGCAGGTACCGTTGCTATTGGGACTGGAGGAAGCGATCAACCGTACGCAACCCGACATTGTGAGCATCGCGACCAAGGAACCGGGCCACGAGGCAGCGACGAGACTGTCGCTGGCGGCCGGTTGCCACGTCTATTGCGAGAAAATGTTGGCCGATAGTGTAGCCGCAGCGGAACGCATGGTGGCGGTGGCAAAACGTACCGGCAAACAGCTAATGACCGGCTACAATTACCGGTTCTCTCCCTCGGCGCTGAAACTGAAACAACTCGTGCAACAGGGCGCGCTGGGGGATATCGCTTTCGGCACGGCTCTCACTTTCGGCTACTGCCTCCACCACACGCTCGACCTCCTGTGCTGCCTGTTGGGCGATGTGGAGGAGGTCTATTGTGTCCTGAATACCAGCCCTGCGGACAACACCTCCGTGCCGTATGAGGTTTACCAGGAGTTCGCGTACTCAGCGTCCAAGTGCCGCTCTATCCATCTAAAGTTCCGCTGCGGCGCTATCGGCACATTGATCAGTTCCGACTACATGCGAGTCGGTCATCCCGCCGTTCGTGTGGACATCGTCGGCAGCAAGGCACGCTGCAATATGACGGATATCGCGGGACCAGTTACCACGTACCGAGAAAACCGTGAAGCCGACCTATTTCTTCCCTCGCTGATATTGGACCGGTTTGACCTTCCGTCCACAACGCAAGCTGCGGTCACCGCGTTCGTGGATGCGATACGCGACGGCCGGCCGGTCCCTGTATCCGGAGAAGAGGGACTGAATCGTCTAATTGTCGAGCGGGCACTGATGCAGTCGGTGAAATCCAACCAGCCCGTCAGGCTCTCAGGCAGAGAGGGGGGCATCCCGGAATTACGGAGATTGCCGTAGGATAAAGCTCCAGCTTTGTCAGATGCACATTGGAATTGCTGGAAAGAGGTCTGCCACTGACAAAGCTGGAGCTTTATCCTACGGCGACAAAGTCGATGTATCCGCTTTTCCGTAATTCCGGGATGCACCCGGCAGAGAGAGCCTTTCTCCTCTATGAGTCTGAATTCATGATGACTTCCTTACGCGAGAGATCTGAGTGATATGGGAACAAATACCGGAGCGATTTGGGGCAAACGAATTGAGGACCACTGGATGAGATCAATATGAACGACCTCGAACGTTTTCGCGCCTGCATGAAATACGAACCGATGGACCGCGCCCCTTTCTGGCCGTGGGGTGGTTGGCCGGAAACCATCGAGCGGTGGAAGAATGAGGGCTACAACCCCGACACGCTTGACCTGAGCGTCCTTGCGGACACGCGGTTGGCCTATGGAGGATGGTTCTTTCCGAACCCTCCGTTTGAGAAACGGATCATGGGCGAAGATGAAAAGCATCTGCTCTACTACAACCACGAGGGTATCCTGATGCTGGAGATGAAGGACAACCCTTACAGCTCCATGCCGCAGTTCATCAAGTTCCCTGTGGAAACCCCGGACGAGTTCCGTGTGTTTTGGAGGGAGCGGATGCAGCCCGACCTAACACAGCGAATGGGGCAGGACTGGCAGGAGAAGCTGCGGGAGATCCGGGCGCAACCGTACCCTTTCATCATCATCTCGGACCGCTGGGGAGGATTCTTCGGTCCCCTGCGCAACATGGTGGGCGTTGAGAGGCTATGCGAGCTTTTCTATGACGACCCCGTTTTCCTTGAGGAGATGATGGACGCGAACGCGGGTTTTATCATCGCCATGATGGATCAAATCCTCGATGTCGCTGTACCGGACGCCTTTGGTTTCTGGGAGGACATGGCGTACAAGACGGCGCCTCTGGTCTCCCCTGCCATGGCGCGGAAATTCATGCTGCCACGCTACCAGCGTGTGACAGAGTTCCTGCGCGGCCGCGGGGTACAGTACGTCGGGATCGACAGTGATGGATTCATCGATTCGCTGATCCCCGTGTGGCTGGACGCTGGTCTGAATTTCATCTATCCCTTCGAGACACAGGCCGGCATGGACGTACTAGAGGTCCGCAAGAAGTATGGCCAGGAGCTTCGCATCTGGGGCGGTTTCGACAAACGGACTCTTGCACAGGGACCCGCAGCCATCGACGTGGAGATTCAGCGTCTGCGACCGCTGATGGAGGAGGGCGGTTTCATCCCTCACACCGACCACTCCTGTCCTCCCGATATCTCTTTCGCAAACTATTGCTACTACATGACCCGTATGGCCGCAGCGACGAGGGGAGTGGGGCCTGCCTCATAGCGCAACTTACATCAGTCAGATTGCGTTCTCCGTTGCACGGTTTGGTTTCAGGCATCAATCATCCTGACAACATGAAAGGCGCCAGCATGGATCGATGGGAATGGTTTGTACAGGCACGTTTTGGCCTGTTTGTTCACTACGGACTCTACAGTCTTCTGGAGAGAAGTGAGTGGGTACTCAATCGGGAGCAGATACCGATAGATGAGTACCGGAAACTTGCCAACCGGTTCACCGCTGAAAAATTCGATGCAGATGCAATCTGCGACCTCGCTGTTCGAGCAGGGATGAAGTACATCGTCTTCACCACCATGCACCACGACGGTTTTTGCCTGTATGATACGGAATTGACCGATTTCAACTCGGCCAGGACTGCTGCCGGACGCGACCTGATCGCAGAAGTTGTCGGCGCCGCGCGGACACGAAATCTGAAGATCGGCCTGTACCACAGCCTCAATCACTGGACGGCAAGCCCCGATGCGGTCGCCGCTCTGGAGAGCAGGGACGCGTACGAAGCATTTATCCAAAGCGTTCACGACCGTATCAGAGAGCTTGTCACCCGGTTCAACCCGATTGACACCCTGTGGTACGACGGCTGGTGGCCCTTCAATGCGGAGGGTTGGCAGTCGGAGAAAATGAACGCGATGGTGCGCGAAATTCAGCCGCATATCCTCTTCAACGGTCGCAACTGCCTGCCCGGCGATTTTGCCACCCCCGAACAACACCTGACCCCTCCCAACCCGTGGCGTCCGTGGGAGGCTTGCATGACGCTGAATAATAGCTGGGGCTTTCACCGAGGCGACCGCAACTGGAAGTCATCGAAGCAGGTCATCCACATGTTGTCCCAATTGGCGGCCGGGAAGGGAAACCTGCTACTCAACGTGGGCCCACGGGGAGATGGATCCATTCCCGATGAGTCGGTGCGCATCCTTGAGGAAGTCGGCGGGTGGATGGAGAAGAACGGAGAATCGCTGTTTGGCACCGATCTGTTCACCTACGGACTGCAAGACAGGGGCGACCACCGCAACGACTGGAACTCCTTTGGCCTGCTCACGGCCCGAGGGAACTCGCTCTTCTGGCTGGTGGAGAAGTGGGTGGGGAATACGCTGACGCTGGCCGGTCTCGAGTGCGCGGTGAGGAATGTGACACTTCTCGGAGACGATGCCCCAGTCGAGTTCTCGCAAAGCAACGGCAAAGTCACCCTCACCGGTCTCCCGCAGGAACCACCGGATCCGGTTTGCCCGGTTCTGCGATTGGACTGCGACGGTCCGCCCTCGGTCTATCTGTGCGGAGGCATGCGGACACCAAACGCGCCACACCCGCACTACGACCCGGTCGCTTCAGACATTGCGCACTGATCCTGGGCAGGTGGGGAGGTGTGATCTCCGCGAGTTCGAATTCGACGGTCGTCGAGAAAGGAAGCGTGAACCTAACGATCCCCCCGACTGGCTCCGGGGGAGATTTGGGTTTACGCTACCCGGGTGCAAGTCAGATTTGTGACGCGTGGTGGTAATCAGCCCCCTGGGGCCGCGCAGGCGTAAATGAGAGGGGGGGGTTCCTTCCCCTGTGCGAACCCTTTGGGTGCGAACCCTTTGGGTGCGAACCCTTTGGGTTCGAGGATGGGGGTTGTTGCATGAACTCACTCAGCACCGACGAACCGCGAACTCCGTTACACAATCACGGTCGGGTTTCAGCCTACAGGCGCCGATGGTTCCGGCTGGGCTGGATAGGGCTGATTATCACAAATTGCTTATGCACTTAGCTCCGAAGACTGTGGATTGGAATCCCCCCGAACTCGCTTCGGGGGATTGTTAGGTTTGCGCTACTCCTGGCGACCAACCGTCGAATTCCCCGAAGCGAGTTCGGGGGGATTCGGAGTTAAGTGCATAAGCATTCACAAATCTGACTTACACCCACGCTACCCGTTTCGTTTGACACCGGCATCCACGACTGCATATAATAGCGCGTCCAGAGCTACCGCCCGCTTAAAGGAGTTACCAGTTTGAGCATACGCGCGGCCCGATTAATTCGCCCTGGGGGCCTTTGTTTCTGCCTGTTGATTTTTCTGTCTGGATGTGCGCCCCGGCCTGCGGAGGAGATTCTGGAGAAGTGTAGGGAACAATACGCCGGTGCGGAGAACCTCTACGAGAAATCCACCATCACTATCAAGACCAAGATGGCAGGCAAAGTCGAGGAACAGGAATCCGAACTCGAGGTCTACTTCCGCAAACCGGACAGCATCCATTCCAGCAAGGATGGAAACGTCCTAATCTGCAATGCCGATGATCTGCATCTGTATATGTCGAGCATTGGTCAGGCAAAACGGATGGATCCTCCCCACAGTCTGCAGTCGGTCTATGAGAACTACCTCGCCAAGTTCCACCTGGGTCGTGAGTTGAACGCCGTCGACAGCATCAACTGGTTCCTCGGCTCCGATGTGGAAGACGGCCCCCGGACCGCGACGGTCGCGCGCAAGCTGACGCACTCTCGCGGCATCCAGTGTTACGTTCTCAATCTGGCCCTTGCCAGCGGGGCCCAACAGACGCTCTGGATCGGCAAGCGCGATTCCCTCATCTATCGCAACGAAGTTGCTGTTTCCGATGAAGATATGCAGAGACACTTCAAGAAGAAGACCGAGGATCGCTCACTTGACGAGCAGCAAGCGCAGATGCTGCTCGAACGTTTGGCCGGGCTCAATATCCACACGACCGAAACCGTTGTGGGAACGGCTATCAATGCGGAGATGCCGGATGATTGGTTCACGTTCAAGAAGTCGAAAGGGGTCGAGGAGGTTCAGGAGTTCCACTTCGACCTCGTCGGGGAGCAAGAGCGTCCGTTCACGCTAAAAAGCACGGACGGAAAGAGAGTCTCTCTGCAGGAATTCAGGGGGAAGGTCGTGTTACTCGACTTCTGGGCATCCTGGTGCGAGCCGTGCATCAAGGAACTCCCGATTATTGAGAAGATTTACCAGTCCCTTGCAGGGAAAGGGCTGGTGGTGTTGGGAATCAACCTCGAAGATGCTGAGACCGCGCGCATCGCAGCGAAGCAACACGGATTGACGTTCCCTGTTCTTGTAGATGAAGAGGGAGATGCTCGCGAGAGCTATCAGGTAAAGGGCATCCCGCGGCTGATTCTGATTGACCGCACAGGAAAGATTACCGGTGATTTTACCGGGTTGTCCTCCAAAGATGAGCTGCGAAAAGCAATCAACAAAGCAGGAGTGAAGTAGATGAGCGCAAAGCCACGAGCACTGTATCTCTGTCAGCAGGGCCATACCGACAAAGTCTTCCGTCCGGAAACATTCGAGCGATTTCAGGACAGGTTCCAAGTGTGGTTGCGGCCAGTGTCCGACGCTGCGATGAATCGTCAACTCGAGAAGCGCATCGCCTCGGCAGACGCCATTGTCACCGGCTGGGGCACTGCGCCCTTTGACGCGGCGCACCTCGCGCAGGCGAAGAAACTGCAGATCATTGCCCACTCCGCGGGGTCAGTGAAGTACCTTTTTCCCGGCGACATCGTGCAGAAGACGCTGATTCCGCGGGGCATCATCGTGTTCAGCGGGAACCACGCCATCGCCTATAACGTGGCGGAGAGCGCCCTCGGTTTGATGATCGCGTGTGCGCGGGATTTCTCCGAATACACCATTCACTGCCGCGAATCGGGCGGCTGGAGAACCGATGCCCTGCGCACCAACCCGCAGGGACTTCACGGCGCGGTGGTGGGAGTCGTTGGCGCCAGCAAAGTGGGGCGGGAAATGCTCAAGCTGCTGAAACCGTTTGACTGCACGGTGCTTGTGTACGACCCTTATCTCTCCGACTACGAGGCAGGGGCGCTCGGAATCCAGAAGGCGTCACTCAATGAGGTTTTCGAGCGGAGCGACTACATCACCGTCCACGCTCCGCAGACGGACGAAACGCATCACATGATCCGCGGAGCGCATCTCAAGAAGATGAAGGACGGAGCGGTTCTGGTGAATACCTCCCGCGGTTCTGTTCTGGACGAGAAGGCGCTGGTTGCGGAACTCAAAACTGGGCGCATCCGCGCGGCCCTGGATGTCACTGACCCGGAGCCTCCCGTGGACGACCACCCTTTCCGCCGGATGACGAACGTCATGCTGCTCCCGCACCTCTCCGGCGCCGGGAAATACGGATACCTCAAGATCGGCGAATTGGCTCTGCAGGCGTTAGAAGACCATTTCGCTGGCAGGCCGGTGGAAGGGGCCGTGAACCTGGCGCAACTGGAGCGGATTGGGTGATTACCGCGGCGTCTCACACAAGAAGCCGAACACCATCTCGCTGTTGAACAACCACTTTCCCTCTTGGAAGCATCATCGTGCCTGGCGTGGACGGAGTCTGGTACTGCGCCTACTGGGGTTACCACTGGGGGACGAAGCCGGTGAGCATGGATGAGAGCGTCGGCTGGGAAGTTGTGTTGTGCGGAACACCATTCAGTCACACCCACCACCGGCCGCTGGTGGTACTTCGGTGACGCGATGCTGCCCGTGCCACACGATCCGGTGAATGACGAGATCAACCCCTGCGACGGCGGCGTGACGCCCGCGGGGTCGGGCTGCACTTCTTCGTAACGATGCCCTGCCTGAACCCTCCCGAACGCGGTCTTATGCTGACTCCACACCGGGAAATGATTTCTACGGATGTCGCCATCGGCGGAATGACCGTGGTTCTTCGGGCAGGCACAGACGGGATGGAGTTGGTATCCCGTTCACGAGACGCGCTACCTGTGGCTCAGACGACGCGGCATCTGCTTCCGCCCGCGGCCTTGGTCGCTGACGACGCTGCTCTACACGTGGGACCTGAGGTGGAAGCAGTATCCGGGTCTCACCGAGTCACTTCCCGTGGGTTGGCTGAACCCGGAAGCGACGCATGTCTTCCATCACGCCGACGGAACGACCACCGAATTGCCCGGGAAGAACAATCAGCGCGGACTTGCAGAGTCCGACGCTACGGATGCCGTGGCGGAAGGGCGAGTATGTGGTCTCGTGGCTTGACGGCCGCCGCCCCGCGATCTTCATCAACGAAGGTGTCAACGTGGAACTGGTGCGGGACGATACGCCCGGTAGCTGGATCGTTGATCCTGCAAAAGAGAAGAATGACGGCAGGTTGACGATTCATCTGTCGGTGGAGAGTTTGCCCTCACCCCCGGCCCCTCTCCCAAAATGCGAGAGGGGAGAGACACTACCAACCTCATGTGAGACCCCCTTCTCCCATCTTGGGCTTACCATTACCCACATCTTGTGGGCCAGTGAGAAGAGAACACACCTGATTCTTCAGAATCAGGTTCCTGATACAGGTGGCTACAGAGCTGCGGCTCTTCGAGATCCCACACACCTGACGTTTCAACGTCAGGTTCCTGACACAAGTGGCTATTGCGGCCACAGCCGGATGTGTCAGGAACCCGATTTTGAAAAATCGGGTGTGCAAAAGAACCCTGCAAAGGGCGTTTTCCGTAGCCAATCGTGTCAGGTAACTACTCAGGTAAGTAGATCGTCATAAATTCTGTCCTCATTTCCTCACCACAGAGATCACGGAGAACACAGAAAAGAAGGCAAATCTTCGCGCGCTTTGCGCCTTCTGCGGTGGACAAGATTATTGATGATTTACTTACAACCTTTTGACAGGATTTACAGGATACACAGGATGAGGGCGAACTCTGCGAGTTCGAGGCGAACTC
>MNXM01000109.1 GCA_001872605.1 Armatimonadetes bacterium CG2_30_59_28 | reverse complement strand
CGCTGTCCAGCAGGACAAACCCCGTCGGCTCTTTCGCCGCTGCCATTTTGGCTCTCTCCAGTTCCTCTGCGAGCATCCTGTAACGTCGTTCTGCGACCTCCGTATCGCCTTTCAACTGTGAATAGGTCATCATTTTGGGCGGCAGGGAGGATAATTCCGACTGGAGATTGGCGATCCCGTCGGACTCTCTGAGTCCGCGATGACAAGGCTCTGTCTTGCGATTCGGTCGTGCGACTCGTATGAGCGGAGATCTGTTGCACCATTAGCTCCGCCAATTGAGGCGCCAGTTTCTCGTCAGCGGACTTGAGAACACGATTGACTTCTTTCCGCAACTGCTTCTCCGTCTCTGCAATCGCCAACTTCTGCTTCACCACATCGGGGTGCGACTCGGTGAGCTCCTTCTGGAGTATGGCCAGTTCGGTTTCCCGCTCGATCAACTTCTGCCGCCACTGCTGAACGACCGGGCTGTTGGCGGGAAGGGACATCACGTTCTTCGCCTGTGTCTTGAGTTGGGTCGTTACAGTATCAATCTGGTTACTGATTGCCTTCGAGGAGATCTCGGCGGAGGTCTTCTTCTCGCTCAGACTTGTCACCGTGTCGATCAGGGCCTTGACCTCGTCGGAAGGGGATACAACTTTGCTGGTCCGCTGGAACGTCTCCAGCCTTGCCTGTGCCAGCCTCAGCGCCACGCGGGCCTGGTCGGTTTGCGCCTCCATGTATTTCCGGTACTTCTGACTCTGGAAGATGTTGGAGTCGGTCAGGTATTGCTGCAGGAGCTCAAGCGACCGATTGGCAATCGGGGCGCTCAGTCTTCTGCACTCGATATCGTTATTGCCCCACGGCCCGTCATGCCGAATGCCCATCAGTCTTCCTTGCGGAGTCCCAGAAAGGGCGGCGGTTACGGAGATCATTCCGGACTTGGGATCGATGTTTATGGAGACGACGTTACCCATCGCTTTGAGCTGTTCTTCCCGGTATTCAAGCTGAAGGAGACGGTCGAGTCTGAATTCCCGTACCAGAGACATTCTTACCGAATCGCTTTCCAGAATCGCCTTGTAGGTGTCGCCGAGACTGGGCGCTGATCCGACCAATGCCGCCAAGCCGTTTCCGCTCCTCCCACCGACTCCGGGCAGCGCAAGAATCTGGCCCATTCCGGCCCCTTGGAGTTGTTGTGGCAGCAGGACTCGCGTGGTAGCCTCCCATCTGCGAGGAATGAAGAAGAGGGAGTAAACGCCGCTCACAAATGCGGCAATAAAAGTGACCAGCGCGATAGTACGCCAGTTCCGACGGAGGACAATCCATTGGTCCAGCAGGTTGATCTCATCTTCTTCCCGGAATGGTTCGGCCTGAGAATTGATCGCAACGGTGATCATGGGTTCCTCGGTGGCGGTCCTGTTCATGAGATTAGGTCAAGCACCCACGCTGTGCAGCACGCGCAGGGGAGCTATTGCGTGTCATTACCTGAGTGATCCGTTCGCTCGCGTGCCCATCGCCAAGTATGGTTGGGTGCGCCAGTGGCGGCAGCAAGGACAGGGCGACTTCCACGATTCGCCCGGCTGCCGCGCCGACCAACACGTTCCAAGCCGCGATCAATGTCTCCACCCACTCAGTCTCATCCCAAAACGCGATGCGCGGCGAACGGCGCTCTTGAACAACTGCCCTGGGTTCTCTATGAGTTCTCCGCGGACGCTGCGTCCTCAAGACATCTTCGCATGGACTGATTGGTGGCGCTTCTGAAAAGCCCGCTTTGCCTCTTCACTTCACGTCATCCGGCAGCGACGGCTTTTCGCTATCGGCAGTGTGCGCCGGCGCGTCGCCTTCCGTCGGCACCGTCACACTGGCCGCCGCAAGGAGATTCTTGAGCAAAACCTCATCGACCTTTCGAAGTCCCTCCAGGAAGATCAACATAGCCTCCCTGGACCGTGGCAGCATCACATAGAGCTTTTGCCGTCCCTCCTCGAAGATCGACATATCCTCGCATAAGCGTAGCAGCTCCTCCCTGAGTTTTTGCAGTCCCTCGCTGGAGCTCGGCATCTCCTCGCAGAACCGTCGCAGCTCCTCCTTGCGCTCTTTCAGTCCCTCCCGGAAGCTCGACATCGCCTCGCTGGCCAGTCGCAGCTCCTCCTTGCGTCCAAGCGGCTGCCGCGGCAGGCCAAAGAGGAGCTGAAAACTCTAAAGGAGGAGCCTCCCCGGACCAATATGGACCCGAACGCTCCCCAGGAGGAATCGCGCATGGCCAGATAGGAGTTACAGGCTCCTGATGAGGAATCTCGCACGCCCAGTGAGGAGTCGCACGCGATCAAGCTGCGGTCTTCCAAGTCGGGGGAGGCGTCTCCCGCGTCTGCGGAGAAACCTCCCGACGTTACCGGGCTTATACGCACACCCATACACCAACACTCCCCACCCACCGGGTCAACTTCACGACAACAGTCGGGAGATCGGAGCCGTCGACAGACACAGACGCTCTGCTCTCACCCGCAGCACGGGAAACGTGTGACACGAAATATGGCGCCATGGGAACCAAACAAGCGCCGACCACGCACAATACGCGCATCAGCTTTGCTCCGCCAACGTTGTGGCAATACGCTGGCTCGCCTTCCTGTCACCGAAGACCGGTGGACGCACTTCGGGTGGACTGAACCCCAAAGTGGACTCCACGATCCGATTGGCTACAGCACCCGCGACCACGTTCCAGCCCGCCTGCACGGTCTCCACCCATTCGGTTTCGTCCCGTAGAGTGACACAGGGCACTCCCAGCCAGTACGCTTCTTTCTGGACACCTCCCGAATCGGTCAGGATGCAGCGCGCATGCCTTTCCAGGAGCAGCATGTCAAGATACGGCGCTGGCTCAATAACCCGCACGGGACACCGCTCCAACGAGAGTAGACTACTCGATTCCAGGGCGCGGCGTGCCCGAGGGTGCATTGGCCAAACAACGGGATGGGTGTCGTTCAGTTGGCAGAGCCCCTCCAGGATTCCTGTCAGCCTGGCCGGATCGTCGGTATTCTCCGCGCGATGGACCGTGGCGAGGAAATACTGCTGAGGACGTAGGTTCAATCGCCCCAGGACGGAAGATGCTGTCTGCGCGAGGCTCAAATTTTCCAGTAAAGCGTCATACATCACATCTCCTACACAGTGGACGCCCCCCACGATACCCTCGGCCCGCAGATTGCTGACCGCTGTCTCCGTTGGACAAAAGAGCTGTTCCGAAACATGGTCCGTGAGGACTCGGTTGATTTCTTCCGGCATCTGCCGGTTGCGGCTCCTGAGACCCGCCTCGACGTGAGCCACCGGGATGTGAAGCTTGGCCGCGGCTAACGCACCGGCGAGGGTGGAATTGGTGTCGCCGTAGACGAGGGTCCAGTCCGGTTTCTCCTGAAGCAATACCTCCAGCAAACTCCGTTTGGTGCCCTTTTTGCCACGATCCGCTGGACTAGGCCCCGTACCTTTTCCCCCCCAACGGGGCTTTCGTCATCGCCCCATCCATGCTTTACCACTCCCAATCGAGTCCCTTTTTATCGTCGTATTCCTCGACACCCAATTGCCACAAATGCTTTAATACCCCTGCTCGCTCCCATTCTTGAAAACGGTCATGCACCGTGCTGGAAGCTCCCAAGCAACGGGGGAGGGCGTTCCATTGGCATCCCGTGCGAAGCACGAAGAAAATGGCCGACAGGGCCTGCCGATCAGGCATCCGAGGACGCCCCGGTTTCTTTTTCGGTTTGGAGGGCGGAAGAATCGCTTCGATCCGCTCCCACAACTTGTCAGGTATCTGAAACGCTTCCCTCACCCCGATTCCGAAGTGTCCCGCGTCTCTTCCTGCTCGTTTTGTTTTTTGGTTGCCATGATGGTTGCCTCGTTCCTTGCATCAGTGATGCTGTGATGTTGCTGTGTATTTTAACCATTCTGACAGACCAATGCTACTTTTCAGGACTTTTCGGATAGGCTCTTAACCTTGGAGACAGGCTGATCGGGATGAGCCGGATTGGGTATCAACCGCTGGTTCACGCAGTCTGGCAGCAGGTCCAACTTCTCCAGAGCCGTTTGGCCTAGAATCACCTCGTCTCCCAGGACCATTGCCGTTTCCAACTCTTCGCGGCCCAGAACTCGCAGCATGAAGGGTCCTGTGAGGTCCACGGTGTCCAAACGCCCGTCGGCATATTGCGCCACGCGCTGCCCAATCGACTGCAAGCCCAGTTCCTGCGCCACATGCGAAGGCAAGACACACCGCACTGCTCCGGTATCCACGAGTGCATCGGCTTCGTAGGATCGCACTTGTTCAGCAGTCACCTGGCCGCCATGCGCAAGCATCTCATCCATCGCATTCGTCAGCTTCACCTTCACTCGAACTTCTCCCATAGTCTGCACCTGCCTTGTTCCAATTCCTTTATTCTCTACTCTCTGCAACACCAGCGACCTCGACCATTCACCCCGCGGTAGACCCCTTTCGGAGGTTCTCTGAAGCAAATGTGACAAAGATTGCGAGCATCAGACCCACAACCATCGCCAGCATTACATTCTTGGCAATTGAGGGCGATGACTTCTTCTCTGGAGCCACCGCGCTGTCCAGCAGGACAAACCCCGTCGGCTCTTTCGCCGCTGCCATTGTGGCTCTCTCCAGTTCCTCTGCCAGCAACCTGTAGCGTCGTTCCGTCACTTCCACGTCGTCTTTCAACTGTGAATAGGTCATCATTTTGGGTGGCAGGGAAGATAATTCCGACTGTCCGTGCGGATCCGTATGGAGAGATTGGAGATCACGTCGGACTCCTTGAGTCCGCGATGACAGGGCTCTATCTTGCGATTCGGCGGAGATCTGTTGCACCACAAGATCCGTCAGTTGGGGCGTCAGTCTCTCATCCGCGGACTTCAGAACGCGGTTGACTTCTTTGGTCAACTGCTTTTCGGTTTCTTCAATGGCCAACTTCTGTTTCACCACATCAGGATGCGATTCGGTGAGTTCCTTTTTCAGTATGCCAGATTGGTCTTCCCGTCCATACGGATCCGCACGGACTCGATCAACTTTTTACGTGGCTGCTCAGGCTCGCACGAAGCCACCAATCCACGGAGAGAACGATCAACAATTCAACACAGGAACGATGGTTCGCGGATTCCCACACGGGCCGTGAGACCCCGGGACTGCATACGGGTCGTCAACGCAAATCTTCGGCCGCATGACGCAACACGTGATCGGCCCACTGCTTTGCCTGCACCGCCAAGAGGCTGCGCTGGAGCGTGCCCTGCTGAGCTTCGGGCCAGGCCCGGCGCCAGAGAGCCAGCAGGACTTGCACGTTGACCATCTCCTCAGCCAGTTCGGGAGGCGCCTCGGCGGCCGTCCATTCGATCAAGTGTTGGCTTTCTTCCAGCATCAGTGCGGTCGCCGCACCTCCCGTTGGGCGACGGGCCGACGAGGCGACTCGACTGAGATCGGCTGCCAGGTTGACCACCCGTTCGGGCAACGCATCCTTGAGGAAACGCTCACGAATCCGCTCACAATTTTTCACCTCATCTCCCAGGACCATCGTGGGCGGTACTGCTTGCTTTTAGCCACGAATTGCACGAATCTTTACCAATTCTTTTCGTGTTAATTCGTGGAATTCGTGGCAGATTATTTCACCACCCGCTGTTGCTGTAGCGATTCGGCACCGAAGTTCAATAGGATCGCCAATCGCAGTCCGGTGGCCGCCAAGTAGTTCTGTGCCTGGGCTTCGTGCTTGGGATGCAATCCCGAGACCCCTTTGAGCTCCAGAATGATCTTGTCCTCCACGACCATATCGGCCCCGTAATCACCGACCAGGACACCTTTGTACGTCACCGGCAGCTTCTTGAACTGCTCGAAGTGGATGCCGCGCAGGCTCAGTTCGTGGGCCAGCGCAGCTTGGTAGACCGCTTCCAGAAAACCAGGGCCGAGAATGCGATGAACTTCCATGGCAGCGCCAACGATCGCGTAGGAGAGTTCTTTGTATAAAATCTCGGCCATGCACCCACACCTTTCCTTTGCCACGAATTATACGAATTTCGCGAAGGCCGATAGATCACGGTAGCTTGTTGGTTTGTCCATAATGAGCAACGTAATGGTTGAGCTCTCGATATAGAATCACATGGACTGCCAGATCTCCCATTGCCGCAATCCCAGATGGCAAATGTCAAATCTCACATACATCAGAACCCGTTGCGCTCTTGGCGGCTTTGCGTGCGGGGAGCGACCTGAGACGGAGAGCCTTCCGATTATCGTTAAGCCCCCGGCTTCCACCGCGTCAGGAAAGCGACACGGTCGAAATCAACATCGTTACTGGCCAAATGCTGAACTCCCAGTTGCTGGCATATCACAACATGCGTAGCGTCGGAAACGAATATCTGAAAAGATTTTCCGGATGAACAGCCCTCGCGATAGTGGCTCTTCTGCACGTCCAATATTGTGAGTCCGCCCTCCTCCAGAACATCCAGAACATTCAAGAACTGCTCAGCCGCCAACCAACATTCCGTAGCGAGCGTACCGTCCATTGCCATCTGCCGATGCAGGCGCCTCCGATCTGATATCCCCAAGAGGTTGGCGGCACGCTGAATCTGAGCTACATAAATCACTTCATTGACGACCACGTTTGTGGTAACCGCCTCCACCTCGCCGCGCTCGACCCTATCCAGGAAATCGCGAGAGTCGGGACCAAAGTCAGGATGACCTGCCTGGTGATACACGAAGATGTTGGTGTCTATAAAAATCGAATCACTCAGCGTGAAATCCCGTAGCCGGTTCGCCATGATCTATCGTTGCTCCTCCCGCCTCGACGTCCTCCAGAATCCCCTCCAGCACCGTCGAGTCCCCCCTCAACACGCCATACGTCAATTGTGTGACGCTTCGGGGCCGCACGACAATCTGAAACGGTCGCTCCTCAACTGTTATTTCGCCCCATCTGGCCAGCATCTCATTTGGAATGACGAGCCCTTGCTCAGTCAAAGTCGCTTGCATAGCCTTACCTCCCTGTGTAGATGCGGATTTCGGAATGCGGAATGAACCAGCGTTTTCATCATTTGTCACCGTATCTCTCATTGTCGCTGGTGTCATGGTGCGCCTCCATAAAAGAACTTTGCGCTCTTGGCGGCTTTGTGTGCCAGCTATGTTTGAGTCGGGAGCGATAACTGTTCCGATCACAAATCAGCGACGCACATTCCGCTCGGATTGCCAAGTCCGCAGATTGCACAGATTAAAGCCGATGAAACAGAGCAACCAGGGAAGATCAGACAAATCAGTGTTCATCAGCGTCCAATTGGCTCCCTCCCGGCTGAGCAGTTACCCACGATCTCGCTCAATGCTCGTCTTGGCCAAGACGAGCATTACAGAGACCATCAAGCCGACAAGTATGGCCAGCATTACATTCCTGGCACTTGAGGGCGATGACTTCTTCTCTGGAGCCACCGCGCTGTCCAGCAGGACAAACCCCGTCGGCTCCTTTGCTGCGGACATTTTGGCTTTCTCCAGTTCTTCCGCCAGCATCCTGTAACGCCGTTCTGCGACCTCCGTATCGCCTTTCAACTGTGAATAGGTCATCATTTTGGGCGGCAGAGACGACAGCTCCGACTGGAGGTTGGAGATGACGGATGACAGGGCCCTGTCTTGCGATTCTGCGGAAATCTGTTGCACCACGAGATCCGTCAGTTGTGGCGACAGCTTCTCATCAGCAGACTTTAGCACGCGGTTGACTTCCTTTGTCAACTGCTTCTCCGTCTCCTCAATCGCCAGCTTCTGCTTCCTCACATCCGGGTGCGATTCGGTGAGTTCCTTCTGGAGTATGGCCAGTTCGGTTTCCTGCTCGATCAACTTCTGCCGCCACTGTTGCACGACCGGGCTGTTGGCGGGAAGGGACATCACGTTCTTCGCCTGGGTCTTGAGTTGGGTTGTGACCGTATCAATCTGGTTACTGAGTGCCTTCGAGGAGATTTCTGCGGCGGTTTTCTTCTCGCTCAGACTTGTTACCGTGTCTATCAGGGCCTTGACCTCGTCGGAAGGGGATACAATTTTGCTGGTCCGCTGGAACGCCTCCAGCTTTCCCTGCGCCAGCCTCAGTGCCAGGCGTGCCTGGTCGGCTTGCTCCTCCATGTACTTCCGGTATTTCTGAGACTGAAAGATGTTGGAGTCGGTCAAGTATTGCTGCAGGAGTTCGAGCGACCGATTGACAATCTGGGCGCTCATTGTTCTCGCCCTGATATCGTCCCTGCCCCACGGCCCGGCATGCCTACTTCCCATCAACTTCCCTTGCGGGGTTCCGGCGAGGGAGCCGGAGATGGATATCATTCCGGACTTTGGGTCGATTTTCATGGAGAGTATACTCCCGACCGACTTGATCTGCGCTTCCCGGTTCTCCAAGTGAAGCAGACGATCGAGATTAAATTCGTGCACCAGCGATAGTCGAATGAAATCGCTCTCCAGAATGGCCTTGTAGGTGTCGCCGAGGTTCGCCCCTCCACCGACCAGTGCAGCCAACCCCCCTCCTCCTCCTCCTGCGCCAGGTAAGGCAAGGAGCTGCCCCACTCCAGCACCTTGCAGTTGCTGGGGTAGCAGTATGCGGGTCGTTGCCTCCCACTTGCGGGGAATGAAGAAGAGTGACCAAATGCCGCTCACAAACGCAGCGAAAAAGGTGATCAGCGCAATAACGCGCCAGTTACGGCGAAGGATGATCCAATAGTCCAGCAGGTTGATCTCGTCATCCTCCCATTGTGTAGGTGGAGATTCTGTTGTGACGGCAGGAGAATTCAACTCTGAGGATGGCATGTTTCGCCTATTCCGGATTAACGTCGCAACTTCATTGCGCGACTAAGCTATGACTCCACTGAAAAAAGGATTTCTCCCGCAGAACACGCGGAATACGCGGAAGCGTCAGTACAGATTCTGGGTTCTAAGGTGGTCTTTTCCTTCTGCGATTTCTGCGTATTCTGCGGGAGCTCTGGTTCTTTCAGTGGACTCAGATGTTATTGGCGTTCGGCGGTTCGCCATTCTTGGACCGCCAGGATTACCCGTCGAGCCTCTTGAAGTGAAGAGCGGGCCGCTTTTTCCGCCATTTCAGCGGACTCCTCGTTGAAAAGGTCCCAAGGCAGAGTATATTCGGTCTCGTCTCCATAGTCCGTCAGGAAGTGTTCGGCGCTGCCCAGTGCAAGTATACTCGTTAAGGCTGAAACTCCACCGTTAACCTCGTAGGATAAAGCTCCAGCTTTGTCAGTGGCAGACCTCTTTCCCGCAATTCCAATGTGCATCTGACAAAGCTGGAGCTTTATCCTACGGCAATCTCCGTAATTCCGGGATGCCCCCCATCCTGTTCAGCCTCTGCAAGGAAACCTTCGGCAAGCTTGAGGCGATAGTCGACGTCGTCACGCTCGTTCACGATACCCCTCCCAGCTAAGTTCCCACGAACCAGAGGGCAACTGGGGGAAAATCCACATCCACGTGCCTCCCACTTTGCGCCGTTGGAGCCCCGAGTCCCGTAAGGCTGCCAGGGCTCGATTGCGATAGGGCTGGAAATACGTGTCACCATACAGACAGAGCCCGTCGACACATACATCCAATAAGAGGGGCGTCAGGTTCGCCTCCATTTCACCCGGAGTTTTAGCAACGAAGTTCACCACGCCAGGAACATCGTCGGGAAGGAGTGGCAGTATGGGCTCACGTACTATTCTCTGACGTTGCACCGGATCGCGTGGTAATCCATCTATCAGCACGAGCAAGTCGTGGTCGCTGCCTCGACGAGCCTCGCCGCGCGCTGCCGATCCAAACAAGACCGCTGCCTTCAGTCGATCTGAGAAACGCTCACAGAGGGCCGCTACGATTTCCTTGTATTGGGCGCACTGGTCACGCGCTGTCACTTCGTCCATTTTCGCACTTCTCGCGGACGCATTCAAGAACGGGGCAACGGCCGGTATGGGGCGCGCCGTTGTGGGTTGGCCGTAAGTCCCCTCCTGTGTGAAACTGGGGGCTTTGCCCTTATACTCGTCAAGGGTGGAAACACACACTCTCTCGGCTAAAGCCCTTATAATGGACACGACAAGGTCGATTTTCAACTGCAACGAGTATACGTTCACGATTCGAAACGGCGGATTAATGCGGCGCTCTCTCAACATTCTTCTGCAACTCTCTCATGAACGCCTGAGCTGCGGATTGCGCCCCTTCCGCTTCTTCCTGGGACGGCTCCCCGTGAGGTAGCAGTCCTGCCTCCGTGAGATACCGTCCCCGATAGATACTATTCAGCAGGATGGCGTCATCCATAGACAATCCAGGATCCCAACCCAGTTCAGTGGTCTTATTCCGAAGATCAACAATGTCGTGGGTTCTTCCGGGTCTCTTTCCCTTCTCCATGATGAGAGCCTTGAGCCCCTTTTCAACGCATTGCTGACTGTGATAACAGGAGGCGCGGAATTTCTGGTGTTCGAGCAGTACTCTCGCCGAGTCAAGCTCTTCTTCCGCGTTCTTAACCCAACTGCTGGTAGCCTTTCTCATGTAAACAAGTCGCCCGTTCTCCATGATTTCCTCAATCAGCGGAGCGCCGATGGAGAATAGGTAACGAAACTCGCGTGGAGTATACACAAACAGGTCGAGAGGAACTGCTCGGTCTGCGAGGAGGGCTTCGACCTCGGCTTGCCTGTCGGATGGGCGCTTTTCGTCATCTTTGATTACCAGCAAATCAATATCGCTGTCTTCACGTGCCTCATGCCGTCCATGTGACCCAAACAGGACGATTCTTTCAGGCTTGTAGCCCTCGATCAACCTCTGTGTAATGTCTTCGATGGACCTCGTCATTCCCATCGCTTACCGGTGCGCCGCAGATGCCACTGAAAGAGCAAGTCGTGGTCGCTGCCTCGACGAGCCTCGCCCCGCGCTGCCGATCCGAACAGGACAATAGCCTTTAACCGATCGGAGAAGGCCTCACAGAGGACGGCTACGACTCCATCATACTGGGTTTGCTGTTCGCGTGCTGTCAATGCTGCTCTCTCGTGGTGAAAGAAGTCATGCCAATCCCGCACAGAAGAGAACGGATACGCTGGAGCTGGGAGCGGAGCTGCGCTGAACGGTATGCGTGCCTTGTGACGTTGTGACGGTGGGGCGTGGAAATACCCGTCAAGGGTCATCGATGTACGGGTGTGCGGCCCCCCGCGCCATCCAAGTCTACAAGGGTGTCGATCTGCCTCAGGATCTTCTCCATACTAATGCAGCCGCCAGTCCCTTCCCACCTGTGTATGCAAGCATAAGGTGTGGAACCAACAGCTCCCGTATCAGGGACCCGACACCCAAACATGTCCCTCTTGTTGCCGGAGTCGCGTGTTGCGCCATCCCCCAGAGGTTTTGACGACTCGCGCGAGTATTGAATCCGGTGGCGCACAGCATTATACCCGAAGCCAGCGGCTATCGTCAAATCCGACTGAAATTCCAGCATAAAGATGAGATGCCGCGATTTTGTATCGGAGGCGGACGCGAGGCGCCGCCACACCCTCCAGCCCCGGAGGAACGATATTAATTCGAGAGCACATCCCCGGACACTCGGTACCACCCCTCCGGGGTTGGGTTAACTTTATCCCCACCTGTTTCCGGGGATTTACATCCCCGGCTACACAATACCGTCCCTCCGGGACTAACGCCTTCGGCGACCTGGTGACAGTTCTGCCGAATTTCGTCGGCGCGGATATGATGCGTCCCTCCGGGACTAACGCCTTCGGCAACCTGGTGACGGGTGACAGGGGCACTGCTTGAAGACCTTCCTACATCCGTTGGAAAAATCTATACCCCGAAAATGCCCGTCATTACTGGGCTTTTGACTACTTTGATGCCGAAAAACGCGTTATAAATTCCTATGGTAGAACTAACTCGGGCACGGGCGCATCTCGAGAGGGTGCATCCCGGAATTACGGAGATTGCCGTAGGATAAAGCTCCAGATTTGTCAGTGGCAGACCTATTTTTCGTAATTCCAATGTGCATCTGACAAAGCTGGAGCTTTATCCTACGGCAACAAAACATCTGACAAAGCTGGAGCTTTATCCTACGGCAACAAAGTCGCTGTCTCCATGGACGCTGCGTCTCCGTGGTAAACCGATGCGCGCTTAGGCGGCGAGCACTTCTATCGTGCGCTTGGCAGCGTCCCCGGCGCCAAAGAGAGCAGGTCTCTCACCGGGGGGAGTTCTGGTTTCAGCAAGCCTCACTATCTGATCCCGGTCGGCTCCGGCCAGCACGTTCCAGCCGACCTCGACTGTTTCCACCCACTCTGTCTCGTCTCGCAGGGTAACGCAGGGAACGCCCAGCCAGTAGGCTTCCTTCTGGACTCCACCCGAATCAGTAAGAATCAGCTTCGCGTTCTTCTCCAGCACGAGCATATCAAAGTAGGAAACAGGATTGATTGCACGCAATCCATGATGAGTGCCTGCCCGCCCAGGGATGGGTGTCGAGTGATCCTCGATTGCATCTGCGAGGAGTGAGGGGTGTAGACGACTAAGTACTTGGCGAGTCCGAGGGTGCATGGGCCAGACTACTGGCCTGATGCGAGAAATCTCCTGAAGTGCCGCCAATATGCCATCAAGACGAATAGTATCATCCGTGTTCTCTGCGCGGTGGACAGTCGCAAGGTGATAACCCTTGGGCTGCAACCCAAGATCGCGAAGAATGGCCGACCGCCTCTCGGCAACCGGAAGGTCGTGCAACACAGCATCATACATCACGTCACCGACCAGATGCACACCTTGCTTGATGCCTTCGTCTTTCAGATTCTTCACTGCGGTTTCGGTGGGGCACAGCAGCAGCGTCGAGACATGGTCGGTCAGCACACGGTTGATCTCTTCCGGCATACAGCGATTGTGGCTGCGCAGCCCTGCTTCCACGTGTGCGACGGGTATGTGCAACTTAACCGCTGCCAGCGCCCCCGCGAGGGTGGAGTTGGTATCGCCATACGCGAGCAGCCAATCAGGCTGTTCCCTGAGAAGCGCTTCCTCGATCCCCCGGAGCATCTCTCCAGTCTGTCGGCCATGGGAACCGGAACCAATGCCCAGGTTATAGGCGGGTTCCGGAATTCCCAGTTCCTCAAAGAAGATGTCGGACATATCCCGATCATAGTGCTGACCGGTGTGGACCAGCAGCTCAAGAATTGTTGTTTGGTTACCGCTAATGGATTGGTTGTATGTCTGGACGGCGCGGGAAACCGCTGCGGCCTTGACGAACTGGGGGCGCGCCCCGACGATGGTAACAATCTTCATATTGGGCTAACCGAGCCTTTCGGGAAACTCCCCACATTGGGCTTCGGATCGGTTCAGCGTCCAGTAATCCGCGCGGGGAAGTACGGAACAGCGCACGAGCAGTCTGGTCACTGCGGGTCCGTATCGGACACCGAATAGGGGTCTTGTTCGGGACGAAGGAGACCATCGACCAGCATGTATCTGTCCCCGCATGAAGCACACACGGCACGGTCGGCGACCAGCTCGAGTCGTGCCGCGCACTGACACACCCACCCCGCTTGACGTGTGGGCGTGCCGATCATCAGGGCATAGTCGGGAACGTCTTTGGTGACGACCGCACCAGCGCCGATAAGACAATAGCGGCCCAGCGTGTGTCCGCAGATGACCGTCGCATTCGCGCCGATGGTAGCTCCTCGCTTCACCAATGTCGACTGGAACTCGCTCTTGCGATCGATATGGGCGCGGGGATTGATGACATTGGTGAAGACCATGCTCGGACCGCAGAAGACGCCGTCTTCCAGCGTAACGCCGTCATAGACCGAGACGTTGTTCTGGATCTTGCAGTTGCTGCCGATAGTTACATTGGGGCCTACGACAACGTTCTGCCCAAGGGTGCAGTTCTTTCCGATATTGGATCTTCTTAGCACATGGGAAAAATGCCATATTTTTGTGCCCGCACCGATTTCGACGCCGTCGTCGATCACAGCGGTTTCGTGGGCAAAATAAGATGGGGCTTCCGGCTTCAGCAAAAATCCTGCTGAGACTCGTTCCCTGGTCTTGAGCGCATGTTGGCACATCTCCAGCACTTTGAGAACTCGAAGTCCCTCCCGGGCGTCCGTGCGAGGCAGGGCGCGTGTGGCCATGCACTCGACGAAGTGCGCGCACTCTGCGCGCAGCGGCTCTTGTTCGACCAGCGGCACGGGTTCGGCATCGGCCTTGCTGGCGATGGGGAGAGTATCTTTCCAGTCGATCCTGTGCGGATAAAGAAGAAGCTTCTCCGGCCAGGGAGCGACATCGTCAAAAACGGCCATCTTCGCGTCGCCGACAACCACCAGTTTCTGTTCCTTACAGGGGTGCAGCCATGAGACGAAGACATGCGCCCTCACCCCATTGGCAAAGGAGAGCAAGCTGACGGTCACATCGGCAATCTGTGCATGGAGGTAATTGCCGCCCTGGGCAGTCACTTCCGCTGGCATATCCCGGAGAAGCCCGATGATGACGGAAATGTCGTGAGGCGCAAATGACCACAGTATGTTCTCTTCACGGCGAATCTTGCCGAGGTTCAGACGATTCGAGTAGATGTACTGGATGCGCCCAAGTTCTCCACGATCCACCAGTTGCTTGAGCTGGAGGACGGCTGGATGATACCAGAGCAGATGGCCCACCATAAGGATTCTGTCCCGCTCTTTCGCGAGTTCAACCAGTTGACTGCCTTCGGGAGATGACAGACACAAGGGCTTCTCAACGAGGACATCTTTGTCGGCAAGCAGACACTCTCGGACAATGTCGGCGTGTGTCTCCGCCGGAGTAGCCACTGCAACGCCGTTGATGTCGGGGTCTGCAATGATCTCGTTCAGCGAATCGGTGAACATCACGGACGGGTATTGCTGGGACAGGCGGCCGCGAGTTGACGCGTCCACCTCGCAGACCGTCCGTAATACACCCAGCTCCGAGAAATTGCGGATGAGATTTTTGCCCCAGTACCCACCGCCAATGCAAGCGATATCGGTGTTCACGATGAAATGACTCCTCTCTTTTTCACGACCAGCGCCTCGACCAACTCTCTCTGCGCGAGCGTGTTGACGCCGAGCACAATATCGGGGTCCGGAGACCGGTAGGCGCTGACTCTCTTCCCACCAGCCGCAGACAGTCTGACAATGTCCGTGAGGAAGACTTCGTGTTTCCGTCCATGCGAGTTGTCAGACCCATGCTGAGGCAGCAGGTCCAGGTATTCCTGTATCTGGGAAAGGTCGAAGCAGTAAGCGCCACCGTTAATCTCCCGGATCGTCTTCTGGGCTTCAGTTGCCTCCTTCTCTTCGATGACAGCCTGTACCGTGCCCCACTCAGAGCGTACTATGCGACCGTAACCAGTGGGGTTGCCCACCGTGGCCGTTGTCAACGTGATGGCGGCTGCCGTGGCTTGGTGAGTATGGACCAAACCCGCTACCGACGCTTGTGTGAACAGAGGCTTGTCTGCATTCAGCACGACCACATTGCCGTGGAAGCCCTCCATCTTCTCCACCGCGCATCGGAATGCGTGACCTGTCCCCAGAGGAGCTTCCTGAACCACGTATTCGCATCGAACCCCTTGGTTTCGCGGCGAACTGTGAGCTCGCTCAGAATTCAGGTGTTGGCGGATGTGCTCCCCCAACCACCCGATCACCACCAGAATGCGGCTTGGCGCACACCCTCTGGCAGCTTCAACTACATAGTCAATCATGGGGCGTCCCGCAACCGTCATTAGAGGCTTGGGGAGTGAGCAGGAGGCAAGCTCTGAGTTCCCGGCGAACTCCGAGTTCGCGTTGAACTCCGAGTTCGCGTTGATCCGTGTCCCTTTCCCCGCCGCAAGAATAACGCAGACGGGTGAGTCCGGCGGGTCCGTAGAATTTGTTTCTGGCACCAACGCTAATCTCCTCGTGCAGTATTTTGGAAATTTCCCCACAAAAGGACGCCGGATCGCTTCAGCGTCCGGTAGCTCACACAGGCAGCTACACGATGGAGGCTACCCTCCTTTTCTCCTCTTTCAACTGCATCGCTTCGCAAGTTTGCCAACAGAAGGACACCGGATCGCTTCAGCGTCCGGT
>MNXM01000295.1 GCA_001872605.1 Armatimonadetes bacterium CG2_30_59_28 | reverse complement strand
GTTCATCCGACTAATGCATACTTTCGGGATTGAATTGCAGAATAAGGGCAGACATGTTTGACTCACTGCACAGGAATCCATTGTTCGAGGAGTCAACGCATGTCTACGTCGCTATTGTATCACGGCTTTGGAATTCGGGGCTACGAGTACAGGAGTACGGAGTATCGAAGGGGAGAAAAGGAGGGTAGCCTCCATCGTGTAGCTGCCTGTGTGAGCTACCGGACGCTGAAGCGATCCGGCGTCTAATGTCAAAGAATTTACGAAAGGATGCCCGAGGGGCACACTCGTTTCCAGGCTTGACGGCCTCGTTGACAACTTCCATCCGGATAGGTTACCCTTTGTCATGTATTTCATACATTTCGGATAACTCCGCTACCTGTAATGGGCGGGAGGCAATGAGAATGGCAACGAACGAAGCAACCAGGTCGTTCGGCGACATGTTCTGCGGCATGGCGACGGTTGGCGCACGGGGTCAAGTGGTCATTCCCGCAGAAGTCAGGAAAAAGTGCAGGATTGGCAAGGGAGACAAGCTGCTGGTGTTTGAGCACCCCTTTAAAGAGGGGTTCATGATGTTTCCTGTAGGCCAAATGGAAAGTTTGATGCGGGATATGGTTGAGGGGCTGGCTCATATTCAGGAGCAGCTCAACAAAGGCGAGAAGCGGAAGTAGCTTGGCCGTCAGATTTCGTGGCAGCAGGAGTGGCTCTATGATTCAAAGGGACAACTCATCAATGTTTCGTCGGGCGCAGGAGTGGAGACGGATGCTGTTGGTGGTGAGCGCGTTGGTGTTGGTGAAGCCAGGGCTCTGCTTCTCACAGTCCGAGGGGGGCGGGACGCGCCTAACGCTCGACGAGAGCATCCGGATTGCTTTGGAAAACAACCCGGGCGTGGAGACAGCGGAGAGAGGCAGAAGGGCGGCGCAGGAACGAATACCACAGGCAAAGGCGCAGTTCGGACCCGATATTGACATCATCGCTTCGCATACTCTGCAGGGACCTACCATTAGCTTTCCCACCGGGCTGGGAACATCGACCACCATCGTGCCCGACTCTCGTAACGACTACATTCTCCAGCTCAGCCAAACATTGTACGCGGGAGACAGCATTCCGGCATCGAGACGCGCCGCCCGCCTGGGAGCGGGGGTTGCGGCCGATACGCTCGAGGACGTGCGGCAAGACGTGGTCTTGAGAAGCAAGGTGGCCTACTTCTCCGTGCTGCGCGCCGAAGCGTTGCGCGTGGTTGTTGCGGAAGCCTTGGAGTTGGCCCGTGAGCATCTGCGCGTGGCCAACGCGCACTTCGACGCGGGAACGGTACCCAAGTTTGACGTGCTGCGGTCCGAGGTGGAGGTCGCTCAAGCCGAAGAATTTCTGGTGCAGGCCGACAACGCCATTTCCCTGGCGGGGGCATCGTTCAACAGCGCTCTGGGCCGACCGGTTGACTCCCCCGTTGCGCTGGAGGCGGTGGATGCGAGTGGGTTGCGGACCCCCAGTCTGGAGGAGAGTCTTGATCTCGCAATGCAACAGCGTCCCGAACTTCGAGTAGCCGAGAAAAGTGTAACTATCGCGAAGGAAAGCGTGACGATCGAGAAGGCAGGGCGTCGTCCTGCGGTAACCCTCGGTGCCCAATACCACCGTCAGACAGCGACGGGCTTTAGCGAAGACTACTTTTGGAATGTGGCTCTGTCGCTAATGCTGCCGGTGTTCGATCGCGGTCTTGCCAAGTCGCGCGTACGGGAGTCCAGGGAGATTGTTGCCCAGAATAGGAGCATGGGCGAACAGGTTCGGCAGGCTGTCGCGCTGGAGGTCCAGCAGACGTTGCTGAATACCCGGGAAGCGGTGAAACGGATAGAGACGACCAAGAAGTCGGTCGCTGCGGCGGAGGAGAGTCTGCGCATCGCGGACCTCCGGTATCAGGAGGGTATTGGAACTCAGTTGGAGGCGACCGACGCGCGGGTGGCCCTCACCCGGGCGCGTGTGAGCTACACCCAGGCGCTCTACGACTACCATGCAGCATACGCTGTCTGGGAAAATGCCGTTGGGAACGCGTTGGTGTCGGACTCTGTGGTTCGCATCGAACGGTAGCAAATCGGTGAATATGGCAACCCATATCGACAAGGAACCATTCGCGATGAAAAAGTTTGTTTGGATCATCCCATTGCTGGTCGTCGCCCTCGTCATCATGAAAGGCAAGTCACGGGAGAGAGGACGAGATGAATCCCCGCCCGCCGCCGATTCCCCCTTGCCGGTGAAGGTGCAGCCCGTGGAAGCAGGGCGATTAGACCGCACGTTGGACGTTACCGGCTCTATCCGCGTGGATGAGGACGTGGCCATCGCGTCCAAGATATTCGGCAAGGCGGCCAGGGTCGGAGGCAGGGAAGGAGAACGTGTTAGCCGAGGGCAGCTCCTCATTCAACTGGATCGCGGAGAGTTGCTCGCCCAAGTGCGCGCCGCAGAGGCAAACCTCAAGTCTGCCCGGGCAAGGAAAGCTCAACTGCGCGCCTCTGAAGACATGCGCTTCACTGGCACCAACACCCGCATCGCTCAGGCGCGGGCAAGCCTGGATGGGGCGAAGGTTCGCGTTTCCCAAATGGAGACTCAGGCGCAGATTACGGAAACGCAGACACGCGCACAGTCCAAGGATGCGGAAGCCGCGCTGGCCGCGGCGAAGGAGAGGCTCTCATTGACTCGGGAGGGGGCCCGCAGACAGGAGAAGTTACAGAGCGACCTGATGGTGGCGCAGGCGAAGGCAAACTACGAGAATGCGAAGTCGTATCACGCCCGTCGGAAGCAGCTCTTCGAGAGTGGGGCGGTTTCTCGGGAGATGCTGGATGAGGCCGAGCGTCAGTTGAAGGTGGCGGAAGCGCAACACCGCCTCGCTCAGGAGCAGTCCAGCCTTGTCCATGAAGGAGCACGCGCTCAGGAGGTGCGTCTGGCGGAGGAAGACGTTCACCGCGCTGAGGAAATGCTGCGTCAGGCCAAGTCCAATGAGAAGTCCACCAAGATTCGCCAGGAAGACATTGACGCGACCAAGACACAGGTTCGGCAGGCGGAAGCGGAGCTGCAAAATGCTGTTTCCGGTCGCGCGGATGTAAAGGTCCTGAAGGAGGAGATCCACGGCGCCGACGCGGCCGTTCAGCAGGCGGAAGCCGCCCTGACTCTGTCGCGGGAGCAACTGGGGAATACGCGGATAGTCAGTCCCGTGAAAGGGGTAATCGTGTCCCGGTCAGTCAACGTGGGGGAGATGGTGACTCCGGGAGTGCCGCTGATGACAGTGGTGTCCGTTGACACCGCGTACTTTGAGGCGCTGGTGCCGGAAGTAAGTGTTGGCGAGGTGGAAGCGGGTATGCCGGTTAGTGTTACCATCGACTCCGCAGAAAACCAACAATTTCGCGGGCAGGTTCGCAGTATCATTCCTGTCGCAAGCCAGGAGAGCCGGAGCTTCAGGATTCGTGTATCCATTCCGACCTCCAGCTACGGAGCAGCGGCAAAGCCCAACTCGTTTGCCCGCGGGAAGATATTGCTGTCAACGGAAGCGGATGCGATGAGTGTGCCCAAGTCGGCCATCTTTCTTCGGGACAACCTGAAGGTTGTGTTTATCGTACGAGAGGGTATTGCGCATCAGCGAACGGTGGAGACCGGATTTGGTGACGGCGATACCATGCAGGTCATATCGGGTGTGGAAGTGGGCGACGCCGTAGTTGTTAGTGGCGCAGACGCGCTGCAAGACAAGGCGAAAGTCAAAGTTATCGAAAAACGAGACGCCAAGGCGGCGCTCCGTTAACGCTTCCGTCGCCAAACCATTTCTTCTCTCGACATTTTTGTGACGGTTGGAGTATCCGTGCATGTGGCTCACCAAAGTTGCTATCGAGCGTCCTGTAACCTGCGTCGTGATTTTTTTGACGATCCTCGTCTTGGGACTGCGTTCAGTCGGCGGTATGTTGGTTGAGCTGAACCCCAAGATTGACATCCCGTGGGTGAGCGTCAGCGTCGTCTACCCCGGAGCGGGCCCTGAGGAGATTGAGTCCCTCGTTTCCGACCCGATTGAGACCGTGGTCAGTTCCGTTAACCTGGTGAAGAACGTCTCATCAGTTTCCCGGGACGGTGTATCCATTGTCAGCATCGAGTTCGAGTTAGGGGCGGATCTGGACATCGCACTATCTGATGTGCGGGCGAAGATCGATGAGGTGGTCGAGAAACTCCCCGCGGACGCGGAACGGCCGGTCGTCAGCAAGTTCGACATCAGCGCCATGCCGATCATGCTGATTGGTGTCTCCAGCGCCCTTTCAGCCCGAGACACCAAGCATGTGACCGAGAACCAGATTCGCGACGCATTTCAGCGCGTCCCCGGCGTTGCCTCGATTGCGGTCGTCGGTGGTGAAGACCGGGAGATTCAGGTGCAGGTGGATCGAGGTCGACTCAATGCCCTTGGGCTGACCATCAGTGAGGTGGCTCGGACCATCGGCGCGCAGAACCTGGACCTCCCCGGCGGAGCCGTTCGGGAGATGTCGCACGAGTATGCCGTCCGAGTCGTGGGCGAGTTCAAGAGTATCGATGAAATCAGGAACGCCCGACTGCACCTGCCCGGCCACGGGGGACGGCCTGACATCAACCTGACACTGGGTGACATCGCAACCGTTAGCGACACCACCGCAGAGCGTGAAGAGATTACGCGGGTGGATGGTCGTGAAGGGGTCACTGTCACCGTTCAGAAGAACGCCGACGCCAATACGGTGGCCGTGGCGGAAGGAATTCGGGAGGCTGCGCACACACTGGAGAAGGAACTAAGAGGTAGTTTCCAGTTCACCTTCGCTTCCGATCAGTCGGAAAAAGTCGTTGAAAACCTCGACGAGGTGCGCACCCACCTCATTGTGGACATTATGCTCGTCGTTCTGGTTGTGTTTCTTTTCCTGCACAGTCTGCGCGGAACCCTGATTGTGTCGCTCGCGATCCCCACGTGTCTTCTTGCGGTCTTCATCCCGATGTACTTCCTGAGCTTCACTCTGAACCAGATGACCATGCTGGGTCTGGCGCTGGTCATCGGCATTCTCGTGGACGATGCCATCGTGGTTCTGGAGAATATTCACCGTCACCTCCACGATGGAGAGAACCCGAAGGAAGCGGCCTTCAACGGCCGCACGGAGATCGGGCTGGCCGCAGTGACGATTACAATGACGGATATTGTAGTCTTCGTCCCGGTGGCGTTCATGGGGGGCATTGTGGGACGGTTCTTCCGCGAGTTTGGGCTGACGGTGGCCATGGCGACCCTCTTTTCGCTGTTTGTGTCGTTTACCCTCACTCCCATGCTGGCCTCCCTGTTCTATCGACGTGGTGAGGTGATGGAGAAGAAGCCTCGTTTCCTTGCGGCCCTTGACCGTCTCTATTCTGGCATGGATGAGCACTACCGGCGACTTCTACACCGGGCTTTGCAGCACAGGGGATTGGTTATCAGTTCAGGATTCGCTTCCCTAATATTGGTGGTGTTCCTGTTTCTGCCGCGACTGGGTTTCCAGTTCGTTCCGGCGCTGGACCAGGGGCAAATGGCCGTCATCGTGGAAACACCTGCAGGGACCTCGCTCCGGCGGACGAACGAGATTGTGGAGAACGTCGAATCAATTGCCAGGGCCTATCAGGAAGTGAAGAGCGTGGTGGGCACCGCCGGTCGTGTCAGTGGGGGCGGCCGAGGCTTTGGTGAACAGGGACCCAACTACGGGATGGTCGACGTCGTCCTGATTGACAAGGAACGCTTGCTGGATCGGGCCCTGCGTCCGCTGCGAGCGCGCGCCAAGTCGCACAAGCGGACCAAGAGCGACCAGGACTTGGCCGGGGAATTCAGGAAGAGCCTCGCCGATGTTCCCGGCGCCGATGTCAAGGTCTTCACGGTGCGTGGGTTCATGGGGGCGGCCGCACCGATTCAGATTGAGCTGCGCGGGCCGGACATCGATGAAATGAACCAGGTAGCGGCTCAGATCGTGCGCAAGGTGCGAACTGTAAAGGGCGTTTTTACTCCCGACATATCATGGAGGATCGGGAAGCCGGAGGTGCAGGTTCACGTTGATCGTGTCAAGGCCGCAGACATGGGACTGAGCGTGATGGAAATCGCCCAGTCCATTCGGGATTCCATCGAAGGCAATACGAACTACAAGTACCGCGAGGGAGGCGACGAGTTTGATCTCCGCATCCAGTTGACCAGGGTCAACCGGGATGATGTGTCAGACGTGGAGAATCTAATTGTTGGTTCGACCGACGATGGGCCTCTCTTTCTCAAGGATGTGGCGAAGGTGGAGTTGGGCACGGGCCCGACGAAGATCGAGCGCAAGAACCGTGAACGGCAGGTAGTCGTCAGCGCCAACCTGGTGCCGGGACTCCCCTCGGGGAACGCGCAGTTGGGGATCAACAAGGCCATCGCAGATATCCCCATGGGGAACGTCAAACTGCATTGGGGGGGAGAAATTGAGGCGCAGCAGGAAAATTCACGCTATCTGTTCTCCGCTCTGGGCTTGTCAATCATCCTTGTATACCTGCTCATGGCTGCTCTGTTTGAGTCATTTCTGAATCCGTTGATCATCATGTTCACGCTGCCGATGGCCCTCGTCGGTGGCATTCTCGCCCTCGTCCTCACAAAGAGCACTTTGAGCATCATCTCCTTCATCGGGGTCATCATGCTGATGGGGTTGGTGACGAAGAACGCGATTCTGCTGATCGATTTCACCACCACCCTCCGAGCTCGCGGTATGGAGCGCAATGATGCGATCGAGCTGGCGGGGCCGACGCGGCTTCGCCCAATTCTGATGACTACGCTTTCCATCATTGTTGGACTGCTGCCGCTATCGATGAAATTGGGTCCGGGTTCCGAGCAACGCGCGCCGCTGGCGGTTACGGTTCAGGGCGGACTCATCGTCTCGACGATACTGACACTCTTGGTGATCCCCTGTCTTTACACGGTCGCCGATGATTTCCAGAACTGGTTCGGGCGCATCTTGCGGCGGATCTTCGGAAAAGGAAATGCATGATGAACAGAATGGTTGTTCTGTCATACAACAGCGGCATCGATGATGATATCAATCGCCTGTTCGATGAACTGAAGATTACCGGTTTCACCAAAATCTTTGGCGCGCACGGCGCGGGTGGAGCCGGTTGGAAACTCGGCACGCCCGTTTTTCCTGGAACCAACAACGTGGTTCTCATCGTCTTACCCGCTGAACAAATCGAGCCACTCGAACGGGCGATTGCCACATTGAAGAAAGAGTTCCTCAAGAACCCCGGTATTGCGATGTTCTCCGTCCCGGTGGAGGTGCATGGAGTGGTGAAGTTTCTCGAAGAGCGTGCTGAAAGCGACGGTGACAATCGTGTGGAGGATTAGCCCTCGTCTCACTTCACTGTTTGTTGTCCTCCTCGGACTTGGAGTCGCTCCGGGTCCGTCGTCTGCGGCGGTTGATGTTCAGTCGTTCCTCACACTGTACCAGTACGACAGGACGCAGGCGCTGAACGTGGTCAGCAGTGGCAAGTCCGACCGCGGATACCACACCGCCGAAGGCATACGATATGACAGCGTGAATGGCGAGAATGTCCCGGCTTACCTGTTCCTGCCCAAAGCGACTCCCGGACCCCATCCGTGCATTCTTCTTCTGCACGGCTATGGAGGGTCAAAAGACGATTCCTTGCTGCCTGCGGCCGCGTTCCTGGCAACGGGGATTGCCGTGTTCGCGCCGGACATGCAGTACCACGGCGACCGGGCCGTCGCGGGGAAGGACATTTTCTCCGCCGACGTGCTGGATAACCGCGCCGCGATGATCCAGACGATCGTTGACTGCCGTCGCGCCATCGATTTCCTTGAGACGCGTCCTGAGATCGACGCGAAACGGATTGCCTTTGTGGGCGTCAGTCTCGGGGGAATACTTGGAGGAGTTCTCTCGGGCGTCGATCAGCGGATTAAGGCCGTGGTATTGATCGTGGCAGGGGGGGACTGGGGATCCCTCCTGCTCAAAAGTCAGATCGGCGCAGCGAAAAAGATACGGGAACTGCACCCGGGTCTCAAATCTGAACAGATTGCTGAACTGATGGATCCCGTCGATCCCATCAACTTTATCGGGCGGGTAAGTCCTCGACCTTTGCTGATGCAGAATGGTAATCAGGACAACATTGTGCCTGTTGAATGCAACAACAAACTCTACGACGCGGCGGGACAGCCGAAGAATATTAACTGGTATGATGCGGGACATGCCGTACCGCTATTGCAGGTATTCCCAAAAGTGCTGACATGGATCAAACAGAATCTATGACGAGGAGGCATGTAATGAACGGACAGGGCAAGAGAGTGTTATCGGTGTTGTTGGTGGGGGGTCTGACTTTTTCGATGGGGCGCATGACTGCCGCCATCGACTTGGGCGGTGTCCTCAAAGGGGCCGGCATCGCGATTCTTATCAAGCAGTTCGACGACCAACTCAACGACTTCATCAACACGCTGATGCTGAAGAACAATGTGAAAAATGATCAGACCACTCGAGTCGTTCCCATCATCAGTCTCGGCAAAGGCAGCTATCTCGGCGCAGCGCAGGTCATTGGCACGCCGGAGGATGTCCGGAAAGTGAGTGCGGTTGCCCAGATTGAGGGGGACTTTTCCGGGCGCAAATTCCGCGTGAAGGCCCTCGTGCCCGTCGACAGTGAGAAGATGACAAACCTGAAACGGATTTACGGCGTCGGCGTTTCAGCGGTGATCGACGTCAAGCTGTAGATTTGTCCGACGCGTGAGCAATAGCCTATGTCGCGTCGGGCACCTCGGTGTCCTTGGGGGTCAAGTCTCCGCCGCGTTCCTCCTCAAAGGCGGGTCCTCCCACCTCGCGATATCGGTCGAGGCCGTAGCAGTCCTTGCAGACGATGTTCTTCACGTTTGAGAAAACGACGTGTTTGAGTTCACGTTTGCACTGTGAGCAATAGGTCTTTGGCCTTGGAGTTAGTGTCATGGTTTGGGGTACCTCTCTGACCGAAGATGGAAGAGTGACATATTTTTAGTTCTCCTTCTGCATGTGATTTACCTTACCGGGGTGCCCGCTCGTTACAGCCGGTGCACACGAATATCATCCACCCACATCTCACCACGGTATACACCAAACGCGATGCCTCCGCGAGAGACCTTCGTCGTCCTGGAGACGTGCAGCAGCGGTTGTTCCCGTTGCCCGCCGCCTCCTGGCCGGGAGTCTCCGTCGCTGCCGGCAAGCTCCAGGTCAAACTGATTCCCCCTCAGCGCAACACGCGTCGAGTACCACCTGCCCGCAGATTCCTCATCTTCCTTCGCGATGGCGCTCAGGAAGGGCACAGGTATTCCTTGACCGAGAACACCGTCCGCTTCGGACGCGATAGCCAACGCCCCATCTTCGGTCTGCACGCGAATTGCGTCGCGCACAATCGTTAGTGCAGCGAAGCCTCTTGCGCGTGAGGACCTGAACTCGAAGCACACGTTGTCCCCCTTAACCATGCGGAACCGGAACGTCACTTCATAGTCACGCCACGCGGGGGAACCTGTCGACGCTGCAACAAACTGGGCGTAGGGTGTCTTCGCGGTCTTCAGCAGCAGGAAGTGGTTGCCGGCCCTCTTGTTCGCTGTTACCTGGCACTTGGATCGCTCATCGTGTTGTCGGTGCCAAGCCTTGCCGATGCGCCCAGACTCGAAGTCGTCCTCAAATAGCGCCATGTTTCCCGACGCTGTTGTCTTGTCGTCCCGCGATGAGCTTCGCCTCCACTTGTTCCGGCCGCCTGCTTCCTTCTCGCGCGAAGCCGTCCTGGGAGACTTCTCATTCGGTGGTAGGATCGCAGGTTGAGTCGGGTAGGAGAATATTGCTCGCGGGCCGGCGCTCTGTGTCGGGGCAATCGCCGGGGTTCGCCGTGCGGGTTCCCTGAAGCGAGGAATGTTGGCCCGGGAGGCAGACACTCTTGTCTGCCTCACAGATGATTCCCTGATGCGAGGAACGCTGACCGCTACGATTGACAACACAGCGACAGCAATCAGGAAAGCAATGCAGGCTCTCTTCATCGCCCAGTTCTATCTCCAGCGCAATGTCCCGACGATCTCTGAAATCACTTCTCTCTCGATGCGAGAATTCCCCGCACCTTGCGCTTCCCTCGGAAAAGGGCGCGGTCGATGGTTTGTGAGTGTCGTCCCAGCCGATGAGCGATCTCATGGTAAGACAAACCCGTCGCGTACATGGCGACTGACTGATATTCCAGTTTACTCAATCGGCGCTTCATCAGTTGGTAGATATCCTGCGTTTCCAGGTAGTCAAGCCACACTTCTTCGGGGGCGCGCTCGGTTGCTCGGAAGAGAATTTCAAGCGGGCCTCGGGGGTCGTCTTCGCATTCCATGGCGTGCAGCGAGTGCGCCCTGTTGAGTGGCAAACATTTCATTCGGCTGGCGGTTTTGATGGCGGTGATGATTTGTCGCCGGATGCAGATGCCCGCAAACGACTGGAAGAAAGGGCCTCGCGGGACGGAGTAGTCGCGAATCGCTTTGAAGAGGCCGATCATCCCTTCCTGTACCAGGTCCTCACGGTCGCCGCCGATGATGTAGTATGGCCGGGTATGCTGTACCACGAGTTGTTTGTACTTTGCCAATATAAATTCAGTCGCCAATCCATCTCCAGCCTGCGCTCGTTGCACAAGTTGCTCGTCAGTCATCCGTCCAAGGATGGTGCGATGGCGGGCCATGTCATCATCCACCGGCATGTCTCCGCCTTGGGCGGGGGCTTCAGGGATGTGCGACGGTCGTTCGGACCTTACATCGAGAACGGGCATTCGGCTTTCCTTTACCTGTCACCACGGATTCGCTTGTAGCGCCGGAACCGCATTCCACGCCGGCACACACTGACTTAACAGGGGAGGTGTGCCCTCGCGTGTCTGGGTGCGGTGAATCCGGTTGTCATATAACTTTTCAATTGGGTGTAATTCGTTCGACGCTCTGTCTGGTCCTATGATACTGCTCTTTTTTCAGCCCGATAAACCGGGCTCGCGAGAGATTGGGGACCGCTCCAAACCAGGCGGTCAACCGACCGGGCTGCGCCAAACCAAGCCCTCCGGGCTAAAAACGAAGCGAAATGTAGAGCGACGAGCGAGTTACGCCCTTTTCAATTGACAACTCGATTCTAACGAGATGGACGCCTCAAGTCAAGTGCCGCCACGCTATTCCGCCTTTATGATTGACGCCCTGGCACGATTTTGGTAAACTCCCCTTCGTCACCTGACACCCGAGGGCTGCCACTTACCGCTCAACCGAAGGAGAGAAATTTCCCACTATGCGAATTGTTGTTACCGGAGGCGCTGGCTTCCTTGGCTCCCATCTGTGCGACCGTCTACTGTTCGAGGGTCACGAGGTTATCGCTCTTGACAATCTAATTACAGGCGACCGCGCCCACCTGGCTCACATAGATAGCCGGAAGTTCAGCTTCGTCCACCACGACGTCACCCGGTTTATCGAGATTGAGGGACCCGTCGACTTCATTTTCCATTTCGCCAGTCCCGCCAGTCCCGTCGACTACCTGGAGCTGCCGATACAAACCCTCAAAGTGGGATCCCTGGGAACTCACAAGGCGTTGGGGCTTGCCAAGGCCAAGGGGGCAGGATTTCTATTGGCCTCCACTTCGGAGACTTACGGCGATCCCCTCGTTAATCCCCAGCCCGAAACCTACTGGGGCAACGTTAACCCCATTGGGCCGCGCGGGGTGTATGACGAGGCCAAGCGCTTCGCCGAAGCGATGACCATGGCCTATCACCGAGTGCATGGCATCGACACTCACATCGTCCGCATCTTCAACACCTACGGACCCCGCATGCGTAAGCGCGACGGGCGTGTCGTCCCCAATTTTGTGAATCAGGCGCTTAACGGCGAGCCGCTTACCGTCTTCGGCGATGGGTCACAGACCCGCAGTTTCTGCTATGTGTCTGATCTCATCGACGGCATTCACCGTCTCATGCAGTCCGACGAGCATGAACCCGTTAACATTGGCAACCCCGCCGAACTGACCATCCTCCAGTTTGCCGAAGCCATCCTGCGCCTCACCAACAGCCGGTCCGAGATCGTGCATGAAGAACTCCCCGTCGATGATCCGAAGGTTCGCCGACCCGACATCACGAAGGCGCGCAATCTCCTCGGCTGGGAACCCAAGGTGCCCCTCGAGGAAGGCCTCCCCACTACCATCGAGTATTTCCGGTCGAGGCAAACTCAATAAACTTGGTGAGATGCCGCACGCGGGTGTTTTCGCTGGACTCCTGCTCAACTGCCTTCTCATTCGCCGCTCGCTCGTTGGATCGCCATGGCCATTCCCATGCCTCCGCCGACACAGAGGGTGGCGAGCCCGAGGGAGAGCTCTCGCTTCTCCATCTCGTACAAAAGGGTGGTGACGATGCGCGCGCCGGTTGCGCCAACGGGGTGCCCAAGGGCGATACCGCTTCCGTTTACATTGACCTTCTCCTCATCGAGTCCAAGTTCTCGAACAACGGCCAGCGCCTGCACGGCGAAGGCTTCGTTCAGCTCGATCAACTCAAACGCCTCAACGTCCGCGCCCATCTTCGCGCAGAGGTTCCGCACGGCGTCGATCGGTCCCAATCCCATGACCTCCGGATCGATCCCCGCCAGGGCGGATGCGACGACGGTGGCCCGCGGCTCCCACCCCATTTCCTTCGCGCGCGATTCTTCGACCACGAGCACGGCAGCCGCGCCGTCGTTGATACCGGAGGCATTGCCCGCGGTGATGCAACCATCCAGTTTAAATGCGGGGCGCAGGCTCCCCAGCGCCTCCAGCGAGGTTTCCCGCGGATGCTCGTCGACGTCCACCGCGACGGACGCAGAGTAGGTCGCCTTCTTCTTTCGGGGAACCGGGATGATCTCGTCTACAAACCGGCCGGACTCGATCGCCGCCTTGGCATGTTCCTGGCTGCGCAGCGCCCACGCGTCCATCTCCTCACGAGTAATGCCGGTGCGGGACGCAATTTCCTCCGCCGTCAATCCCATACCCATTCCCGTGATCGGGCAGGTGAGCCCCTCATCCACCAACGCGTCGACCAGCTTCACACTGCCTAACTTGTTCCCCCAGCGAACATCGTTGGCATAGAAAGGAACGTTGCTCATGCTTTCCGCCCCCCCCGCGATGTAGATGGCGCCCTCGCCCAGCAGAATGGCCTGCCGCGCCATGTCGATGGCCCTCATCCCCGAGGCGCAAGCCATGTTGATGGTGCTGCCGCAGACGCTGTTCGGCAGTCGTGCTTTGATAGCGGCCTGTCGGGCGATATTGTTCCCCGATCCCGCCTGCATGACCTGCCCAAGGATGACTTCATCGATCTCGTCAACCGGAATGCTGTTCCGCTCTATCAATGCCTTGACCACGTGCGTCGCTAATTCGGCAGCAGAGAACTCCTTGAGACTCCCCCCGAACCGCCCAATGGGTGTGCGAACAGCGTCAACAATAACGGCTTTGGCCATTAACGTCTCTCCTTTCTGCATGCTCTGTGTCCCCCAACCGGTGCAGAATACGTCCTGTGTCGGAAGATGTCCAGTGCAGGGAAGCCCGGGGTGAGACGCTACTAAAGTATACTCGTTACGGGTGTGGGGACATCGATGGGGGTGTTCGTCAGGAGTTGTATTCCGACGTGAGATCATGCCATGGTGACTCAATCGTCTTCCGCATCGCGTGCCTCACGGGAAAATCGGGGGCGGTGGGGGACCCGTTCCTCCGGTCGTCTGTAACTTGACGTTGACCGTTACACACGTGGCCGCGGTGACGGTGGTCTCCATTGCAGACGAAAGGTAGCCGGACTTTTTGACGATCCCGCTGTGCAGCCCCACCGAGGCGTTGGGTATGCTGTAGTTCCCCCCGGAGTCGGTGGTGGCAATCTCCCCCGTGTCCAGTTCTACAGTTGCTCCGCTAAGCACCGCGTTGGTCGACGCGTCTGCCACGTTACCCTTTACCGTTCCTGTCGTGCTCGTCCCGCAGGCATTCGCGCCGCCGGTCAAAGTGAAATTGCCGGTGTTGCTGTAGGGCCCCCACTGGCTGCTGTTTCCGGGGCGCGCTCGCGAATTATCGCTGGCTCTCACCCTCCAGTAGTAACCGCCCGTGGGCTGATTGGGTGGGATCACCTTTACGGTCTTCTGGGTTGCTGAGCCTCGGGAGTCACTCAGTAGCGTGTACTGCGTGGAGAAATTGGACGACTGACTGATCGAGATCATGTAGCGGGTTGCATTGGATACCGAAGTCCATTTGAAGACCACGCTCTTTGTTTTATCGACTTGTGTACCGTTGGCAGGTGATGTCAACGTGGGTGCAGAACCGATGACGCGGCTGTCCGCGACATTTTCGTTGGAAGTCGCCACCATCGGCCACATCCCCAACAACGGTTCTTCACCTTCTCCCGGTTGTGTGGGAGCGATGGCTTCGGTGGCGGCCGTCTGCTGCCCGGACATGGAGTCTGGCACCATCGACTGGCTCCCGCCACCGCATCCGGCGACGAACCCGGCGACTACCAGCGCCCATGTGATGTTCATGATCGGTTTACTCCGAAGCATATCGGTCCTCCTGGTTTCACTGAAATGCTACGCCAATCTTACTTCCTTTGGACGGCCAATACAACCTTTCCTGTTCCATCCTCCGGGGTGAAGGTACATCTTTTCCGGCAGTATTGGACGTTCCCGTCGGCTTCTGATATACTTCGCCTGCTTGTCCCACGTTGAGAAGGGGATCACCTTTGTTGCCGAAGCGGCGATTACGAAGGCGGAATAGATGAACCCCAGCACGACGAGAACGACGATGAACCAGAGGAACGTTTGACCACTGCCCTCGCGCCCGAGCTTGTCAATGAACCGCGCGGCGATCAACATGAGGACGCCCGTGAAGAGGATCACCGCGAGCAGTTGTTGTGGGGTGCTGAGCGCCTGCAATTTTGCGATGAGACTTTGCATGATTTCTCTCCCCCGGTTCAGGTAGATGCGAAAAGGAGTAACGTGATGATGAAGAAGCTCGTTGTTTTGCTGTCGATGACACCTTTGTGCTTGATTTCTGTTCTGTTACTGCCTGGCGCGGCCAGGTCGGACGAGGTTGACCCCCTCGCCGCCGCGCTGGTGCTGGGCGGACTGGTTGCTGTGGATGACGACATCAATGAGTGGGTTCGGAACAACAACAACTCCAACACAGTCGACAATATCGCCGAAGCCATTAACTTCGTCGGTAGTCCGGTTGGTCTGTATCTCGGCACATGGTACGCTGAGCACAACGCCGGATCCAAAGAAGCGCGTGAATACTATCGACTCGGTCGGAAGGCCCTCGAGAGCACTGGGGTGGCAGTGATCGGTCTTAAATATGCCACTGGTCGTTCTCGTCCGAGCGATGAGAAGAACGGCGACGACCACTTCGGCCCGTCTTTGGACTATGACTCCTTCCCCTCCGGACATTCCGCCTCTGCATTCGCTCTTGCCAAAGTAATGTCCGAGAAAGAGCCGGATAACAAAAAGCTCTACTATGGCGCCGCCACATTGGTCGGTCTGTCGCGAATTTACCAGGAGAAGCACCACACGTCCGACGTATTTGCCGGAGCGCTGCTTGGGCATTATGTTGCCCGGTACACTCTGAAGCACAAACGCGGACCTCTGGAGTGGCGTGTGCATTTCTGATGGTTTCCTCGGAATGGGAATCGCAAGCGGCCTCACAGAAGCCGTGGCTTTCCCCGGTCCCGCTGATGGCATTCTTGGCGGACTCTTCGTAGCCGACAGACCAGCATGAGGACGAGGACCGCCAGCATGACGTAGGGGATCACTCGCCAGACGGTGCCCTGCCACCCCAGAATGTATCGAGGCCACACCGATGCCAATGCCCCAAGGAGCGCCGCGGTCTCCCACACCTCGCCACGTTTCATCCATTGCCCCCTACCGATTGCTGGATTCGCTTTACGCGTTAGCCCCTCGCTTCCTCAGTGATTGATGTCAAGCCTGCGGTTTTCGGGGTCCCACAACACTTTCATCCCCAGAGCTTTCTCAAAGATGTCGGGTGTGCTGTATGTGACACCATTGAATGTGAACGGAGCAACTCGCATGGAGAAACTCCTCCCGTCACTCATGCCTTCCTGCTGCCTGATTTTGAGCGTGATTTTCGACGGGAGTGATGTTGTTCCCGTGGGATGCACCTTCCCAACCCGGAAGAAGACGGCCTCCAGCTTCTTGTCGACCCAGAGAGACTGGTACCCCAGATAGTCGAAGATCGGCCGCAAAGGGAGCAGAATCTCGTCATCATTGCCCATGGGCGTGTCGATTCGAAGATGCTGGTTGTTGATCCACAGGGAAAAACGGGGAATTATTTCGGGCACGTTTTGGGCGAGAGCCAACAAGAGGGCAGGCATGAAAGATCGAGTGAGTCTGCTAGCGGCGTTGAACTGGACGGTCGCGTAGGCTCTGCGATGGAGGTCCGCGCCGCTCAGCCCATCATTGGTCGTGTAACAGAACGCCGTGGGGGAGGATTCCGGTGCGGCGGGGAATGTTGCCGACACCGACTCGACGGCCTGCCGTTGCTGAACATAGAGCGCCAGCGCGTCCTTATCCGACGGCATCAGCGCCACGGTGACGCGCGCTCTAACGTTGCCGTACTCGTAGGTTGCTGTAACGGCTGACAGCACCTTCCGGTCTCGATAGTAGGCTGAAGCTGCCCCATACACCAGAGGCAGATTTTCCGGTTCGAGAGCCATGACGATGGTGTCGGCGTTCAGTACCCATGGATGCAACTCAACGGAGGTCGGCAGCAAATCCCTCAGAGAATGGTCCGCAATACCTTCTGAGTAGGATGTTCCAACTGCCGCGTTCGAGACACAGACGAGTATCAAGGCACTCAGGCGAAGCGCCGCGGCTCGTCCCCACTGACGGCCACTATGGAGGTATGATTCCCCGTGTATGGTTCTCACGTTGTGTTCACCTCGACTACCCGAACGAGGTTGGAGAAGCTGTTGGAGACGTAATAGGAAACATGGACTACGGCTGGCACTGAGGCAATAAACGGGTTGGGGTGCTCGGCCTTGAGAGTGAAACATGTTGACAGGGAAGTTCCCGGCGCGAGGACACTGCTCGTGGTTGGCTCCATTGGTGCGCAACTCGCCCACTCACCCGGTTCACATGCGACCCTCAGTCTTCGGACGGTGGTCTTGCCACGGTTGTTGATGCGAACCGACACAGAGTGCGTGTTGTCGGGAGCCACGGTGACCGATATGCGCGGCTCGATCTTGAGACAGGTGGCGCTGGATTCAGACAGATGCCCAGCGACCGAGTCGAGGTCGTCAAGCATGCGTGACGCGATGGCTTTTTGGGGCGAGCCTTGAAACGCCACATTCTTCAACAAGGCTTCGGCCTGGGCCAGTTTCAGCAGCGATCGGTGCGCCGAAGTTGCCGACTTCTCCGGATTGGCCTCGATGTGGCTGATTGTTGCGAGAGCGGAGAGGCGTGCTTCCGCGAGTATCTCGTTCAGAAGCTTTCGTCGTGAGGCAGATATTCGCTGTGCTTCGGTTCCATTCAGGAGAGTCAGCAGAGGTCGGAAGGACTGATACGCCTCATAGGGATGGTTGATGCACCGAATAATGGACAGGCTGTCGGGAGGAAGAGCGACGGTGGTGTACTGGCGCGAGAAGTCCGTCTTGACAACGAGCTGGGACAATTGGTCTTCATCACCAGGCAGTTGCTGGTTGTCCATCAGCGACCGCAGTGTAACCGTATAGGTGCCTGCGGGGACGGCCCACGCGAGGCGACAGTCCTGGCTCTGTTGCGATGGGTTGACGATGCAGAGCGTTGCTTGCCCGGGCGCCTTAATCGCAGCGGCGCCGAGGGGGCCCTCGGCCAGTGCATCGACCTGGAGTCCGTGGAACGATCCCCATGCTGAGAGTACCTGGAACAACCCCACAGATTGCGACCACAACTTTGGGAACGCGGCAGACGAATTTCCGATCGTGGATGCTGTCACGTTTCTGAGAGAGAAATCCATCAAGCGGGTCACAGCTTGCAGCCTCTCCTGAGTTGTCGTCAGGCTGCGCGAATCGTCCGTTCCGCCGGGGAAATCGGTCGGACAGAAGAGCCTCAGTCGCTCCTTTTTTTGGGGACCCGTGCGGATACGGTTGATCTCGTGAATGGCGCCGGATGCTGCTAATGACAGGTCGTCGATGCTCGACAGCGCCAGTCCAACGCGCATATTCGTGCGGGATTCCAGACGCGTAATGCTATCCTCGAGTATCCCCGCCAGTGAACGGTATTGGCTGCTCTCTCCGTGAGCGACCGCCCCCGTTCCTGTAAGCCCATACAACCCCGACAGAGGAAGAAAACAGAACGCTCCTTTCTGAGGCATAGGCGGTTCTTGAGCATCTGGATGCCCGGACTCACGGGACGTGAGGAGCGACGAGAGCTGGGATGAGTTCAATGGCAACCATATCCACGGCAGCGCTTCCCCAGACGCAAGCATCGTTGACAGAACTGCGGAAACTGCATTCGCGCTATCGACGTTGGTGTCGGTAGTGTCGACGGCGATCATCGGCTGCAAGCCGTACAGCCAGGACAATCGAACAGCCTTCCGCAGGTCGTCAGTGGACTCCTCGGGACGGCCCACCGCGCGAGCGTGGAACCGAACAAGGCGGACGCCGTGGTGCGCCAAGGCCGGGAGGATATCGGATGCGTCCTCAATGGTCGAATCGACGCCGTAGAGATAAGGGCTGAAGTGGCGGGACTCGGCGCGTGAGTCCATGGAAACTGTCCAGGCGCCGCGCGCAGCCGTGCTGGACGCAAGCAACGCCGAGAGTAGAAGCCACTGGCGTAACTTCACAACGCCCCGCGGAAGGTCTCGCTGCCGAATGTGGGTGAATAGGGCATTCATGGCCATGTGCGGTTCATGTGTGTTCTCAGTCGAGAATGGTTCCTTTGTCACCCGGGCCGGGGTCCCTGATCGAATGAGCCACAGGAATGGAGAATGTAAAGGTGGAGCCTATCCCTGGTTCACTAACGGCATCGATGCGACCTCCATGGGCTACGACCAGGTGGCGCGTCAGGTACAGTCCAAGTCCTGTTCCCACGATCCTGTCCGTTTCCTTTCCAGCTATGCGGCGATATCTCTGAAAGAGTGCGCCAAGTTGGCTCTGCTCGATCCCGATTCCGTGATCGCTGATGCTGACGATAGCGTTCCCATCCTGCAGATGGGCTTCCACCTTGACGGCTCCGCCGTTCGGCGAGTACTTGACGGCGTTGCCGACCAGGTTGATAAGTATCTGTTCCAGCTTGTCAGGGTCGGCAGTGACCGACGTCAGGGAGCCATCGACGCTCAGCGAGAACTCATGCCCCGAAGCATAGAGTCGGTGGCGATCCACGACGGACTCCAGCATGTTCACGAGGTTGACTTGATCGTACCGCAGCTCGAGCGCTCTTCCCGCCTCGATGCGTGAGAGGTCCAAGATGGAGGCGATGAGGCGCGTCATGCGATCACACTCCTGAGCAATGATTCTCAGGAACTCGATCTGGGTATTGCGGTCTGTCATATCCTTTCTTAGGAGTGTCGAAGCGAACCCTTTGATGGCCGTGATGGGTGACCGCATTTCGTGCGACACAAAGGAGACGAAGTCGCTCTTGGCGCGGTCCAGCTCCTTGAGTTCCGTGATGTCGTTGAACACGACCACTACGCCGGCAACTTCTAATAAGTTCTCCTCCTGAACGGGGGCAAGGTGCGCGCTGTAAATGCGCACCGCATCGTCATCGACCCTGAGTTCCTTGATGGTGATCTCCGTTCGGAGCTCGTAGGCCTTCTCAATCCCCTGTAACAGATCATCCTGCCGAATCAACTCGGATGCCGCCCGTCCAATGAGGAGCTCGTCTCCTTCGCACTGGAGAATGCGTGCGGCCGCGGGATTGGAGAAGACCACTTGGCGGGACGCGTCAAGCACGATCAGCGCTTCCGCCATGCTGCGAACGATAGCTTCGAGCTTGCCTTTCTCCACAGAAAGCTGTTGGTTGGTCTCGATAAGTCGCTGGTTGGCCAGCTCCACTTTTGCCTCCAGCAGGTTATAGAGACGGGCATTTTCCAGCATCACTCCCGCCTGGTTGCCGAAGGCAACGAGGAGGTCCTGGTCGTCCCGCGTGAAAGGAGACCCGTCTTTCTTGTTGATCACCTCGATGACCCCTAGGAGGCCTTTCTTGGTCTGTACGGGAACGCAGATTATCGAGCGGGCTTGGAAGTCGATCTCATCGCCGATTTCACTCTTGAAACGAACATCCTCGCTCACGTTGTTGGAGATGACCGGAGTTCCATGCTGGGCCACCCAGCCCGCTATGCCTTCTCCCACCATCAGATGGTAGTGGCGTATCGTCTCACTCCTGGGTCCGGTTGCAGCGGCGAATAACAGCCGCTCCCGGGAGTCGTCAAACAGCAATACCGAGCTGGCCTCGGCGTTCACCATCTGTGTGATCCAGTCGAGGAACATGTCCAGCAGTCGGCTCTGCTCCAGCGACGATCCGACAATGTTGCTGACCTGCATTACTGTCTCAATAATCGACTGGGTGCGAGCAGTCTCCTTTTCGCCTAACCGGAGACGATAGACGAGAACGATGGCGTAGGTCCAGAACAGGGCGTTTAGTGGGCGCACCACGTCGATCCAGATCAGTCGCGTGGTGAAGAAATAGAACACGGTAACAGCGATGGCAGCAGCGACGGTGAGGGCGTACATCCATGAATAGGTCGGCCGCTGGTCCGCCAGAACCAACCCCAGCATGGGGCCGATGAGTAGGAGAATGAGGAGATTGAGCGCCCGCGGCGCGCGCTCAATGGTTCGGTTCTCGAGGAGATTGTCGATGACGGTCGCCTGTATCTCGACGCCGGGATAGACCTGAGTAAACGGGGTCGGGAAGAAGTTAGATAGCTGGGCAGCCGTTGACCCGACGATCACCACCTTGTCCTTGAACTTCTGCGGCTGAATTCTCCCGTCCAGAATATCGAACGCGGAGTAGTAGGGGAAGGTGCGGTAGCCGCCCGCGTAGTTGAGAAGTACCTCGGACCCAACGTCGATCGATATTCTTGAATCATCAATAAATAGAAACCGATTCGGCTCGACGCGGATCGTTTCGGAATCGCTGGTGAGCATCCTCACCGATTGCAGCCCGAGGGAGGGGTAGGGCTTCCCGTCCAGATCGACAATCATAGGCGCGCGGCGAACCACTCCATCGCGCTCGGGGTAGATGTTGATGTGCCCCACCCCCGCGGATGCCTTTAGCAGGGGCGCGTAGGGGAGCAGCGCGTGATTCACCCGATTCAGTGACTGGCGGGATGGGGTCAGGTATTCGCAATGGACAGGGAGCTGGTCGAGTAACGCCGGCGACGCTCCGGGCTGCTCAACCTCATCGAAAATCAAGGGCAGTAGCACATTCCCGGCGCGGGACATGGATTTTCTCAGTCGTTCGTCGTGCTGAGCGGACGTCGGGTCTGGGGACGTCATGCGGAGATCGAGAAGAACCTGGCGTGCCCCGGCGTCGCGGAAGAAATCAATGAGTCGGGCGCAGCGTTCGCGAGACCAGGGCGGGTCTCCCAGCTCACGAGCGGCGAGGTTGTCGAAGGCCGCGATCACTACGACGGGATTTGGGGTCTGGGGCCCGCGAAGCCGGAACCAAAAGTCATAGGTCCTCGACTCCAGTCCCTCATACAAGTCATTCCAAGTGACAAACAGAGTTGCCGAAGATACGACGAGGCCAATGGCGGCGGCCTTCCACCGCTTGCTGTGAGGCTTGCGACGCGTCATGGTGTTCCTTGTGGCCGTCTCTCTTCCCCGACGGGCATGAACGGCGTACAGTCTGGCTGATTGTATCGAGACGATAGGTGCGTGTCAAGGCAAGGTCCCTGCGCGGAGCGGCGTTGTATCCCCGGAGGAGGCGGAAATGGTGTCGTGCGATTCGCCGAGGTCGTTTCGGAGACCGGCGTGACTTGTGATATAATGCTCGCGCTTTGCGTTGGTCGATCCAGATGAAATTGGGGTCAATGCCGTGGTGTTTACTGCGAAATGCAAGCGGTGCGGAATGCTTAACCACGTCGCCATCAAGACAGACTGGCTAACGGATAAGCCTCGCTGTAAGCGATGTGGATGGGTGCTCACGCCTTCTCAGGAGGCGGTGGAGAAGCCGCCCAGGTTTGATATCCCCGACGTGCTCCTTGTCGTGGGAGGAATTCTTCTCGGGCCCGCGGGGGTCTTTGCCGGTTTATTCCTGGCCATGTCCAAGGATCGGTATATGAAGGGCAAGTCCAAGATCGCTGTGGCGTGGGGGTTTATTGGCTGTTTCATCTATCTGGTATTATTCATGTTTGTTCCTCCCGCCAAGAGCTTGATGGTGGATCTCTATTACAGGATCATGGCTGTTCGCGGGGGCTGACAGGAGGTATAGGTGCGCACACGAAACTGGTCACTCTTCTTTATCGTTATCGTTATCGCTCTTGCTCTGCAACCGGTATTGGACCACTTCGGTCTTGTTTCAGGTGAGTTGACCTCTGTCTCGTCCACCAAGACCGCGGCCGCTGCGGAGCAACCATCTGTGGAGAGCGTCTTGATTGTCAGCGTCGACGGACTGCGCCCCGATGCGCTAAGGCAGGCCAACACGCCCAATATGGACTCCCTCTGGAAGGACGGTTCGTACACTTGGGCAGCCAAGACCGTTTTGCCAAGTGTCACACTGGTGGCGCACGCTTCCATGCTGACCGGCGTCGAACCGGCCAGGCACGGTATCGACTGGAATCGAGATTCCCCCGAGAAGGGCGTAATTCAGGTCCCCACTGTCTTTGACTATGCGAAGAAAGCCGGTCTGACTACGGCAATGATCGTGGGCAAGTCGAAGCTGTCTCACCTGAGACGGCCAGATGTTGTGGATTACTATGTGCACGCGGGGTACACGGACGTTCGCGTGGGAGACGTGGCAAGCGAGTACCTGCTTGTCTCATCCCCGAACCTTTGCTTCATACATTTCCCCGGCCCTGACTCGGCAGGTCATGCTGTGGGATGGATGTCGGACGCGCAGATCAAGGCCATCGAGGAAACTGACGCCAACATCGGGAGGATTCTGTCATCTCTGCGCGCGCGGGGGACTGCATCGAGGTGTGCGATCATCGTGACTGCCGATCACGGTGGCCATGAGAAAACGCATGGTACTGCATCGGACGAGGATATGACGATCCCGTGGATATGCTGGGGGAACGGCGTGAAGAAGAGCCATCTACTACAGGGGAGGGTCGGCGTCTGTGATACCGCAGCCACCGCGCTATCCGCGTTGGGAATCACGCCCCCGGAAGCGTGGGACGGTCGTGTCGTCAGCGATGCCTTCGAACGCTGATTCGGCCGACCAGGCAATGGACCGGACCCATCAGTCCGGTAGAACGCGCGGCAAAACGTCAACGGTTTTTTTAGGTGAGGTGGGGAGGATCCGATTGCGTCTGGTATAATCAACCCGAACCGGTTGCCGCAGACGGAAAGAAAGAATCACCGGCGCGCCACGCGTGAGAGAGCATCGTCTCAATTTTCCTGCCTGATGCCCGTATGGTTAGTGACGGGTTCGCGAAGATAGTCTTTGGCTTGCGAGCTGAATTTTCAACCCGAGAAGGAGTGACTTCATGAGAACAAACAGTAAGAACCAGGGATTTACGTTGATCGAGTTGCTGACAGTGATTGCCATCATCGCGATTCTCGCCTCGATCCTCTTCCCCACGTTCGCGCGTGCGCGGGAGAAGGCAAGAACCACGAGTTGCATGAGCAATCAGAAGCAGCTTGGGCTGGCTTTCCAGATGTACCGTGATGACTATGACGGGGTGAATGTGCTCACCGACAGTGGCGCGGCCGTCGACAGCCCCCCTGCCAGTCCTTACTGGTACGAGTTAATCCACCCATACACAAAGAGCAGCCAGATCCTGATCTGCGCCAGCGACACAACTCCGTCTGCTACCCCGGTGTCCAGCTATCGGATTGGCGCCGGATTCGCGGGGGCCGAAGACAGCGTTTATGGAGATGCCTCTTCGTCCACAACAATCCTCGGAGAGTGCGATGGGGACACCTGGAAGAACACGTGGTCGGGCACCGGTGTTGCCGGTTCCGGCAGCCAGATAGCTGGCAATGCTCAGCCTCGGCGGCGGCGCCACAACGACGGCTCCAACTTCCTTTACTACGATGGACACGCCAAGTGGCTGGCTGAGAATAAGGCCTTGACCGAAGGGTTCTGAGGACGTGGCGCCTTGCCCGCACCACTTTCGGGCCGCTCAAATCAGTCGCCGGACATGCGGCTGGCTGTATTCCGCGGCAGGCGCGCCCGATGCGGGGGATTCTGTTCTGAAGACACACGAAAGGCAAAGGAATGACCGATACCAAACTCGGAGAGCCTCTCGTGCTGGAAGCGGGTGACCTTCGGTGTCTCATTGCGGACAATTCTCCGTGGAAGGATCATCGGTTGGGATACCACGGCATCGGCAGTCTGACTCATAGCGCCTGTGAAGGCAGCCCGTTCGTCCCCCTCTACGCTGGCGTCAATCTCGAGTTTCTCTTTGATGGCGTTCGGCACAACATGGAACCTCGTTGGCTGGGTGACGGCGACGACCGACAGGCGACTCCGACCGATGTCAAGTATTCCGGCAAGAGCCGCGCCACCGTACACTGGCCGGAGACGCCGGATTGGGCCGTGGAAGCGTGGGTCGCATACCAAGTCGTTGAGCCACATTACATCGATGTCTCCATCCGCCTGCAACCCCGGAAGAAGTCTTTCCAGCGTGGATACATGGGGGCCTTCTTTGCCAGCTACATGGATGCTCCTGAGATCAGGGAATTCCAGTTCTGGGGCCGGGAAGCAAGCTCTTCCGTAGAGGGGTGGCAGACATCCGTTCTCCGCGACGGAGAACATACAGCCTTCTACCCCTGCGCTCGGGAATCGGGTAACTGCTCAACTGAAGAGTTCTTCTTCGGTCCCCGTTCCTCCCTTGTGTTCGAGAAGCCCCTGATGTTTGGCACTTGGCGCAACATGGTTCTCGCGTGGTTCCTCGATTCCGGTGACGCGTTGCGACTTGCCTATAATGCCACGGGAGGGGGAAGCGACAATCCCGCATGGGATTTTGCGCTGTTCGTGCCCGGTTACAAGGAGAGACGCATCTATTCTCGTTCCCTTCGTCTCATGTACAAGCCTTTCGTTAGCCCGGATGATGTGATGCAGGAATATGAAGCGTGGGCAGTCTCCCGACAGCGGTAAACGGTCTCGCTACGAGGTCAACATTCACGCTAATCCCGAGCTTGGTCTGTTCGACGACCCCGCTGCGCGGCAGATTTTTCTCCGGAACCTGCGTTGGGTCGTGTCGAAATTCGACCTGATATTGCGCGGGTGCGAGTTCTCCGCCAACGGGGTGACCATCGTGCTCGATTGCCTTGACGGTCGCACGTGCGCCAAGGCGACGGATCGCCTCTTGCGGTTCTCCGAGCGGGAATTGCTCGCTGAGCTTCCAGAGCTCTCGCAGTGCGCAATGGAGGCGTCCCGGACGCGTGATGCCCCCACTCTCTGGCAGAAACCACCGTCCCGTCGACGACTGAGGGAGATTGGCAGAGCATAAGTCGAAGGAACGAGTCCACGGTATGAAAAATGATACTCGCCATCGCGTGGCACTTGAGGATGTCTCCCTGCTCCTGAAGCCGGCGGACGATGTCGCGGTGGTTATTGCCGCGTTGGATGCCGGTGTTGAGGTCGTAATCGGCACGACAACGTGCGTTCTTAAGCAATGCATTCCAGTGGGTCACAAGATCTCGGTTCGCGAGATTCAGAAGGATAAGCCTGTACGAAAGTACGGACAGGTCATTGGCTTCGCCACAGAGCGCATTTCCGCTGGGTGCCATATTCACACCCACAACCTGCGAATCGGAGACTACGTTAGAGACCATGCCGTTTGTTCCGAAACTCGTCCCACGGAGTACTTCCCGGATTCGGCGATGCGGCATTTCGACGGATTCCAGCGGGACGACGGGCGCGTCGGTACCCGCAACTATGTCGCTGTCTTGTCCACGGTCAATTGCTCGGCCAGTATCGCACGACGCATCGCTCAGCGCTTCACTCCCGAGAAACTGGCGGAATTCCCCAATGTTGACGGTGTGATTGCCATTGCCCATGGCAGCGGGTGTGCCATGTCTCGCGAAGAGGAGCAGTTCGAGATGTTGCGGCGAGTGCTGTATGGATACTCTCGGCACCCGAATGTTGGAGGCTGTCTGCTGCTGGGGCTGGGTTGTGAGGCGGTGCATCCGACCAATCTGATTGACAAAAATGAACTTCTCCCGGGCGATCCCCACGGCATTGTTCCCGTGACGCTCGAAATACAGGAGACTGGTGGCACCGCTAAAACGATACAGGCAGGAGTTGATATAGTTGATGATCTCCTGCGTCGTGCCAATGGCTCCCGACGGACAAGGCAACCCGTTTCCGAACTGGTATTGGGTACTCAGTGCGGCGGCAGCGACGCGTACTCAGGGATCACAGCGAATCCCGCGTTGGGGGTTGCCGCTGACCTCCTCGTTCGCTACGGTGGGACTTCCGTGCTGGGGGAAACCCCCGAAATCTACGGCGCTGAACACCTTCTTACTCGGCGCGCTCGGAGCCCTGAAGTTGCTGAGAAGTTGCTGGACCGCATCCGCTGGTGGGAAGAGTACGTGGGGCGTTGTGGCTCCTCCATCAACAACAACCCATCTCCGGGCAACAAGGCGGGAGGTCTCACCACCATCTTCGAGAAATCTTTGGGCGCGATTGCTAAGGGCGGTACGGAGACTCTCAGCGGTGTCTACCAGTATGGTGAGCGCGTCACCCAACGAGGTTTCGTCATCCTCGATACGCCGGGATACGACCCGGTCTCGGTAACCGGTTTGGTGGCCAGTGGGTGCAACATTGTTGTCTTCACGACGGGGAGAGGGTCTGTCTTTGGGTGCAAGCCGGTCCCGTCTATCAAGGTAGCGACGAACTCACAGATGTATCGCCACATGACCGATGATATGGATGTCGATGCAGGCGTCGTCCTTGACGAGAGCTCCGTGGAAGAAGTGGGGGAGCAGATCTTTGAGGAGATGATCGCTGTGGCTTCCGGAAAGATGACAAAAAGCGAACGGCACGGTTTCGGGGAAGATGAGTTCGTCCCTTGGATCCTCGGGCCGACACTGTAAGAATCGATTTTGGACGGAATGCCACCGACGGGATGTGGCTTCAATGGGACTATCCATCCCGAGCCCTCGCGGCTTCGCAATGACGCGAGGAACGCCATTCTCAGGCGAATCACTCATGCCGGCAGGCCGGCACCAGTCGAGAACGCAACCTCTGCTTACGGCGGAGCAGGGGCTCCTATGGTCGGGGAGCGATCCCGGCTATCCATCCAGTAGGGACTGGATGGCTGATTAGATGACTTCCCGTAGGTCACGCTCTCCTTATGCTGGAATTTCAGTAACTTTACCGACCCGTTGACAAAAAGCAAATCTCCCCTACGATTACCGCTGTTCCGTAAATCCGGAACGCGCCCATCTGGATTGCTGTCAGCGCAAGGCTGGCCATTTCAGTGCACTGGTTAGTGAAGCGCTGGGAATGATGCGAGGTTCGCAGGAACGCGCCTGGGGAACCCCCATGTCGCAAGGCCCCCCTCGCGAGCGTCTGGGTTGCGCTGGAGACTCCCGGGAACAGATGAGGCAACCTGCAAGCAGGCTTGACGGCGAAATCCGTCATCTGGAATGGAGGTATTAGTGGTGCTCAGGAAATCGCTGAAGGTATTGCATAGGACTACTCTTGTGGCTGTAATTGGACTTGCCCTATCCCCATCCGCCACCTTGGTCGCAGGGACGGCAGAAAAGAATGATCGGGACCCGCTGATTCAGGTCTTGATTGAGAAAGGGATTCTCACTGAGGAAGAGGCTCGGGACATCGAGGCCGAGGTGGCTCGCCGGAAAGCTCGCAAGCCTCAAGAACGCGAACTGTCACTGGGTGACAAGATTCAGGTAAAGGGGCAGTATCGCTTTCGAGTGGAAGGGCGCGAGAATCGCGATTTCCGCAATGCTGTAGGTGACAGAAAGAGCAGTGCCATGCAGCGCACGCGGCTGGGGCTGTCTCTCGAAACCGACGACGACAATGAAATTCTCCTTCAGCTTCAGGACTCTCGTGTCTGGGGAAGCGAAGTTTCGACAACAACGTCGGGATTGTTCACTCCCGCCAACGGTGTCGCCAACACAACTGCGCTGGACCTGCACCAGGCGTTCTGGAAGGCAGATAATGTTGGGGGGAAACCCGTGAGTACACGCATCGGTCGCCAAGAGCTTTCTTTTGGAGATGAGCGAGTGATTGGCGCGTTTGGTTGGGACAACGTTGGGCGCAGTTTCGATGGGGCAAAGCTAACCTTCAAAGGAGACGGATTCGTAGCGGATGCGTTCCTGTCCCACGTCGTGGAGTCGAACAGCATCCTGGCTCTTGCGCCCGGACCGGACGATGATGACCTGTATTTTGGCGGGGTGTATGCGACGTGGCCGCGGCATCGCGGCGGAGTCACCGACTCCTACGCCCTGCTCAAACGCGACGGCAGGGGCGCCAGCTATGTCGCGAACGCGACAGTCGGGATTCGCCGTAAGGCGCCGTTTGGAGAACACGCAGATTATTCATTTGAGGGCGCGTACCAGTTCGGCGGTGTCGTTGCCGGAGATCAGTCTGCGTATGCGTTCGTCGCCGGAACAGGCTACAACGTTCCGCACAACAGGCATGGACTTCGTTTTGCTCTGGAATACGCGCTGGCCTCTGGCGACGAAAGCGCCGGGGATGGAAATTCTGAAACCTTCGACCAGCTCTTTCCCACAAACCATGACAAGTATGGATATATGGATTACCAGGGATGGAGGAACATGCGCGACCTGCGCCTTACCGCCAGCGCCAAGCCTCGCAATAAGTTGGGTGTCGCCGTTGACTTCCACTGGTTCCGATTGGACGAGGCGAGAGATGCCTGGTACGGAGCGGGCGGCGCCCCCAATCTGACGGCAGAGGGAACTCCTTTCATCGACGTGACGGGCGCGTCGGGGAGAAGTGTGGGCAAGGAGATTGATTTCTCCCTGAACTGTGCGGTGAGCGACCGCGTGAAGCTGCTCGCCGGGTATTCCCGGTTCTTCCCGGGAGATTTTGTCGAGGCGGTTAACGGGGGGGCAGGCAGTTCCTCTGAGTGGTTTTTTTTACAGTCCCAGTATGGTATTGATTGATTCTCGTGGGCAGGTGGCACTCGAGATCAACGGGGCGCTTCCGGTACCTGCGGTTGGCCACCATCCATGCGTCATCCGTCAACGCTCAGGATTTCCGGCCCATCACTGAGCACGACCACCGTGTGCTCGAAATGCGCGGATAAGCTGCTATCTTTCGTGACGATGGTCCACCCGTCGTCCAAGCAGTCGACTTCGTAGTTTCCCCGCGTAATCATGGGCTCGATGGCGAGAGTCATACCGGGCTTGAGTTTCGGGCCCTCATCCGGGGCCCCGAAGTTGGGGATTTGTGGCGGTTCGTGCATGGAGCGGCCAATTCCGTGCCCCACGAGCTCACGCACAACGCCGCACCCATGCGCCTCAACATGGCACTGGATTGCGTAGGAGACTTCCCCCAGTCTGTTCCCGGGCTTCGCCTGCTCAATCCCCTTGTATAGGGATTCTCTGGCAATCTTCATCAGGAATGTCGCGTTTTCCGAGACGGCGCCGAGTGGGTACGTCCACGCCGTGTCGCCATAGTATCGTTCAAGCACAATGCCGTAGTCGATGCCCAGTATGTCACCTTCCACCAGCGGTGTTCCATTAGGAATGCCGTGTACGACCACCTTATTGGGGGAAGCGCAGATAGCCGCGGGAAATGGTCGAACGCCCTTGCCACCGCGAACCCCCAAGAACGCCGCTCGGCCCCCGAATTCCTTTGTTAGTTGACGCGCCCTTCTGTCCAAGTCCCCGGTGGTTATTCCCGGTTGGACTGACTCGCCCAGCCGATTGAGTATCTTGCGCGCAGCATGGTTGCTTCTCCGCATCAGATGGATCTGTTCCTTATTCTTGCAGATTATTTTTGACATCGTTCTTCTCTGTCCGTTCTTGATCCGTGTGGACCAAACAAGATAATCGTGTGCAGGCCAATTCGTTCGGACCCGAAAGGACGGGGTATCAACGGCGAAGTGGGAGAGACCGGTCGCTGACTCAGGGGCCCGAACAAGTCCCCGGAATTCTACCACGATTTCCGTAGGGCGGCAAAACCACCGCACACCAAATTTCGTTGTCCCACTCAGGGAATTGACAACATGCCCCAGCGTCCGTATAATCGGTACTCAAATGGACGGGCAGGACTTCTCGACCGGAGGATGTATTCTGCCTCAGCCTTATTCGCTGAAGGAAGGAAAGCAAAATGTTTTTCTCTCACGCAAGGTCTGCTCACACAGGGAGTCGGTTTCTGGCGCCCATTTTATTGGGAGTCCTGGTCGTAGGTCTCACCGGTTGCGGAAAGCAGAGCACCCACCCCGCCACGCCCGGGGCAGGTGACGAGGCTCCGGCTATAAGCCAAGATTCTCTGAACGATGCTCTCGCTCTCCGCCTGAAACTCGGAGAACGATCGATGAAGGCGGGGGCGTTTGAGCTGGCTTCCATTGAGTATCAGGGAGTGACTCCGCTTCTAAACCAAATGCAGATGAGCCAACGACAACTGCAGGAAGATCAAGAGAAGAAGCCGCAACCGCAAGACCTGAAACCCTATCGCAACGCCATCGAGTCACACCGCAAACTGGCAGAGCGCTTCATGACGAAAAAGGAACACGACCTCGCTATTGCCGAGTATCAACTGCTGGCAAACCTTCTACAATTCGCGCAATCGAGGGTGCAGCAGAACCTGAGTGCAGATATCCAGGCGCTGAGTTGGGACGAGAACCTCGAACGACGCAAGGTCGATGAGTGGTACCAGAAGGAAATTGGAGTGAAGAATCTCCCCGAGAAGCAACGCGAAGCCATCGACAAGCAGCATGGCGAGAAGCTTGAGAAGCTGCGCAATAAATTTGACCCAATTCGCGACAAACAGGTAGCCAACCGAGAACAACTGCAGAAGGCGAGCGACGAACAGATTCAGAAATTTCGCGATGATCGCATTGCCATCTATGAGAAGATCGCGGCAGTGTTCAAGGAGAAGGGGGACGATCAGCAGAGCAAAAGTTACACGAGCATGGTGTACCAGGAACGCGCCTCCATGTACCAGCAAAACAATGACAATGAGAAAGCAATGGAACAGTACAGGGCGTGGTTAAAAGATGATCCCGAGAGCTATGCCGCGCGCAGTGGGCTGGCACAAGTTCTTATCGCGATGGGACAGTGGGACAAGGCGGAGGAACAATACCTCTGGCAATTGAAGAAATCGCCTGACAACCAAGGCATTCTTTCGCAGTTGGCGCGCGTGTATGTCGAACAGAAGAAATGGGATGCGGCCGTCCAACAACACCGCGCGATACTGGACATGACTGCCCGGCAGAAGACGCGTATTCCACAGGGGGATCCGGGCGCCGATGAGAGAAAGAAGCAGATCGATCGCGAGATGGCGTATCAATACATCGAGTTGGGGCGTGTGTTGGTGCAGGCTTCACGCGGTGATGAGGCGAAGAAGGTGTTCGACAAGGCCAAAACGCTCAGTCCGGATGTTGCACCACAGATTCCATCAGTTCCGTAACAGGGAGGCAACTCCTTGGTGTGGGCAGCGATGGCGTAACCGCGCTATCGGCCCTCGTGCAGAGATCAACCCGGCGGGATCAGCCCGAGGACTATCCCCGCAGTTCGATTTCGCGTCACTGGCTCCCGCCAGATTGTCCGGGCACAAACGGGGTGCATCCCGGAATTACGGAAAAGCGGTCTGCCACTGACCAAGCTGGAGCTTTATCCTACGGAGTATGGCCACACCTCACGAACGGTGGATTTTCAGCCTTAACGAGTATACCTCGAGTCAGTGAGAGTCCAGCCCGAACTCCGGGACCATGCGCAGCGCAGTCTTGGCAAGTCCTTCGCAGACGAATACAACAACGACGGGCAGAATCGGCGCGGGGGCCGCAGCTGGGGAAGGTGAGCCCGTCCAGGTCATCGGCGCCAGGGAAACGCACACCAGCATCACACCGATGGCCTGCGCGGGAGTAGCGCGTTCCCCCCAGAGCGCGATCCCCACGAGGATTGGGATGACCAGCGACAACCTGAGGGCAGTCATGGTGGCGCCGACGGTGCTCACGTCGAAGGCGCGCGTCAGAGCGAGGAAACTGGCCATGAATGCCATCCCCCCAAACAAACCAGCGCTCATCAAGGCGGCGTGTTGTTCGGGGGCGGCCACTCCGAGTTGTGCGATGCCCAGGACCGCCCCCGCGACAAAGGAGTTGGCAGTGGAGACCGCGAGCAGGCTGCAATCCTCACGGTCGCGACCTTGAAAAGCTGCCCGAACACCACGGAAAAGACGGTGTACGCGAAGACGAAGAGCATTGTTGAGGGGAATGGGGGAGCGCCGCAAGAAGAGCTGTGGCGATTATCGATGGAACGCGGACCCACGTCAATCCCGCTTGACTCACATCTCCTTCCTCCATATAATGGGTCACGTCGCAGATGAGTTTGCGGCAGAGCGCAACCGGGCGAGTCTGCCCAGTTTCATCCACATGTCGCGAACCTCCACGCCAGCAATCTTGGCCGATGCAGGTCGGGCGCGATGATCAGAAGTGTTGAAGTGTTGCTGTCGGCGTTGCTCGAGAAATTGGCAACCAGTGATCTCAGAGCAGTGCTAAGTAGATCGTCACAAATTCTGTCCCCCCTTTCCGCCGAGGAGCCCGGCTTTCCTGAGCGCTTGCTCCGGTGTGAGTGCGTTCAGTTCCGCTCGGCATGCCTGCCGAAGGGGTTCCAGGTCGTGATGCGTCCGATTGGCAGCGATCGCCGGTTTCAGCCAACGCCAGAGGTCCTCGACCGGGTTCAACTGAGGACTGCGCTTCGGCAACCAGACCGGATGAACCTGCGGATGAAGGTTGAGCCATTCCTGCACCAGGTGGCAGTTGTGGTAACGGGCG
>MNXM01000057.1 GCA_001872605.1 Armatimonadetes bacterium CG2_30_59_28 | reverse complement strand
GTCTGGATCGCCGGAAATATCCGACCGGCCGGAAAGTGACGGATGAGGAAATCAAGCGAGTGAACCTGAAACGAAACCCCTTTCATGGCGACTGGAATTACACCATTCACCCCTCAACGCACTGACCGAGATGATACCTTTATTTATTGACACCGCCTTACGGGTGTTGCAGGCGTAGTTGCTCATTGAGAAAGTCATCGTAGGATTCACAGTATACCGTCGCGACTTCAGCGTCGTTTTTCTTCATGTAGAACCAATATCCGTTGAGTTTTGTCCCTCTATTCGCGTTTACGAATTCGATGGTCGCTTTCCGCTTAGAGTCCAATTGTGTTGGGTCGGATTCAAGAATAAGGGTGTGAGACAGCAGGTTCATCACTTTTCCACTGGGAATGAGGTAAACGTGGGGGGTATTCACAGGACTCGGTCTGGGAAAGCGAATCTCCACATCGGCCAACCTTCGCCACCTGCCCAGACAATCCTTCTGAAATCCCTCTTGGATGAAGAAGGAACAAGGATGAAGTTGGCCTCTATCATGTTCAGTCCCAGTGGGATGGCACACCTTGCCTGCCGTCCTAAATGTTGCTAAGTCCTTTAGACGCGAAAGAACACACTTCTCAGCGCCCGTGATCCCGATGTCTTTCAGTTTATGAAAGAGCACCTCCTGCAAATCATCCTGAGGCGGTGTGCCGTCTATGGCGAGGACAAATAAAGCCCTGGCATCGTCTTTCTCAATATGCCGGTTGATAATAAGTCGCATCTCCGTGCCAACAATGCTGTCCTTTTCTTTCGCGGCGTAGTCCTTCGACCAAATCACGACATTGACACATGCACTTCGGTATATCTCTCGGAGATTCGCCCGAAGAAACCCCCGAGCTTGGTCCGGCTGCAAGTCCGCGCAGTATACTTCATAACCATATCGCAACACCAAGTTGGCCAGGTCCTTGGCAAGCCAAGCATCGGAGTCGCTGTACGAGAGCGCCATATCGAACTGAAGGTCTTCACTCATAGTTCCTCTCCATCATCTCTTATCTCTCCCCACCTTCGCCCCTCCCGTCTCGCAATTTCCGCCGTTAAGGCAGGGGAAAGGTAGAGCGATTCCACGGTCATGTCATCTCTCCCCAGGAGAGTGGCCTGGGAGGACCTTCCCGCGTGGATTTCCACCAGAGTCAGTTCAAGGTGCGAGGGCAGTGGCTTGCCGTGAACTTTGCTGCCCGTCCGACCATCGTAGCTCACGATGTATCTGACCTGCCTACCGTTAAGCCGCTCCAGCGCCTCGACGAACTCGCAGAACTGAACACCTGTCAGGTAACGGGAATCACGGTTTCCGCAGACTCCCTGGTAGGGAGGGTCCATGTAAACCCAGTCATCCTTTGTCGCCTTGAGCAAAACGTCCCGGTAGTTTTGTGAAGTGAGGGTGGTCTTCCCTTTGAGAAGATAGGAAGCGCCAAAGATCATCTCTCGCATGGTCTTGGGGAGAGCGCCGCGTCTTCGATTGTCGGGGCTTTGGTTGAACTCTCCGTTCGCATTGTACCTCACCGAGCCTTTCACACACCGTACGAGGAGATACAGAAAACAGTCCGGTCTGGCGGTTGCATTGAACTCGTCTCTGATCTCATCGTAAAAGGCGCGGGGATTGGGCAGTTGATCCTTCCAGAGCGCCTCATACTGTTGGGCGATCTCGTCGGGAGAGTTGAGATCGTCGCCCATAAATCCATTAGAGGTTTGTTCAGATCGTTAAGCCAATACTGTTCAGCCAACCCGCGCGCCGCCGCGGCGAGGGACACAGCAGCCGATCCGGCAAAGGGTTCATGCAGGGCATGCACCTTTGGCGGGAAATAGCCCAAAATGTCCGGCGCAATGTTGCGCTTGCTGCCCTGATACGGGATGGGATGCGGTACTGTCATGGCGTGTTGAGCACTATTCTACGCAGAGCGTGAGTGTGTGTCAAACGATTCCAGGATTTCCATCCACCGACTCCTCCGCCACGTGCTCCCGCAGGATTTGCAGGTTGTCGTCGTAGTAGTAGAGACTCTCTACCTCACCGGCTTCACCGGCACAGTCACGCTCGTCCCTGCTGGTGCGTCCACGATCAGGCGTGTCCCGCCGTACAAGGGCGCGTGCTCTGGTGAGGTGATGGTCGCCTTGATCGCTTTGTCTGTCGGATTGTGGACTTCGAGGAACGTCTGGCGGCCTTCGGCGATGCCATCGCGGACGAGGGTGAGCTTCACCTCTTTGTTGTCACAGACGAACACGTTGCCTGCCCAGATCTCCGAACCTTTGTCAACGCTCTCCTGGAACCAGGCCGAACCCTCGGCGACGCCGACCCAGCGGAACCACGGACGCGCGGTGCTGTAGACGGCGGCGCACCCGTTGTCCTCGATTCCCTGCACACGAATCGGCAGGTCGACGATGGTCTCACGAGGTTCCACTCTAAACTGCGCCTCGTTACGGTCGGCCTGGACGGTGAGGAACATCTCGCGGCTGACCAGCTTCCCGGTGGTGCAGGCGGCGCGGACACCGTGGTCGTCGACACCCCTACGGGCTGTATCGCCGATTCCGAAGCTGTCGCCGAGGTCTTCGAACTTGGCGATGGACTGCTCGGTCGTCAGCAGCGGGCCGCCGAGAGTCGCCACGCCGAAGCGATACGTGATCTCCGTTCCTGCCGTCACCTTCTGGCCGTTCTGTCCCAGACCGACTTGCAGTTGGTTGATGCGACCGGTTGCGGGATCAGAGACGAGGGCATAGCGGAAGTTGGTGTCTGAAGCCGCGTAGAAGACCGAGTAGACGTCGCACGGTCCCGCTGTCACGTAGCCACCGGGCGCAATCGCGCCTTGCTTGTAAGAAGGTTGTCCTCCCTTGGGCAGCACGGAGGCGACCGGCCCGCCCGCGGCGTCTTTCAGGAATAGCGTGGTGGGAGTTCCGTCCGCCGCACCTCCGGTGAAGTAGAAGAGCATGATGGGCATCGAGCCGGCCAGCGTTGCGTCGCGCTTGAACGTAATCTTCCCTTCGTGCCACACCATGCCGCCGCGGTAGTTCTCCGATCCTTCCCGCGCACGGCGGTAGTCCCAGGCGATATACATGTTGGTTCGGTTCTGCAAGTAGTAGGCACGGTGAGTGCGGCTGAAGAGCTGGTTCTCCGCGACAACGGCCGGGACGCTGGTGCGAGCGGGAGTGTCGCGGGTCAACGAGTCGTACCGCTCGACCAGCGGCCCCATGTCCATGTCGCAGATCTTCACGTCGTTGCCCGGCAGCTTCACGTCGAGAATCTTCCGCATGATTCCCTGCTCCCACGGCAAGGGGTACTCCTTCAACTCCTGCGTGTTGATATGGTCAATGGCATTCATCCGCAGGACGGCCTGCTTGGTGAGCGCCGCGGCCGAGTCGTAGCCGCCGATGCTCTCCACCGGAGTGCCCTGGTACATCTGCCCCAGGTTCAGCATCTCGTTGCGGTCCGGGTGCCAGCACAGCCCGACGCCGCCGAGGAAGTTCAGATTGTCTCCACAGCGGAACAGACTCATCTTGTAGGAGAAGAGATAGATCTTCTCCGAGACCGCCTTGCGTCCCTTCATGTCGGTCACTTCGAGGGTGAGGGTGTGGTCGCGGTCGTGCGCCAGCTCAAATTCCTGTGCGAAGGCGGTTTGACCATTGGCGAGGAAGCGCCGCACTACGCCATAGTCGCAGTTGTGAACCTTGACTTCGCGAATGCCGTCCGCAGAACTCACGTGAAACCGCAACCGCGCACGCTGCTTGCCACGCACGTCGAAGGGCACGTCGTGCTGGGAATTGATGGCGGCCCACTGCTCGATCACCGGTCCGCCGGTCACATAGGGGACGGCGTGATGGCCGAAGCTGCCACACCGCGTGTTGAGCCAATCGCGCATGGAGGCGAGGTCGCGGCCTCCGGTGGCGCTCGTCGCCGCTGCCGCAGCGACTTCGGAAGGCGCATAAATCCGCGTGTAGGAAGCAGGGGTGATGTGCCGGATGTCGCGCAGCGCATACAGCCACTCGGAGAATTGGTCCTCGACCAGCTTGCCGCGGTCATAGACATAAGGCGGCAGGCGGTAGAACCACCACATGTTCGCCGGGTGCGCGTTCTTCGCGCGCAGGTTGCGGTAGGTCAGCAGCATGTTGGGCGTGTAGGCGCAATACTCCCAGTACTGCCCGGGGTTGTGCAGCACCTGCCCGTCCCACTGCACCAGCTCGGGTCGCTCGGCAGTCGTCTCTCCGTATGCCCGCTTGAACTTGCCCTGCGGAAAGATGACGCGCTCGCCCCAGATCGCCCAGCGATTGCCGAGGTCGTCGGTAAACTCCACGCCGGGGCAGGCGTAGAAGCTGTCGGTGGAGAGCCGCTTGCACTCTGCCTTCAGTTGCTCCAGCTTCTCCGCCGCCATCTTCTCCAGCGACTCATTGAAGACAATGAACGACAACCCCGCTGCCTTCGACGATGCGACGTATTCCTCCACCGACCCCGCACCGTCGCTAAGCGCGGTCTTCGCTCCGAGGATTCCGCGCACGCCTTTTGCCGGCGCGGGGAACTCATACTTGTCGAACTCGATGCTCTTCGGAAACTGCACGCGCCCGACGGGATCGGTCTTGAAGGTGCCGAGATCGGGATTGTCCCGTGAAGTCTCCGCCAGCCACTTCAGCGCGTTCAGTGTCATGCGTCCGCCGTCGCTGGGAAGTTTGGCCTCGGCGTTACCGGCCGTCTCGACGATCATGTTCCAGCCGGCCACGCCGTAGTTGGTGGAGACACTACGCGCGGGAACGCTGAAGGCCATCACGCGGCCCTTCCCAAAGGCGCGGACTGCAACGATGGGCGGAGCGGACTTGTAGGTTCCGACCTGGTTGTAGTCGGTGACATGCTCACGGGTCACGACGTAGCTTTGCGCGCTCTCCTCGCCGCGAACGAGCACTTGCCACTCCGGCGATACCTTCATCCCCACAACACCAGGAGTGTTGCCGTTGTGATACTGCGGAAGGCAGAGCCGCGAAACGCCCTCGGTCACTGGGTGCCCTTTGGTGACATTCTCCGTCCAACAGAACCCCTCGGGAGGAAAGATGGAGGCGATGGGCGACTTGAAGCTCCGCTTCGAATCGAAGACGCCTTCATGCAGCATCTGGACGCCGAGACCTTCGATCATTAGGTTCGCATAGTCCTGGTCCTTGTCGCCGGGATAGCGTACCGCCTGCAGGATCAGCAGGGCGCTGCCGCCTTCCTGCAGGTATTGCTCCAGCGCCTTGCGCGCCGCGGCGGCGGAACGCTGCTTCGCAGGCCCGATCTCGGTAAAGCTGTTGTCGAACGGCGTGTCCACGACCATCACGTTGAACTTGCGCAGCAGGTCGAGAGTCGCGTTCTCGTTCGCCTGGTCTCCCCAGAACTGCATCCACTCCGCCAGCCCAAAGCCAAACCCGTTCGGCTCCAACACCCGCTTCGCGAAGGGATTGTAGCGCTGCTCCTCCGCAAAGTACTTGTCGGCATCCACAATGATGAAGCCGACAACCGGCGCCTTCGCGGCGCATGTGGCCAAGGGCAAGGCGATAAGGGCAGCGGCGAGAAGCCCAATGAGATTACCTGTCTTCATAGCGTAGATACTTCTCCTTCGTGCAACACGCGCAGCCCCCGTCGGTTAGAGCTCCAGCTCTAACACGCTGTGGATCGGAATTCCGGCCTTGTGAGAGCTGGAGCTCTAACCTACGGGGGCTGCGCACTCATCCCTTGACAACTCCAATAGGTCGCATTTTCGCCACTTTCTTCGAGATGCCCGCTCCCTGACATGAATCAACCACTTCGCCAACATCTTTGTATGCGAAGGGGGCTTCTTCGGCCACGGTCTTCTTGCTTTCGGCTCTGACAACGATGCCCTCGGCGCGGAGTTGCTGGAGCAGTTCATCGCCGCGGATACGCTTCAGAGCCTGATTGCGGCTCATTACGCGCCCCGCGCCGTGGCAGGTGGAACCCCAGGTCTCCCGCATAGCGGTTTCGGTGCCGACGAGGACGTAGGAACACGTTCCCATGTCGCCTGGCACGAGCACCGGTTGACCGATCTCGCGGTAATCGTCCGGAAGCTGAGGATGTCCGGGCGGGAACGCTCGCGTCGCGCCTTTGCGGTGGACGCACAGTTTCTTCATCTGGCCGTTGTGTTCGTGCTCCTCAATCTTCGCAATGTTGTGTGCGACGTCGTAGACCAGTTGCAGGCCCAGCTTCTCCCATCCTTGACCGAAAATGTTCTCAAAGGCTTGCCGCATTGCATAGGTGATGACTTGCCGATTGGCGAAGGCGTAGTTGACAGCGCACCGCATTGCGCCGAGGTAGGACTGTGCCTCATCGGACGGAATGGGCGCGCAGGCAAGTTGCCGGTCGGCGAGTTGGATGCCGTACTTCACAGCCGCGCGCTGCATGTTCTCCAGCGAGTCATCACACACCTGATAGCCCAACCCGCGGGAGCCGGTATGCACCATCACCGTGACCTGACCAACATCGAGGATCCCCAGCGTCTGCGCGACCGCCGGGTCGAAAATCTCCTCGACGACCTGCACCTCGATGAAGTGGTTCCCGGCGCCGAGGGAGGCAATCTGTGGGAGGCCGCGCTGCCGGGCACGGGGACTGATCTGGGTGGGGTCCGCGCCCTCGACGCGACCCCGTTCCTCGGTGTGTTCGAGGTCCTCACGCGTCCCGAAACCGCGGCCCACAGCCCACTGCGCTCCTTTGGTGACGACCTCGTCCAGTTCGGCTTCAGAGACCTTGACCACCGCGCTCTTGGATCCCATGCCGGAAGGGATGAGGCGGAACAACTCGTCTACCAGTGGTTCGATGCGCGGGAGGACCTCATTCACTTGTAAGTCCGTGCGAATCAGGCGCACACCGCAGTTGATGTCGTAGCCGACGCCGCCGGGAGAGATGACACCTTCTTCCATGTCGAAGGCGGCCACGCCTCCGATGGGGAATCCATAACCCCAGTGAGTGTCCGGCATGGACATCGAGCAACCGACCAGACCCGGGAGCGTGGCCACATTGGCCATCTGCTCCAGCGCCTGATCTTTGCGAATGTCCCTTACCAGTTTCTCGGACGCGTACAGGACGCCATCCGCGTTCATTCCATGACGATAGCTCCGCGGCACGCGCCAGCGGTAATCGTCGATCTTCTCAATGGGTCCGTCCCATTCAGCCATCTGTTGTCACCGCTTAATGTCGCGCTATCTGCTTGGTCAACGTGTCCTCAAGCTGCTGCAATTCGCTAATGTCCATGGCGATCAGTTCGTCGCGCGGTGTGGGCGTCTGATGTAACAAGGTCTGCAGGAGCTCGACCCGGCCGATGATCGCTCCCTGCTCTCGTCCCCGGAGCAACCCCTGTTGCAGCCCCTGTTGCAGGCCCTGTTGCAGGCCCTGTTGCAGACCTTCTCTTTCCGCCTCTTTTTGCCAGCTTATCTCGTCGCGCCGCGCCTTAATACGACCCTCATAGATTTCCTTTTGCATGTCTACTTGCGCAAGCATTTTGAGTACCTCCACCGCCTCCCGGATTTCCGGGATATTCAAAGAGGCAGGCAGCCTCTCCGCTTCCAGCTCATCTGCCGTTCGCAGGAAATAGAGCCAGGCATCCAGTGGTGTTGTCAGATCATCCACGCCCCTCAAGAATTTCGGCAGTTCGAAGAAGTGGATGTTCAGATCGTTTGTGAGCGTCACGCCTCGCTTCGCATCTAACAGGCGGAATTGCAGATGGTGCTCTTCAACAGCCGGGAAGACTACTCTGTCAACGAAGCAAACAGACAGTGTTGGTCTCAGCAGAGAGTAATCTTCCCCTGTGCCCAGTTGTTCGGCATAGAGCTTCGCCCAGTAGTATAGAACCCGTTGCCGTATCCCGGCCCTGGGAACCATCTGCATCTCGATGTTGAACTGTCTACCCAGTTGGTCTCGCGCCTTAATATCCAAAATGGAGAGTTTTTCATCCAGCGCCATCTTCTCGCTGAACGGGTTCAGGATTTGAAGCTCCACAATCTGTTCCTCCGGCGGCGGATTCAGAACCGCATGGAGCAGATGAATCAGGATTCGCGAGTTTTTCTCATTGCCGAAGAGCCACTTGAACGCGTAGTCAACTTTCGGGTCGATGCCAAGTTTCATTGTCGTTTCACCTTGCCAACGACTTGCACGCTCATTTTACTACGCAGCGCGGAGGTCGTCATTGCCATCCACCTTTTGCACCGCCTCTTTGTCACTCATCACTTCCTGCTTTGCTTATTCCTGCGCTCTGGGCCCTGTGTTTCACAACCTCGAGCACTGGCGGAAGAATTGATAGGAAAATGATGACAAGGACTACCAGGGAGAAATTCTTCTCCACCGCCTTTAGTCCTCCGAAGTAGTAGCCCGCAAACACAAGAAGCGCGACCCAGGCCATGCCACCCCAAATGTTGTAGGAGATGAACTTCCCATAGGTCATTTTGCCGATCCCCGCAACGAAGGGCGCAAAGGTGCGGATGATGGGGATGAACCTTGCCAGGATAATTGTCTTCCCTCCATGTTTTTCGTAGAATTCATGAGTTCGGTCGAGATGTTTTTTGTTCAGGAAGCGCACGTGTTCTCCGCTGAATATTCTGGGCCCCACACATTTCCCTATGGAGTAATTGACCGAGTCTCCGATAATCGCAGCCGCGGCCAGGAGCAGGAACGGCGTCACCGGCTGCAAGTCGGTGCGGGCCGTCAGTGCCCCCGCTGCGAACAGTAGCGAGTCCCCCGGGAGGAACGGGGTCACGACAAGCCCTGTCTCACAGAAGATGATAACAAAGAGAATAAGGTATGTCCACAACCCGTAGTTGTTGATGATATCCTCGAGATACTCGTCCACATGGAGAATAAAATCAATGGCGTGCGTAAGTACTTCCATGCAACCTCCGCAGTTTCAGCATAGACAAAATGATGGGGCGTGGTACACGGCCAATGGCCGTGGCAAACCGTGATGACGTCGCGGCGGGATTGAGAAGGGCATGGGCGAACACGTCGTCCACCACCGACCGTCACACCTCGATCTCGTCTCCGGATTTCATGATGATACACTCCGCCGCAAACCCGACGGCGGTTCTGAACTCCTCCGGATTCTGCGCGATGAGATCGAACGTGTTGTAGTGGCAGGGGACAACCTTCTTCGGGTGCAGCATCCGCGTCGCTTCTGCCGCGTCATCAATGCCCATCGTGAAGTTGTCACCGATGGGCACGATGGCAAGGTCGAGCGGATGGCGGTCGCCAATGAGCTTCATGTCGCCGAATAGTCCGGTATCACCAGCATGGTAGATCGTCTTGCCCCCCACGGTCACCAGAACTCCCGCGGCGACGCCGAGGTAGTGGTTGTCATCACCAATGCACGAACCATGCCAGGCGGGGGTCATTTTGATCCACCCGAAGTCGAACTGCCGGGCCCCGCCGATGTGGAGAGGATGCGCTTTCGCGCCGTTCTGCCCGCAGTAGGTGGCCAATTCGAACACCGCGACGATGGTAGCGTTGCATCGCTTCGCGATGCTGATGGCATCGCCCACGTGATCGGAGTGTCCGTGCGTCAGCACGATAGCGTTTACGTCGAGTTCATCCGCAGTAATCGTGGCCTGCGGATTGCCTGTCAGGAAGGGGTCGATAGCGATGCGGTTATCACCGTCGGAAATCACAAAAGAAGCGTGTCCCATGAACTGTAGTTTTGGCATGGCATACCTCGTTTCAGAAGGTCAATGGTCGATGGCAGAGCGACGTTGGCATTATATCGTTACGCTAACGGGAGAGTCAAGGAAGTGGCCCGTTCCACACACTCCAGCGGTGGGGCGCGCCTGATCGCTGCTTCGGGAGTTGTATGGGATGCAAAGAGAAGTTCTGCCTTACTGCTTCAGCAGCGATTCGCCGAGCCGCTTGCCCTCGTCGACAATGGTCCTGAGCCGTTCGTCCTGGAACAACTGCCGGCCCATCTGCCCGGAAACGTGCAGAAGCTCCTTGTACGCCGCCCAGGCTTCCTTGTACTTCTTCTGGTCGCGGTAGATTTTGGCAAGTTTTAGTTGCGCTTCAAGGGCCTCCGTGCTGGAGGGGTAGTCCGCCGTCACCTGCTCATAGTGTTTGATGGCGTTTCCGGTCTTCTTCGCCTTCAGGGCGATATCTCCCAGCAAGAGGCGGGCCGCGGCAGCATGCTCGTTGCTCCCTTCATTGGTGAGAATCCAGGATGCCTTCTTTGCCGCGGCGGCGAAATGACCCTCATCGAAGTACAACTGAGCTAATTGCAGTTCCGACTTGGCGGCCAGCCCGCGCACGGCGCCGTAATTCTGGCGAACCTTGTTGAGTTCACTGATGGCCTTCCGGGTTTTACCCGCCTTCAGGCAGCAAACACCCACAGTGTATTGGGCTTCCGCGGCCTTTGAGTTTCCCGGATCCTCGTCGATGGCTTTTCGCAATTGAACCGCTGCACTGGCGTATTCCTTCTCTGCGAAGTAGGCCAGTCCCAACTCGTACCGAGCCTGGGGGGTGTATTTGCTCGCCGGGAATCGCTTAATTCCCTTCCGGTAATACTCGATCGCCGCGTCCGTCTGCTTGACTTTCATCAATCCACGGGCGCGCCAGTATTCATCCACCGGAGTATAGTAGCAATACACCGCTATGCCCGCAACGACGAGCAGAGGCGCCAGAAAAAGTCTTCCAAGACAGCGCATGTATGCACCCCCATGTTGGTGGTTTGGAATTGATCTGATTGTAGTGGAATCAGGCTGGCAACGCAACGGGTTGGGAGAACTGTGCGGAACAGGTATAATGACGGTCTCGTAACTACTCAGGTACAACATTTTGACAGGATTGACAGGATGCATCGGATTCTGCGAGTTCGAGTACATCCTGTCCGAGTACGTGAGTAGACACACGGTCCCGATTCCAGGCTGTCTATCAGGAGGCAAGGCAACGATGCAATCCTACATCGAGGTGGCTCGAGAAACCGCACTCAAGCACATCAGCGCAACGACGGAACAGATTGAGAAGGGAATGGAACTTCACAACAGACTTTTCACCTGTGACCTTTTTGGCTTCCTGCCGGGCACGCTGTCCCGCAAGGCGCAGGGAAGGCTTGGTGCGATGGCGGAGAACGGAGCATCTACGGAGGAACTTGGTCTCGCCGGCGAATGGTTGCGCGGTAACAGCCACATCTGCGACGACGAATGCCGCGCGCACTTCGATAGTGCCATCCGCGCGACCGGACTCAAGGCGACCGTCCTGGCGTGCGGTAGCGAGAAGAATCTGCACCACAGCCTCAACCGCATCGCGTACTACATCCATGCCTTCGACAACCTGCAAGGCTCCATCAAGAAGGCGACACAGGCCGCGGAAGCTGAGACGGGGACATGCCGTGACGGGCAGCTTGCGGTCTTCTGTAGCGCCAACTGTCCCCCCGCGCATGGCGGATTCGTGGATGGAGTCGAGATGCTGCGGTGGATTGACATCTACTACCGCTTCGGCATTCGCATTATGCACCTCACGTACAACCGCCGCAACTGGTTGGGGGACGGGTGTATGGAACCTGCGGACGCGGGACTCAGCCTGCACGGCCGCGAGGTGGTGAAGCACATGAACCGCATCGGGATGGTGGTAGACACGCCGCACAGCGGCCAACAGACGACCATCGATGCGGCGAATCACTCGAAGGCGCCCATCATGGCGACGCACACCGCCTGCCAGTCCATTCACCCTCACCCCCGCGGCAAGAACAACGATGCCCTTAAAGCCATCGCCGACACCGGCGGTCTGGTGGGAATTTGCGCCATCCCGTACTTCTTGGGGGAGCGAGGCACTCTGAAAGACCTGCTCAACCACATCGACTATGCCGTGGATCTCATGGGGGTCGACCACGTTGGCATTGGAACGGACACCACGTACCCCATGCCACACTACACCGACGTGCCCTCCCCGTGGGAGAAGTATCCCAAAGTCAGCCCCTACAACGGCGATGCCTGGTATGGCGCGTGGGAGAGCGTGCAACACCTGCATACGACCCCGGATGAGGAGCAGCAGCAAAGCCTTGCCTGGACCAACTGGCCGTGCTTCACTGTGGGACTCGTCGCCAGAGGATATTCTGAGGGGGACATCGCCAAGATCATCGGTGGCAACTTCTTGCGAGTACTCAGGGCAGTGGAAGAATCCGCCGAGGGGTTGATCTGAGAGGAAGAAGAGATGAAGACGTTGGACATTGCAGTAATTGGTTGCGGGCAAGCAGGCCGCGGTCATGTGAAATCTTGTCAGCGGAACCCGAATGTTGGGGGGGTAGCGGGGGCGGAGGTGATCCCTCAGAACGCGGAAATCACGCGCCAGGAGTGCGGCATCGAGGTTCTGGAGGATTACCGCGCATTGCTGACGCGACCGGAAATCGACGCTGTTATCATCGCCGCGTCCAATCGCATGCACCCGCCGATGGCACTGGATGCACTCAGAGCGGGCAAACATGTGCTCTGTGAGAAACCGATGGCGCTGAACGAACCCGACGCAAGGGAGATGGTGAGGGTCGCTCGCGAACAGCAACGCATCCTGCACGTCGGCTTCGAGTTGCGCAATTCGGTTCTGCCTCTTCGTGTCGCCGACATATTGAAAAGTGGAGAAATTGGGACCTCTGTCTCATTTCAAGTCATCCACTACCGCGGCGCATTCTGCCCTCAATGGAAGGGAAAACGTACCGATGGAGGCAGCATGTTCCTCATGGAAACCTGCCACGTTATCGACCTCTTCCGCTTCTGGAGTGGAGACGAGGTGGAGAGCGTGGTGTCCATCGGGGCCCCAAAGGTGGTTCCCTATTACGAGTTTCATGATACAGATTTCAGCACGTTTATCTTTCGGAGTGGACTCGTGGGGCACGTCGTCACCTGTCACACCCGTTCCGGTAACCCGGAGGTGTGGACCGACGAGGTGGGGTATTCAGAGCCGTATGGACACCAGTACGAATACACGGTCACCGGCACGGAGGGCGCTCTGCGATTCCTGCCGCTCAAGGGGATATTGTACGTTCTGCAGCACTCGCAAAATGACAATGGTTACTTCTCAGGCAAACTGAAGCGGGCCGAGGACTTCTCTCATCTGAGACTCCACACGCTGATCCACGACACAGCCACCGAGGTCAACAATTTCATCGACGCCATTCGGGAAGGGCGCGACACCAACATCACGCCGGAAGACGCCCTCAACACACACCTGGTCTGCTATGCGGGGCAGGAGTCGCAGGACTCCGGAGAACGGGTGAGGATTCAGTGTTGAGATCCTGGTGGCACGATGTTAAGCAAAAGAGAGAACATGCCGACGGACTGTTCCCGAAGAACCATCAGACGGCCTTCGCGCTCTTCCTGTTCTTCCTCGCGCTGTACACCCTGACGATGAGCGGACGCATCAGTTCGCCGGATGGTGAGCTTGTCTTCCGGGCCGCTCAGAGCCTTGCCACGGAGGGAGACTGGAGCATTCAGCCCATCAATGGATGGGCCGGCTTCGGTTCCTCCCGCGGCAAAGACGGTGAATTCTACTCGCTGTTTGGGCCGGGGGAATCCGTCGCGATGGTTCCGTTCCATGCCCTCGGGAGGTCGTGTGTCGAGCGCTGGCCCGCCTTTTTCGAGTTCCTCTCACGTCGTCCTTTCTTTCGCGACTACTACACCCGCACCAACTTCAACGAGACAGTCCGTTTGTTTGCCGTCTGGCTCAACGTGCTGGTTACCTCGTTGACCTGTGCGCTCTTGTATCGCGTCGCGTGTCGTCTGGAAGCTCGTGTTGAGATTGGCGTATGCATCGCGTTGCTCTTCGGACTGGCAACACCCGCCTGGGCCTATTCTCGTGATGGCTTTTCAGAACCTCTCGCCACGCTTCTTCTGCTCTTCTCTTTCGAACAGTTGTTGCCGCAATCTCGTTCAGGTAATTCGACAATCCGCTCACACGGTTCGTGCCGCCTTCTTCTGGCCGGGTTGGCTCTCGGGCTCTCCACGCTGACCCACATCTCGATTGCTCTTGCAGTCCCCTTCTTCCTTTGGTACGTCGTCACGAACACGCGGCACCGGAAACCGGCTGACTTCAGCGAGACGACGGACAGGCAGCCAGCGCACCACCTTTCTCCCATTGTATTTGCTCTGCCTCTGCTCGCGTGCGCATCCGTCCTTCTGTTTCACAACTACGCGCGCTTCGGGAATCCCTTGGAGACCGGCAGAATGAATCGCTACGGACACTTTGTGGCACCGTGGATCGGGATGCTGGGGTTGTCCGTCAGTCCCGGCAAAGGACTTCTATTGTACGCCCCGATCGTCGTTTCCTGTCTCCTTGGGTTTCCATCATTCCGCCGCCGGTGGCCGAGGGAGGCCATGTTGATCGCTGCCATGTGCATTCTCAGATTCATCTTCGTCGCCGCGCGTAGCGATTGGCATGGCGGTGTGTGCATCGGTCCCAGGTTGCTGATGGTGCTGCTTCCCTTCCTGCTGATTCTCTTGTTGGAGGACCTGGGAGCCTGGCAGTCTCGGCGGCTTTTTCAAGTGAAAGCGCGAATTCTATGCGCAACGATGGCGCTCTCCCTCTTTGTCCAGATCGTGCTGATCAAGGGAAACGTCTTTGACTGGAGTTTTTGGAGGCGTGCGCAATTGATCACGCAGGGGATCAGCGACTCGACCATTTACAATCATCTCTTCCATTGGTCGTGGTCTTGCTCACCGCTTACTGGATTTCTGTGGTTCCCGCCTACCGACATGCTGCTCCTGGACGCTATCCGATATCATGCTCCCCTCACGCTCATCTTCTGTTTTGTCCTTGTTTTTCTGCTGTTTGCAGGTTGCACGGTGTTTCTGCAACGCATTCTGCAGAAGCGGGAGGTTGAGGATTAACCCAAGTTCCGCCGTAAGAACTCGTCCAACAATAATTCCGCGTCAAGTTCAGCCGAACACCTCGGAGCGACGGCGATGCCTGCTACTAAAACGCGGAGTTAGTGTTGGACGAGTTCTAAGCGGTCAAAAAGCCCGTGGTGATTGGATCGAGGGTTCATTTTCTTCACTGCATTTCGTGCATCGACAGTTGTCTGGGCAGGTGGAGTTTCAGTTTGTCCAGCAGGATCGCCTGGTGTTCGGTGGGCTGGGTGATACAGCGTTTACGAATTTCAATCCCTTGACGGGTAGGCAGGATCGCGTCTACCAAGCGGATTTGTGCGATCTCATCGAACACCTTCCGCGGCTCGTCTCCCAACCCCGTCCCGACAGGTCGGGACTGCGCCAACGTCTTCCAGAGGACATACGCCAGGAAGCAAACCAGAAGATGGGCCTGCACCCAATGCTGTCAAGTTGTTTTGCCCGTTTTTTTGGCATAGTGGGGCAAGGTGCATTTGGAGGCGACGTAGTCGCTGCGGACTCAGAGTCCGAGGTTATAATATAGCCTGAGGGCTGCGTAGCGGTCCGTTTTGCGCGGACTCAGAGTCCGAAGCGATTCGTTGCACCCATCTCCGTAGCAAGGAACGAAGCCACCATGACAGCAATGCACCTCAAGTTTCGCGAGTTCGCATGTCCGAAAGCCTTAAGCCGTCTGGTGCAACCGCTGGCGCTCTTGCGGTTAGCTCAAAACGCTGAGCACTATCACTTTGACAAGAATGCCCGGAAGATTTTTTTCAAGCCCTTCTTGCGATCCTGGGTCCTTTTCTTCTCGAACTCGCAGAGTTCGCCCCGACCCGAGTTCGCAGTTTACGGGATCATCATTCCATAATTGCCGCGGACTCGCAGAGTCCGAAACGACCCACTGTATATTCTTTACGGCGCCCGCTTTGAAGCGAGTGTTCAAGCGCTCGCCGATGCCAATGCGGGGCGTCCGCTGGAACCGCTGGTCGAGGCCCTTAATGATTTAATCGCACAACTTCGCAGCGCAGCCGGAACCCCTCGGGTCTTGCGAGACCTGAATCCCGCGGCCCTGCGGGGAATCCAAGAGCTGTTGACGACCACTCACCTTTTCGACTCTACGACGTGTGAACTTTCCCCCCCATTGGCTTCAACTCTGCGCTATGCGGACTCGCAGAGTCCGATGTGACACACAGGCGGGTGTGCGGGTGCAACTCAAGCTGGGCGCTGGATGCCAGGGAATCGAAAAGATCCTCATTGCCACTGCGAAAGAGAACGATGCCAAGCATTTTGAGAAGCTTTTGGAATTGGACCTGGACCTGGCAGAAGGTCAGATTTACCTTTTTGACTGCGGCTACCGGGGGATTAAGACCTATGACCGGATCGCCGAAGCCAAGAGCTTTTTCGTGACTAAGCTTCATAAAGGGTACCGTTGGAAAGTGGTTCAAGTCGGACTCTGTGAGTCCGCAGCGGCCCCCTCCCAAGACTTCTGTCCGAACGGGGTATACCCTCCTGGGAAATTATGCAATCGAGTTGGGCAGTCCGGAGAACAGGGCTCGCCATCGTTACCGGTTTCTCAAGGTTTTAGATAGCAAAGGCAATCCGCTGCAGATTCTCACCAACATAAGGAATCTGGCTGCCTGGAAGATTTGCCTCTTATACCGCTATCGTTGGACGATTGAAATTGTGTTTCGGTGGATCAAGCGGAGCCTGCAGGTGAAGTCCTTCGTTGGCTACAGTGCGACCGCGGTCCAACGCCAACTCCTGATGGCCTTGATCGTCTACTGCCTTTTGGTTCTATATCACTCCGGTCAGAAGCGCCCCTTTTCTCCCACACAGCTCTTGCGAGAATTACAGATCGCTTTGGCATGGTTGCTGTATTGGGCTGGATACACTCAGGCCCGCTTGGAGGCCGGTCTGCCGCCTCCCAAAGAAATGCCTAAGTTGGAGGCTAGGCAACTCGCACTGCCAAAGGAGGTGCCCTGTCGCGTTACCCTGCTCCAAACAACTTGAAAGCATTGGGGAAGACCCCTTTCCCGTAGAAGTGCGCAACCACCCGGAACGTGCGATAATGGACGCTCAGAATGGGACATGACACTGAAGCAGCGCGCCGTTTGAGCGCAGGAGTCCGGTGCCCGCTGTAAGACTTGTTCTCTTCAGAGGTCTCTTTCAGAAACACGGACAAGGCGGCAGAACGGCCGCCGGGTTCCGTGAACAAGAGGTCGAGCTTGATGATTACGCTCGCCTGGTGGACCGAATGGTAGAGAAAGGGCTCGACGGCGTCATACCCCGAGAGGAGTGGGTGGACTTGGAGTCTTCGGTTTGTGAATGGCGCTTTACGGCGAGGCTTCTCTTCCAGTTCTGCGCCAACCATACCGGCGAATTTGCCGCGGGTGTCTATGAAGACCTGGTTGTGAGACTCGGGCGAGTAATCAGACACTCCAAGGAGAAGTTGGCCAACTGGCAGTTTGTGGAAGAGAACTTGGTACGACTTGCGGAGAGTCTGTTGACCGCCTCGAGAGATCGTGCTGCCGAACGGAGGGTGCAAGGCTGCGGGATACTGTTGGAATTGCTCGGCCCCGTCAGCAATGAGGCACGAGATGTCATCACGAAAATACCGCCACCGCTCGATTTCCTGGAAGAGAGTACGTCACGAGTATGCGCGGCAAGATTAGGGCAGCACCGTAAGAGCACTTCACCTTCCCCGTCAGTGCACCCTCAGCGAGTATCCTTTGCCGCCCCCCCGCCTGCTTAGAGCAGGGATTTTGCCAACGGTTTTGGAGGGCGGGCATTCCTGTCCGCCAAGCGGCTGCACTTCACCACCATCTCCACCGACTGTGCGACTGCGGACGCATTGGGAGATTGTTCGCTTCCTTCGGCAGTCCTTGCCCTATGTAGTCGTCATGCCGGTCAGCCACGTCAGTCAGTTCACATTCCAGCGTACCTGCCAACGCCAGCAAAGGATCGTGGTTGACGTCGTTGGCCACGGAGCTGAGCCACTCGACGGCCACTTCCTCTGGCTGGCGGTCGATCACTTCCGCCGCATTCACCAGTGGCTGGTAGATGTCATCGGGAACCTGTAACGTCATGGTATGTGCCATGGTCGCTTCACCTCCGCCGCTCATTGTAGCACTACTTCACCACCATCTCCACCGGCTTTGCCACCGCGGCGACTTTGGGCGCGTAGTATTCGTAAACGGTCGATCCGGGAGTCTTGACTTTCAGCGGGTACTGGGCCTTTAGTCGGTACTCAAAGGTAACCGGCTTGCCGGGTTCGACGCGGTCGAGGTAGAGAATGGCCTGTCGTCCAGTCAGCTCGAACTTCGTCAACACTTTGGAGCCGACGAGCTCGGCGAGGTCTCCGGTCTGCACGTCAAACCCCGGAGGGATGCCGAGGTCCACGACCACCATGTTCGCCGCGCCGCGCTGATTATTGGCGATCCTCTCTCCTGTCCGGTGATCGGGCTTACCATCGTAGGCGGGAGGATTCCTGTCAAAGTTGAAACAGCAGAGCAACAGAGACTTCTCGAGATTTTTCTCCAGATGGAACCGTTGCCCTGCCCTCTGGCAGAGAGAGAGCGAGAAGGGAGGAGCACGTGTGCGGCGCGTGACTGTGCCTGACGCGGACAACTCCTGTACAACCGAACAGGGTTTCCATGAACCAGCGTAAAAGTCATCTCCGCTCCTTGTTCACTTACAACCGGATTTGGTATAATGCAGCGAGGCCGCGGCTGCACGCAGGATGCGCATTGTGTGCGACGCGGCGGGTTCAGAAATGCACTCGGGGGTAATCAATGTTCAAACGAATGTGGATGGCAATTCGGTCTTTCTTTGGCGTATTCGTGCGCGGGTTGGAGGACCCGGACCGGATGCTGCAGCAGTACATGGATGACATGCGCTCCCAAGTGCCGAAGATGAACGACACCGTGGCTGAGGTTATGAAGAATGAGTACATGACGAAAAACCAGGTCGAGCGATTGGAGAAGAAGGTGACCGATCTGGACGCTCAGATCATTGCTGCCATCAAGCTCGGCCCGGAATATGAGGAAGAAGCCAAGACGCTGATCTCTGCAGTTGAGACGGCCCGCGAAGACTTGGAAGACACGCGACAACAGTATAATCTGGCCAAGGCCGCGTCTGAAAAAGCGCGCGACGCGCGCGATGACTTCATGCGCACCATGAACCAGAAGATTCAGGAAGCCATGCGGGCCATCAACAAGAGCAAGCAGGCGAAGATGCAGGAGCAGCTTGCCGGCCTGATGACCTCCTTCGAGATTGGAGACCAGACGGACATTCTCGACCGGATGACCGAGAAGATCGACGAGCGCGCTGCCAGAGCCCAGGCTCGTGTTGAGCTCGCGACTTCCGGGGTGGACTCTAAGCTGAATGACATCAAGAAAGCCTCTGCGCGAATTGGCGTGGATGAGAAGTTGCTGGAATACAAACGACAACTGGGCATGGCACCCGAGGAAGCGGGGGACGAGAAGACCATGGAACCCGTCGCACCCCCACAGCGGACGCTGGAAGCAGCGAACTCAGACTCCGAGGCGACCGAACCGGGATCGGACCAGCCGACCATGCAACCGCAACAGCAGACGGGAACGCAGTAGGCAGGCAATAAGTCGGCAGTGGCGGTTGAATGCTGACGACGGGACGGCGACGTGTCCGGGGGGTCTCTCCATTCCGTTATCCTGTCATCCGGTGTCGGTGAATGCAATCACAGAATTCGTCCAATAGCGAGCTTTCAGATATTGTCATCGTCGGATGGGTCATCGTCGTCTCGATGGTTTATCTCGCCAATGTTGCAGCCTTCATCACAGGGTAGCGGCACTCCGATGGGAACCGTGGCTACGCGTTGTTATCTCACCTTCTCGACATCCTCTTTCTTTTCCTCGTCTGTCTGATCGCCTTCGGTCTCGCGCTTCACCTGTTCGGCGCGTCGCGACTGCGGTTCGACTCCCTACTGGAATCCATCGTCGTCTGTCTACCATGCGGGCTGGGCATCGTGGCATACCTCGTGCTCGCGTTGGGTCTGATTGGCCCGCTGACCCCCGCCGCGTTGATGGCGCTTCTGGTAGCGGCGGGAACAGTTGCGCTGCTCGCCTTGAAGCTGCGACCAGTGAACCTAAGATCGTCCAACAATGAGACGAACAACCTTTTCATCTTTGACAAGGTAATACTCGGTCTGCTCCTGGTAAACCTGCTGATCACTCTAACAGCGACTCTGACGCCACCCATCGCGAACGACTACGACTCACTCACCTATCATCTGGCCGCGCCGCAGGTATACCTCGCCAGACACCGCATTGAGTATCTCCCCTACGACCACCACTCCAACTTCCCGTTCACGATGGAAATGCTATACACGCTCGGGCTTGGCTTGCGCGGCGCAATTGCTGCGAAGCTATTCCACTTCGGGTCGTTCGTTCTAACACTGCTCGCACTGTATCAAATGGGGAGGAGGCAGTTCTCGCGTCGGGCCGGTTTGATGGCCGCGCTGGTCTTCGGACTGACACCAGCAGTATTCTCCGAAGCGTCCACTGCCTACGTGGATATTGCCCTCGCCCTGTTCGCATTGCTGCTATTCTACTCCCTTGAGCAGACCCTTATTGAGAAGCGCTCTGGGTGGTGGGTGGCCGCCGGCCTGTGTGGCGGATTCCTGATGGGAACGAAATACCTGGGCATCGTCATCTTCGCGGTAATGACGGTGGCAATGCTGGTGGCCGCGGTGGGAATTCTGGATTCAGATTTCAGACACCAGATGCGAAAGGCGCTGAAGGTACTGCTCCTGGCTTGTGTGGTTGCTTCTCCGTGGTACCTGAAAAACCTTGCGTGGACGGGGAATCCCGTCTATCCCTTTGCTTACGGAATCTTTGGGGGGCGGAACTGGAATCAGGAGACCGCCGACAGCTATTGGGCCGAGCAGAAATCCTACGGCGACCGCAGCCTCGTCGGACTGCTCACGACCCCCTGGCGTGTGTCCGTCTACCCGTTCAGCATTGCGACGAAGACCGACGCCCGCCTTTCGGGGGGAGTGCAGAAAACGCCGATACGATACGAGGTACAACCCTCGATGTCCAGCGCGGTGGGCCCGCTGTACCTGTTGTTTGTAGCGCCACTACTACTGCTGCCCTGCGCGCCGCCCCTGCGACGTCTCCTGTGGGTTTCGCTGCTTCTATCAGGCGCTTGGTTCGCCATCATGCAATACAACCGGTATCTGATTCCCTGCCTGGCAATTCTGAGCATCCCTGCAGGTTGCTGCATCGCCGCACTGCAGGAACGGTCGGCAAAGGTGCGCTGGATGGCCGATCTATCTCTCATTCTCTTCGCCGTACTTCTCATTGGACTCAATCGCTTCATAACGAGGATGACGCTTCCGGTAGCCATCGGGACAATGTCGCAGGAGGTGTATCTCTCTCGATACCTCGATCAATATGCAATGTGCCAGTGGATCAACGAGAACCTGCCCCGCAACGCGAAGATCATCACATACGGCGAGCCACGCGGGTTCTACCTGGACCGGGAGTACTTGTGGGGAGACCCAGGACACCACACGCTGATTCCCTATCAAAGCCTCCGGTCGCCCGAGGATCTGATTGAGCATTGGACGCGGCTCGGAGTGACGCATGTTCTCATCAACCAGACATATTTCCCCTTGGAGCAGGAGGGAGGTCTGCCTGCGTTGATGCGGCAGGGGATTCAGACTGGGGACCTCCGCGTCCTGCACGACACGCGCAACGGAAGAATTCTGGTGATGGAGGTGACCTCGGGTCGTTCGCGTGGGATCAAAGACTGAACAAGAGGAGACTGAGATGCTGAAAGAATTCAGAGAGTTTGCGGTGAAGGGCAATGTACTGGACATGGCGGTGGGCATCGTCATCGGGGCGGCGTTCGGGAAGATAGTGACCTCCTTCGTCAGCGATGTGCTGATGCCGCCCATCGGACTGCTCATGGGGAAGATAGACTTCTCCAATCTCTACATTAATCTGTCGGGACAGACCTATGCTTCCCTGGACGCCGCCAAAAAGGCGGGAGCTGCCACCATCAACTACGGGTTGTTCATCAACACGGTGCTCGACTTCGTGATTGTGGCGTTCGCCATCTTCATCGTTGTCCGGCAGGTGAACCGTCTGAAGAAAGTGGAAGAGTCGAAGGAAGATGCCCCTGAAACCAAGGAGTGCGCTTTCTGCTTCTGCACGATTCCCGTTCAGGCAACACGTTGCCCGCAATGCACCTCGGTGTTGGGCGCGTAGCTTGACGGTCAGGTTCTGCGGCACGACGGAGCAATGGACTGTGGCTGATTGGACCCGGACAATGGAGGCGCTGCAATGAAGAGTTTGTGGAATGACGCAGAGGCACAGCAGTATGGCAGTGAGATAGGCCAGCGGGTTTATACCTCGCGATTGCTGGGCAGCGATCCGTCGCTGGTGCTGCACGGCGGGGGGAACACCTCCGTCAAGCTGCAGGAGCGCAACCTCTTTGGCGGAGAAGAGAATGTGCTGTATGTCAAGAGCAGCGGGGCGGATTTGGCGACCATCGAACCGCAGGATTTCGTTGCCCTTCGCATACAGCATCTCCGCCGGCTGGTTGCACTGAAGTCGCTCTCCGACACGGAGATGGCTCGCGAACTGTACGCCTGCAAGCGAAACCCCGCCGCGCCCAATCCGTCGGTGGAGGCCATTCTCCACGCGGTGCTTCCGGCGAAGTACGTGGACCACACCCATGCCGATGCTCTCCTGTCGGTGATGAACACTCCCGGGGGACTGGAACGGGTCGGAGAAATCTACGGCGACCGCGTGGTCGTCGTCCCCTACACCATGCCGGGATTCCAACTGGCGCGTCGTTGTGCCGAACTCCTCCCTGAGCACGCGGGGCCCCAAACGGTCGGCGTGGTGCTAATGCACCGTGGTCTGTTCACCTTGGGCGACACTGCGAGATCATCGTACGAGAGGATGATTGAACTGGTCGACCTCGCCGAACAGTACCTTGCGCAAGAGGGCGCATGGCATCTGCCGCAAGTCGAGGCGGCATCGCGGACGCAAGTCTCGCGCGTCGAACTCGCTTCACTTCGCGGCAATATCTCGGAAGCCGCCGGCGCCCCGATTATCATGCGAACCTGCTCGGACGACACCTGTATTGCCTTCGCCCGACGTGAGGATATTGGCCGCATCGCGTTACAGGGAGCGGCAACACCTGACCACGCCATCCGCACCAAGCGCGTGCCCATGCTGGGACGGGATGTTCAGGAGTACCGACGAGCCTACGAAGAGTACTTCGTTGCCTGCTCCGGAGGCAGGAATCTAACCATGCACGATCCTGCGCCGCGCATCGTGCTCGACCCGGACATCGGCATGTGCGCGCTGGGACGTTCGGCTCGCGACGCAGCCATCGCGACCGACTTGTACCAGCACGCAATCAACATCATTCTCCGCTCTGAACTACTGGAAAAGTGGCAGGCCCTTTCCGCACAGGACATGTTCGACATGGAGTATTGGGAACTGCAACAGGCCAAACTGCTGAAAGCCGGCCCGCTGAAGGTCTTCACGGGTGAAGTCGCCTTCGTCACCGGCGCCGCATCTGGAATCGGTCGAGCGTGCGTGGACTCTCTCGTGTCCCGTGGCGCGGCGGTGGTGGCCCTCGACCTTAACGCGAAGATCACTCACATGTTTGAGCTGCCCGAGGTCCTCGGTCTCCGGTGCGACCTGACCGATGAAGATGCGGTCGTGAATGCCCTCGACGCTGGGGTCAGCGCTTTCGGCGGAGTGGACATGCTCGTCCTGAACGCGGGCATCTTCCCGCCCAGCGTGCGCATTGATGCTCTCGCCACCTCCGAGTGGAATCGCGTCATGCGAATTAACCTGGACTCAAACCTTGTGCTGATGAGGGAACTGCATCCACTGCTCAAACTCGCGCCTCGCGGCGGACGCGTGGCCGTCATCGGCTCAAAGAACGTCCCCGCTCCCGGACCCGGAGCGGCGGCTTATTCGGCCTCCAAAGCAGCCATGAACCAACTGGCGCGCGTGGCGGCTCTGGAGTGGGGCGACGACGGCATCCGGGTGAACACGCTGCACCCGAACGCTGTGTTCGACACCGGCATCTGGACGGAGGAAGTCCTCCAGAAACGCGCTGCCCACTACAAGATGACCGTGGGGGAGTACAAAACCCATAACGTCCTGCGAACAGAGGTCACCAGTCATAATGTCGCTGAACTGGCAGCCGAGTTGTGCGGGCCCCTTTTTGCGAAAACGACGGGGGCGCAGATACCCGTGGACGGCGGTAATGAACGAGTGATCTGACCTTCCTTGTGGACGGGCGTTCATTCGCCATGGAGAAACGAGCGATGGAACTCAGCATCGGCATCGACGTCGGCACCACCGGTGTACGAGCGATGGCGGCGTCTCTCGATGGTGAGATGGTGGCGGCAGTTCAGTGCGACTTCCCTGCGGGAACCACTCGTTGCGAAGGCCCCACCGTTGAGCAATCCCCCCATGTGTGGACGGAAACCGTGTGGCACGTGCTGCATCAGCTTGGCGCGATTTTACTCCGGGAGAAGCCCATTCCCGAAGTCGTCGGCATTGCGGTGGACGCGACCTCGGGCACGTTCCTGCTGCTCGACCATGCTCACTCGCCGATCACGCCGGGCATTCTCTACAGCGACCTGAGGGCAGCGGACCTCTGCGCCGAGGCGCAGAATGCGTTGCGCGATGTGCTGCAGCCCTACGGGATCGGCATCGCTCCCGCGTTTGCGCTGTGCAAACTACTGTTTATCAAGAGAAACAACCCAGAACTCATCGACAGGTGCCGATCGGTTGTGCATCAGACTGACTACATCGTCGGAATGCTAACCGGTTGCTTTGAGGTTACCGATGTCTCCTCTGCGCTGAAGACCGGAGTGAACCCCGGCACCCTCGAGTGGCCCGCGGAGATCGAGCACACGCTGGGTCTACCGCTGGATCGATTCCCGCGGGTTCGTCCTTCGGGAGAGGTGATTGGCTACCTCACAGACGCGGCAGCGGGGCAGTCGGGGCTTCCGCGAGGCATACCCGTCGTCAGCGGATGCACTGACGGAACCGCCGCCGCGGTTGCCTCCGGCATCAAGGCGCCGGGGGACCTGAATGTAACTCTGGGTACGACACTTGTTTTCAAGGGCGGCTCGGAGTCACCCCTCGTCGATACTGGAGAGAGGATCTATAACCACCGGCACCCCGATGGAGGTTACCTGCCGGGCGCCGCGTCCAGTGCGGGAGCCGGATGGGTGAGAACGGCAACGTCGGACGTGAGCTTGCCGCACTTGGAGGCGCAGGCTGCGGAGCGAATTCCCACGGGTCGGTACGTCTATCCTCTGGAAACGGAAGGGGAGAGGTTCCCCTTCTCCTGCCCAACCGCGAAAGGATTCGGCCTTACGGAAATCACCGATGTTGCCGAACGGTTTGCCGCGGGCATGGAGGGAATTGCCTATCTCGAGCGGATGGGAATCGGTGTGCTGGAATCGCTGGGTCTCCCGCGCACGAACGCAACGCACGCAACCGGCGGTGCGACGAAGAACGATCTCTGGCTACGCATTCGCGCCGCAGTCTCCCGCCGCTCAATGCTTGTCCCACAGAACCCCGCCAGCGCCTTCGGCTCCGCCATCCTCGCAGGCGCTCCGCGGCTGGGGAGCTGCCGTGACGCACAGAATCAGATGGTGCGCGTCCGTCACTGCGTTGACCCGGATGAACGACTGGCGCTCGCATACGACGAAGGATACGTCGCCTTTCGTGATGCTCTCGCGCAACGAGGATACCGCTGATTGCGGAGCCCTTGGCTACTCCCCGCGACATTCCCTCACTCAGGCGGAGTCTGGTGTACCATCCCCATCCGGTTCCACCGCCGAGTCATCCCATCCTCCTCTTCAGGAGATCATTCACCAGTTGCGGGTTAGCCTTTCCGCGGCTCTTCTTCATAACCTGACCCACGAGGAAACCGATGGATTTCTCGTTCCCGCCTCTGAAATTCTCAACGGCGTCGGGGTTTTCGGCAATTACTTCGTCGACAATCAACTCGACGGCTGACTCATCCGAGATCTGGACGAGTCCTTTCTCCTTGACGATCTCTCCGGGGGCCCTGCCGGTGCGGTACATCTCTTCAAACACGGTCTTGGCGATCTTGCCGCTGATGATTTCCCCATCAATCATTTTCAGCATATCGGTGAGCCGTTTGGGAGTCACGGAGGAATCTTGAATCTCCCTGCCGTCCGCGTTCAGTAGAGCGGCGAAATCGCCCATCATCCAGTTGCTAATAACCTTGGGACTATCGTAAAGGCCGGTCGCCGTTTCAAAGAAATCCGCCGAAGCTTTGGCGGAGGTAAGAACCGTGGCGTCATACTCCGGCAGGCTGAATTCCCGGACAAATCGCTGTCGCCGGGCGCGGGGCAGTTCGGGCAGGACGGCGCGCGCCCGGTTGATCCACGCATCATCAATGACAATGGGAACAAGGTCCGGCTCAGGGAAGTAGCGGTAGTCGTGCGCGAACTCCTTTGAGCGCATCGGCTCAGTGACTCCGCGTTCTTCGTCCCAGAGCATGGTTTCCTGCACGATTTCCACGCCCGCTCCGAGCAGCTTCCGCTGGCGATCGATCTCGCTCAGCAGAGAATGGGTCACCGCTCGAAACGAGTTGAGGTTCTTGATTTCCACCCGCGTTCCCAGCTTTGTCGTTCCCTTGGGGCGCAGTGAGACGCTCGCCTCGAAGCGCATCCGCCCATGCTCCATTTTGCAGTCGGAGACTTCGAGATAGAGCATGATGGAACGCATGGTTTCCATGTAGGCTTCCGCGTCCTCGACCGAGTTCATGTCGGGCTCGCTGATGATCTCCAGCAGGGGAATGCCGGAGCGATTGTAGTCGATGAGGCTGGAGTCGGGGTCTCCGGCCAGTGAACCGTGGAGCGACTTGCCGGTGTCCTCCTCGATGTGGGCGTCGGTGATACCCACTCGCTTTGTCCCTCCGTCGCCTGGTATCTCGACATACCCCTCCGCGCCCAGTGGCAACATGCGCTGAGAAATCTGATACGCCTTCGGCAGGTCGGGGTAGTAGTAGTTCTTGCGTTCCATGATGCACGGAGCATTCACCTTGCAGTGAAGAGCCAGAGCGGCCCGCAGTCCGTACTCCACGACCTGACGGTTCAGCACGGGAAGAGAACCCGGCAGACCCAGGCAAACGGGGCAAGTCTGCGTGTTAGGCTCCGCGCCAAACGCAGTGCTGCAACCGCAGAAGATCTTGCTCTGCGTCCCAAGCTCTGTGTGCATTTCCATCCCGATAACGGGTTCGAATTCTGTCAAACTAATCACCATCGCGAGCAGAGATGAGTTGGAACTTAACGCGCCGTGGCCATTTGGGGTACGGAACCACCGTTTGTCTTCTCGACAAAATCAACGAACAACTGGGTCTCCGTTGCCGCGGCGATCTTGTTAAGCATCCGCACCGTAGGAGAAAAGGACATGGACTCTATCCGAGCGATGGTCGATGGAGGCACTCCAGCCTGCTTCGCCAATTGCTCCTGGCTCATTTTGTGCTGCAGTCTCAGCCGGATCACCGCTTTGGCGGCCTGGTATTCCCATTCGCTCTTTTGATATTCGTCAGCGAAGGATGGGTCCTGCATCTGTTCCGCAAGGAAGCCCTCAATAGAAGACCCTCCTACCGATTTCTTCCGTAGGGACATGGTTCTACCTCCTCGACAAGTGGTCCGCCCTTCTTTTCTCGGCTATCTCGATGTCACCCGGTGGCAGCCTGTGCTGTTTCTTCTGGAGAGCGTGGAGAAGAACGAACGCTCCGTCCGCATGGAGGAAGTACAAAATACGGTAAGCGTTCCTCCCGGACCGAATTCGCAGTTCCCAGAGACCTCCTCCCACGTGTTTGGCGTGAGGCTCTCGGAGCAAAGGGCCAAATTCCTGCAGTAGTTGAAAAGCGCGCAGAATCTTGACTCTGTGCTTGTAGTCCTGCGCAACAACGAAATTCTTCACCGGTTCCGTTCCGCTTGTGTCGGAATAGAATTCAACTCTCCACACTTGCGCCCTCCACGCCAGCCGGCGACTGCAATCATAGCATATTCGCTATATGAGGCACAACGATTCCCAACTTTCGTCGATGGAACCACCCGTGGTCACTTGCCAACCGGCCTGCAATCGAAGGGGCCGGCATACTGCCAGTCTGAGTACCGGGTACTGAATGCTATTCGTGGAGGAGCGGGTCGCCCACAGCCCTTTGCCACTTTTCCAGTTCCGTGGCCAGACGGTAAACAACGTCTCTGTGATGGTCGGCAATATTCGCAGTTTCCCACGGATCTCCCGTCAAGTCGAAAAGCTGCAGAGTGTCCGTGTCTCCCTCCATTCCCGGCCAGGCATCCCTGTAGTAGCGGATCATCTTCCAGCAGCCGTCTGTAACCATCCGCTGGTAATGGGTGTAGAAGGAGAACGCGTATTCATGGACCTTTTGCTCTTCCCCACGTATCACCGGCAGAAAGCTCTTCCCCTTTACGGTATCGGGGACTGCAATTCCCGCCGCGTCGCAAAGCGTCGGGTAGATGTCAAAGTTCTGCGCAAGCGCATCGACGCGCGCGGGTGCAAGTAAGCTGAGCGAGCGGGGGCTCGCAGGGAACAGGTGGAACCGTCACATTACCCCTGTAGCAGAGGGGCTACAGGGCTGACGATCACGGCGGACTCACAGAGTCCGAATCATGCGCCATCACAAATCTTACTTACACCCCCCACAATGCCGCGTGTTGACAATTGCCGTGCCACGCTCCACGAGAAAATCCATCGTGGGCGTCTGCACTACTGGTTGGAGGTTGCACCGACGCTGCGGCAGTTCGGTGGCACGCCCAAGGAACAGATCGAGAAGTATCGGGAGTTCGTCGAGTCTGAGATGCCCGAGGACCCGTTGCGGGAGATGTTGTATGGCGCGGTACTTGGGGACGCGGGAGTTCGTGGAGCGGGTGCGAGAGAGGCTGGCAATACAAAAGCCGCAGGAAGAGGTGGCGTGGCTGCAGGGTGCGTTGCCGAGAATGGATTTGGGCAGCATCTGCCGGATAGTGTCAGATGCGTATGTCATCGAGGAGTCGGAGATACGGGTAAAGGGTCGAAATCGGACTCTGTGAGTCCGCCTTGGTGGGATCGGCGCACCGGCCGTGAGTATTGCCCATCGGCGAGTGGCGGAGCAGATGCTCCAGGACCGCAAGTTCCGCAAAGATGTTGAGCACTTGGCGAAAAGACTTACAGGATCCGATGCCAAGATTAAAGATTGAAGAGGTGACCCCTCGTCGGGATGAAGAGAAGTGAATAGTGGATGAGGTCTCCGGCGCAGCGATGCTGGTGCGTCGGGATACCTTCGAGCAGGTCGGTCTGCTGGATGAAGGCTTCTTCTACTGGGAAGACATTGACTGGTGCAAACGGATCAAGGCGGCGGGATGGAAAGTGGTCTATCTTCCACGAGCAAAAGTCGTCCACCACCACTTCGGCGGAAGCAGCGGCGAGGTCCGGCCACTGACCCATCTGGCCTCGCTTCGTAGTACCCATTACTACTTCAGGAAACATCATGGAGCATTAACGGCCCTCCTTGTGAAAACGACTCTCGTCCTGCGGGAGGCCGTTCACCTTCTCCTCGCCGCCATCACCTTGCGCCGCGAGCGACTCCGGTTGCGCCTAAACTCGCTCAGGGGCGCTCTGAATCCGTGATATACTCGTGGCCGACAGTGTCCTCCGCTGCCGGTGACACGAGCGGTCCACGGCATACAACACCTCTGGAGGTGCGATATGAAAACCGACAAGACCACCTCGACAGTTTTCCCAGCGATAGTCCTGTTGACCGCCACCATCTTCATCCTTGACTCGTTGACCCCGTTGGGTGTCGCGGTGTGGTTGCTGTATCTGTATCTGCTTCCTCTACTCGTCTCAACCCGTGCGGGAAAGCGGTGGTATCCTACGATCGTTGCCACCATTTGCACAGGTATGATCGTGCTCGGCTTCTTTCTGTCTCCGCCCGGCGTATCCGTGAAACTGGCCCTCCTCAATCGGGCGATGGGGATTTCCGTTTTATGGGTAACTACTCTGCTGCTGGAGCGCCGTCAACACGCGGAAGCGGCGCTGCGCCGTGAGCGTAGTCTGCTGGAGCGCATCACGGAAACCAGTCCGGTTGCGATCACGGTGGTTGATCGGGAGGGACAGATCACCTTTGCCAATCGCCGCGCGGAAGTGGTCTTGGGACTGGCGAGGGACGAAATAACCCGCGCTACTTACAACGCTCCAACCTGGCGCATTACCGACTACGAGGGCGGTCCTCTCCCACATGAGCAGCTTCCCTTCCGACGGGTCATGGATACCGGGCAGGCCGTCTTCGGCGTGCGGCACGCCATCGAGTGGCCCGACGGGCGGCGCGTGTTGCTGTCCATCAACGCCGCGCCACTACTGGACGCTGACGGGCGAGTGGATGGAATGGTGGCGGCGTTGGAGGACGTGACCGAGCGCGTGCGTGCGGAGGCCCTGCTGGCCGCGGAACGACATTGTCTCGAATTGGTTTCTACGAGGGCGCCGCTGGGCGAGGTGCTGAATGCCATCGTGGGAAACATCGAAGCGCTCTCACACGACTCCCTCGGCTCCATTCTCTTGCTCGATCCCGACGGCGTCCACGTGCATCATGGTGCAGCGTCCAACCTCCCGGAGGCATACATCCGGGCTCTGGACGGCTCAGAAATTGGCCCTGCCGCCGGCTCGTGCGGCACCGCGGCGTATCGTCAGGCGCCCGTCATTGTCACCGACATCGAGACTGACCCCTTGTGGGATGACTACCGCGAGCTTGCCAGAGCACACGGACTGCGAGCCTGTTGGGCGACGCCAATCATAGACGCCGACGGAAGGGTTCTTGGAACGTTTGCGATGTATTACCGGCAACCGCGCAGCCCCGGAGAAGAAGATTTCAGATTGATCGAACGGGCAACGCACATCGCAGGAATTGCCATCGAGCGCAAGCAGGCCGAGGCGTCGCTACGGGAGAGCGAGGAGAAATTCTCCAAGGCGTTTCATTCCAACCCGGCGATGCTCGTTCTTGCTACACTCGACGGCAGGAATGTGGACGTCAATCAGACGTTTGCGGATTTCCTCGGCTATTCCCAGGAGGAAATTATTGGGAAGAGTGTTGTCGATTTGCAGATCGTCAGCGTGGAGGAGCGCCAGAAAGTACTTGAACTCATCCAGCGAAGTGACGGATCGGTGCGCAATGCCGAGGTCGTAGTGCGGGTCCGCGACGGCAGTCTTCGCCATATCGTGCTTTCAGCGGACGTGATTTCGTTGAGCGGTGTGCCACACCGCCTGGTGACTTTACTGGACATCACCGACCGCCAGCGGGCAGAAGAGGCACTGCGGAGGAACGAGCAAGTGCTGCGCCTGTTTGTGCAGCATTCTCCTGCGGCCATTGCCATGTTCGACCGGGATATGAAGTACGTTGTGGCAAGCCATCGCTACCTCATGGACTATGATCTCGGAGAACAGAGCGTGATTGGCCGCTCGCACTACGAAGTCTTCCCGGAAATGCCAGAAAGATGGAAGGAAATTCACCGTCGTTGCCTGGCGGGTGCGGTGGAGAAGTGCGACGAAGATCCCTTCCCCCGCGCGGATGGCCGACTGGACTGGGTGCGCTGGGAGATTCGTCCCTGGCATGAAGCCACCGGTGAAATCGGCGGCATCATCCTTTTCTCGGAAGTGATCACCGCGCGCCGGCAGGCGGAGGAGTCAATCCGTGACTACGCCGACCGGCTGCAATCGCTCTCTCGCGATCTGCTGGCCGTCCAGGAACGTGAACGGCGGCACATCGCCACCGAGCTGCACGACGAGATCGGGCAACTGCTGACGGGGCTGAAGCTGACTATCGAGATGGGCCGGAGCCTGCCGCCGCACGCGGCCGCGGCTTCGCTGGACGAGGCGCAAAGCATGGTTGCCGATCTCATGACCAAAGTCCGCGATCTGTCACTGGAACTGCGACCTTCGATGCTCGATGACCTCGGTCTCCTGCCCACGCTGCTGTGGCACTTCGAGCGTTACACGAACCAAACCGGTGTGGAGGTAGACTTTAAGCAGACCGGGCTGGACCGACGTCATTCGTTCGAAGTCGAAACCGCCGCCTACCGGATCGTTCAGGAGGCGCTGACCAATGTCGCTCGATACGCGGGCGTGTCCGAGGTGGGCGTGAGGTTGCGCGCGGATGAGGATCGCATGCATTTGCTGATCGAAGACCACGGGGCGGGGTTTGACATGGACACGGTGCTCGCGGCGCGGGCCACTGTCGGCCTGGCCGGAATGCGGGAACGGGCGACCTTGCTCGGAGGGAATCTGACGGTCGAGTCCAGGCCAGGGGAAGGGACGAGGGTTGAGGGGGAAGTGCCAATGTGAGGGGGGAGCGCGGGAGCAGACGAGTCTGCGGAGAGAATTCCCTTGACACGCCGGGTTCCCATCGTTACCATCGTTGGCGAGAGGGCAATGCAGGAGGAGTGCAACATGAGCGTGCAGCAGGCCGTTGTTGAGAAACTGAGGGACCTTCCCGACCATCACCAGCGCGAAGTGCTTGACTTCGTGGAGTATCTGGCCCAGAAGAACCGATCCCGCAAACCGCGGAGGAGTCTCAAGGGCCTCTGTGCTGACCTTGGGATTCATATCACGGAAGAGGATATCGCCGAGGCTCGGCGTGAAATGTGGGGCAACTTTCCGCGGGAGGATTTCTGATGGGCCCTGTGGTTGCCGATACTCACGCCATCTCCTGGTATATCCTGGAGCCAGGAATCCTGAGCACGAAGGCATTGGTAGCGTTTACAGAGGCCGAGAATGCTGGATTCCCAATCTATCTGCCCTCCATCTCGATCGTGGAGATTTGCTACCTGATAGAAAAAGGCAGGCTGACGGAGACCGTGTTGGAGCGCATTCTTTCGGCGGTTGACGACCCCGAGGCTGCCGTGGTCATTACGCCGCTGGATTCCGCAGTTGCTCTGGCTGTTCGTGACATTCCTAGTGCATCCGTTCGTAAATTCTTCCCCATTAGACGCCGGATCGCTTCAGCGTCCGGTAGCTCACACAACTGACTACCGAGCGCCAAGAAAGGACATCTTTTCT
>MNXM01000167.1 GCA_001872605.1 Armatimonadetes bacterium CG2_30_59_28 | reverse complement strand
ACAACTGCCACCTGGTGCAGGAATGGCTCAACCTTCATCCGCAGGTTCATCCGGTCTGGTTGCCGAAGCGCAGTCCTCAGTTGAACCCGGTCGAGGACCTCTGGCGTTGGCTGAAACCGGCGATCGCTGCCAATCGGACGCATCACGACCTGGAACCCCTTCGGCAGGCATGCCGAGCGGAACTGAACGCACTCACACCGGAGCAAGCTCTCAGGAAAGCCGGGCTCCTCGGCGGAAAGGGGGGACAGAATTTGTGACGATCTACTTATATCAGTCGGTGTCCACCGGGGTACCGTCAAGCCGCCAAGTTCCTGACCGAGGCAGAATTCACAGACGCACGCTGCAGCTATGGTGAGCAGATTCACAACGAGGCGCTGCCGCGCATCCCCCGGAAAGGGGCAAGCATCTGGCTGTCATCTCCTCACGCCTTCCACGGGATCAGTCAAGTCAACAGCCGCGTGAACTACATCATCCACCGCAACTCCCCGCTCGCGCAGCGGACCCGGCTGTCGCAACGGTTCCTCCGGTATCGCGACTTGGAGAAGCGGTTACGAACCCTTGCCGGCTGCAAACCCCTGCGTCAAGGACGTGGGAGTCACGAATTGTGGGTCGCACCGAACGGACACTCGTTTCCAGTTCCGCGACACTCGCGTGAACTCGGGACAGATCTGGTCGCCAAGTTGATCAAGCAGGCAGGCCTGAAACTCTCGGTGTCACAATTCCTGAATGAAAACGTGTAGAATAGTCCGCACGCGACGCGGCGAAAGAGTGGATCGTCCTCAACCAGCTTGGCCGAAGAAACCTCGCGCCGTTTCAGTATTGCGAGTTAGCATTGAAGCTGGAAGAAGCTGTCGCGAAGAAGGCGCGTGAACGGATGCTGGCGGGGAAATCTGACCCTGTGGCAATGTTGCCACAGGGTCGAACTCGCGACGTGATTGCCGTTGTCGCCGGAGTCAGCGCGCGCACGCTCGACAAGTCCCGCGCGATCGCCTCCAAGGCCGACGAGAAGACAAAGGAAAAGCTCCGAAAGAACGAGACGACCATCGACAAGGAGTATCAGAAACTCAAGCGCATCGAGAAGCAACCCCATTGCAGCTAACCTCGTCCATCGTCCCCCCGATTTCCGCAGTTGCACCCACCGGGAACCTGTATGGGACCCTGCGAGAGATTTAGAATCCCCTCTCCCCCCTACCGCCTCACCGACCCCCGGGGGTATACTACTAACCAGCCAAGCCGCAGAACCCAAGGGGAGCACACCATGAGCACAACCAAACCAACCGACCAGCACGCCCCCATCGAGAACCTCTCCCCATTGCTCGACATGATGAAGACCCTCCACCCCGTCGTCGAAGAACTCGGAAGGCTGGCAAAGAAGGCAGGAGAACAGCCACAGCGTCTGTCCGACGCCGAAGCCGGGGAGCGGGTACTCCGGACGCTTGAGCGCCACCAGTCCCCGGACCAGCACTGAACCCCCTTTGGGGGGTGCGTTTGTCCATGAAACGTTCGTTTGGTTGACAGAAGTTTCGTTCCGGTGTATCCTCTCGCCCGTCAGCTCGCAGCACGGGTCTTCCGACCCGCACACGCAGAGCTCCGACACGCCTTTCCCCTTTCCGTGAGGAGTGCGACCGCGCGCGTCTGCCAGCCATTGCACGAGAGAGGGGTTCCCGTCCTACGGTAGGAGTGGAATCCATTCCACGATCAGGCTGATAACCCAAACGAACACGGGGAACTCAGCACTCGGTGGCGCGAGTGACAGACACACGAAAGGAGAGTCGATCACATGCCACGCACACGCACAAGGACCAACCCGTCCAGCGACCCGCACGCAGTTACCGAAGCCGTCATCTACACGCGAGTCTCGACCAGCGAACAAGTCGACAGCGGACTCGGACTCGAAGCCCAGGAGTCCCGCTGCCGCGCCTATGCCGAAGCCAACGGCTGGACAGTTGCCGGAGTCTTCAGTGACGCCGGAGTCTCCGCCTCGGGGATCGACCGACCTGCGCTCAACGCAGCCTTGCAGACACTCACACGGGGGAGGATACTCGTCGGACTCAAGTTAGACCGACTCACCCGCAACGTCTCCGACCTGACACCCCTCGTGCAGCGCATCGAAGACGCCGGCGCCGAGTGGGCCACCGTCGCCGAGAAGTTCGACACGACTTTCGCAACCGGCAGACTCATGCTGCGCCTCATGCTGGAGATCAGCCAGTGGGAGCGAGAGGTCATCGGGGAAAGAACCTCCGCCGCCTTGCAGGAGAAGAAGCGCCGCGGCGAGAGGCGGGGCACACTCCCCCTCGGATTCGATGTTGACGAGCACGGTCAGATTCACGATAATCGGGAGGAGCAGGCCACCGTCGCCCGCGCACGGGAACTGCGCGAGAAAGAGGGGTTGACCTTGCGGCAGATCGCCGAAGTCCTCACCCGCGAGGGACGCCAGACAAAACGCGGAGGGAAGTGGGGACCGGAAACCGTCAACCTCCTCCTCAAACCGCGGTATCTGGAGACCATCGCCGAATCACCGAACAGGTAGCAGACACGAAGGATGGAGAATGGAGGATGTGACATGTCACTCAAATCAATTCATGCAGGTAACACCGCGCCAACACACCGCACTCACACAGCGCGGCGGGTCGCAGCATCGCTCATCAGCGCGTGCCTGTTGCCCATCTTCGCCACCGGTGCCTTTCCTGAAGACAACCTTCCCGCGCTCATCAAACGGGTCCAGGCGTCCGTCGTCACCATCCTCACCTACGACAAGAACCACCAGCCGCTTGCCCAGGGCACCGGGTTCTTTGTTGACACCAGAGGAACGGTCATCACCAACTACCACGTCATCAAAGGCGCATACTACAACAAAGCCCAGCTTCCGGACGGTTCCATCCTCCCCGCAAAGGAGATCACCGGCAGAGACACCATCGGAGACCTCGTGTGCATCACCTTCGACACTGCCACCACCGTTGTCGAACCGTTGCAGTTCTCCAAGACCGTTCCGCAGGTGGGTAAGAAAGTCGTCATCATTGGCAGCCCGCTGGGACTCAGCCAGACCGTTTCCGAAGGCATCGTCTCCGCCGTGCGCGACGTGCCCAGCTTCGGCAACATCATCCAGACAACGGCAGCCATCTCACCCGGTTCCAGCGGCAGCCCCCTCCTCAACATGCACGGACAAGTCATCGGCATCGCCGTCGCCCACGTGGTCGAGGGACAGAACCTCAACTTCGCAGTGCCCTCGCAGAGAGTGACAGCCTTACTACCTCGAATAACCGCGTCGAAGACACCCGAACCGTCGGAGCAAGAACCGAAAACAACAGCGTCGCTCGAAACTGAAAGGGAACCAGCCCAGCCGGAAACCAGCGGAGAACGCTCAGGAGAGACAAACGCTCAACTGAGCGACGGCGCCATCGGATCGGGCATTGGGCCGCTCCAAGTACGGCTGTCCGACCTACGGATAAATCCGCAGAAATATGGGGGGCAGACTCTGAGTTTTGTGGGGACGATAGACGGGATCGTCCCCAACGCCGAAGGAGTCACGCTTATCTTCCGGGGCTTGGAAGGCGACAAGGTCTTCGTTAGGGCGTCGGGCGCCCTCGGTAACGTGGAACCCGGAGCGCGAGTTCAGGTGACCGTGCGAGTTCCGCAGAATTCGGGATATGTCGCAAGCTTGGAACTGGTCCGGTGGAGTGTCGTCCCTCCCCCTCCTCCCAGGTCCAACGACAATGAGAATACTCCATCCACTGAGACTCAGCATGTGAAGCCGCGAGATACCCCCATCGTCCCCATATGCCCCAAAGGCCAATCCGAACAACGCCTTGTAATGGAAATCTACCGTGTTAGGACCGGAGACACCCTCGAATCCGTAGCCCAGAGGTTTGGTGTTTCTATTGAAACCATCATCCAGAAGAACGGTCTACGAAGCGATGTGTCTTTGCGGCCCGGACAGTCGCTAATCATTTACCATCCCGAATCGAGCAATGCAACCAACAATGGCACCGCTTCCGGGATAGCGTCCGGCAAGAGCACACAAAGGAAAGTGGTCGGTCAACTCGGTGTGACCAATAGAGACGGAGTGAAGATCCGCCAATCTCCCAGTCCGACCGGTCATGTGGTCTGGACGGCCGTCAAAAACACGCAATTGATCGTCGTTATCCACCAACAGCACTGGTACGGCGTGTTGATGATTGACGAGTCTACCTGCTGGGTCCCGAGGAAGGACGTGCTACTGAAGAACGCGGTGCTGGTGAAGTAGTCATTACCTCATTCACGCGGAAACGACGGCATTAACAACCGTGCCACACGCTTTGGTCTCTATCGGAAATCACATCAACTTCGAGTTGTTGTGCAGGCAACGTGTGGTGGAAGTCGCCCCGATCCAGCGGCTTCCCCCCTTACTGCACGCGTCAGGGACGCGGATGGGGCCCACGCGACCTTGGGCACTTCCCCCCCCTCCCCCTGCCGCCGCGTCCGAGGGGTAACCCCTGTCTCGTCATCCCATGCGGGGGCCGAACGGCTGCCCTACCACCGCCGTGTGTCGACTTGCTCTGACGGAACCCCCACCCATCCCCAGCGTTCTCACCCGCGTCGGCGTCCACCAACACAGTCCATGCGCAGCGGAATGGCGGTCGTTATTAAACCTATTTAACCGATTTCGTGTAATGTGCTATAATCTGTGCCAGATCACGATGGACAATGAAGGCGAGTCACATGGCAAGACCGCGAGGCAGGAAGATGGATCAACAGCAGAAGGCAAGGCTTGAAACAGGCGCCGACAAGCTGATTGGGTATGTGCGGGTTTCCACCCGCGACCAGGGACAGAACGGACACTCCCTCGACGGACAGCGCAACCGTCTGCACGAAGCTGCCGCAAGCGCAGGCTTCGACATCGTGGACATAGTCTCCGAAGTCGAGAGCGGAGCAAAGGAACGCAACGGGCTTGCAGCGGTTCAGGCGCGGGTAATAGCAGGCGAGGCACAGGGTATCATCTTCCCCAAGATCGACCGCCTGGGACGCAGCATGATTCACCTGCTGAAGATCGTCGAATGGGCCGTTCAGAATCGTGTGGACTTGCTGAGCGCGGACGAAGGCTGGCAGGTCCGGGACGGGAAGAAGATCGACAAGATGCTTCCCTTCCGGCTCGCGATGGCGGAAGTCGAACTGGAGCGCATTCGCGAGCGCACACGGGACGGACTCAAGGCAGCCAAAGCCAAGGGGGTTCAACTCGGGCGTCCTGCCGAGAACACTGGAGCGCTTGAGAAGCGCGCGACCGCTCTGCGCCGCAAAGGTTGGACCTGGCAGGCAATTGCCGACAAGTTCAACCACGAAGGACACCGCACCACCCGCGGCGCCGAGTACCGCACGACCACCATTCAGCGAATGATCGACCGCATCGACCCCGCTGCGAACCCGGAAGGGGGATACCGGGGAAATCTGGCCGCCGCCGTATAAGGCGGCAGTAATCACCAGACGTGGTGCGCAGTGCCACGAGGCTGACCCAGAGAAGCACACTGCACCAATGGACAATGGAGGATTGACACAATGCCAGCGCAGAAGAAACCACCCGCAAAGACCCGCGTTACCCGAGCCGGCTCCGGCGCCACAGTAGTCAGGGAAGGCAGACACGCTGCGTCGAAGGACACCGTCAAAGGGACGGTCGTCTCTGATGTTCTGTCGAGAGAAACTCGAAGCGAGGCCGTGCCCCTCCGACTGAGCGATGCACCCGATCCTCGAGATTTCTTCGACAAGGTGAAGGAAATGAGGCGACTTCATGAACAAGTCTTTGCCCCTCTCCTCTCGTGGTGGAATGAGGATGCTGATGTGCCTTCCTCCACGCCGGATGTCGTCAAGAGGATCTCCGAATCAATCAACGCACAACGCCACTTGGGCGCTGCGAAACCCAATAAGTCGTTGGACAAGATCGAGGAGGGTCTCATTCTCTCAATCGCAAGGAAGCTGAATGAGAATAGGGTGCCTCCCGAGGAGATCCGCGCAGTCGCGAAGGAAGTAATGCCCGCCCTGAGGGCTGCGTTCAGGTGTGGCTCTGAGGCTGCGATCAGGGAAGTCCGGGATTGCCCATACTTCACGTTCCTGCCCGACCTCCCCGTGGGCATGATGAGAGACATCATGTCGAGAGACCCTGACGGAAAATCCAGCGGTGGCAATCCTCACCAACCATACTGGTGGAACGTCGTATGCCTCATGCGGGAATATGAAGGTGAGTACATGCAGGAGCGAATCGCGAAGATCCTCCGCATACAGGAAATCTTGGCGCAGGACTTCCCTGGCGAAGGAAGACTCGTGAACGTAACATTTGGCACCAAGGCCACGGTCCGTGCGGTCTATTGCAGGTCCGGTAAGTTGATCCCCAAGCAGATGCGCGCGTTCCAAGTCAGCGGAAAGACTTGGGAAAGCATTCGGCGGAAGTACACAGCGAGGGTCGAAAGCACACTTGGGGCGATGAGCGCCTTGGGGAACGATATGATGTCTCTGCTCTACTGGCCACGCACCAACGACGACCTGGAAAGCGTCAAGCGCGTATTCGTGTCTGACAACGTACTTGAGATCCTTACATGGATCTCGAAATTCATCTCCAATCACCCACCGAACGCCCGCGTGTAGTCTCACTTCACCCCGAAGGCAGACTGCACGGAACCCCCAAAATCGTGTGTTATCCTCCTTAGCTGAGGAGGAAAAGCATGAACCCCACCTTTCGGACCACTGACCTTGATCTCGGTGCAGCCATCTTGACCGCGGGTATCCCCCTGAGTGACCTCCACCGCAACGGAGACAACCGGACCACATTCTCCTTTGACGACGCGCAAGAATGCTGCGAAGTGATTCGGCGCGAATTCGCAGCCGGAACGCTCACCCAACCCTCGTGTGAGCTTCTGAGGAATCTCCGGTCGTTGAAGTGGAAGTTGCACCAAACCCGATAGACAGGGAGCGCGAACGATGGACAAAGACAAGTTTGAAGCAATCATCACACCCCGCACGGAAGCAAGGGATTCACTCCCCTTCCACGCGGACGCTCCCCGCGAGAAAGCGCCGAAGGCAACACTTTTTCCCCAGCACCTCGCCGATCTCCGACGGTCCGGCCTGACAGACGGGACGATCCGGGCGCTGAAGTTCTACTCAGCGACGCGTGAGGAAGCAGCGGAGATACTTAGCTTTTCCGTGGACTCCGACTGCCTCGCTTTTCCGTTTTACTCCCACAACGGGCAGACGCCGTTTGTCCGGTTCAAGCCTGACGTGCCTTTCGTGAACGCGGACGGCAAACCGGCGAAGTATCTCTCACCGAAGGGCGCTGACAATCGCCTCTACATTCCACGTCAGACCGGGCTTGTATTTGGCGATGCTCACGCACCGCTGTTTGTTACCGAGGGCGAAAAAAAGGCAGCGATGGCCGATCAAGAGGGTTTCCCGTGTGTCGGGCTGACCGGCGTTTCCTGTTGGCGTCAGAAGCCACGCGACGCGGACGGACGGAAGATTGAAGACGCTGCCAGCATCCCCATTGCAGACCTCGACTTGATAACCTGGCGGGGGCGAACCGTTTACCTAACTTTCGACAGCGACGTTGCCACGAAGCCGGAAGTGCGGCGCGAGTTGTGGGCGCTGCGCTGCGAGCTTGTGCGACGTGGCGCAACGGTGCGCGTCGTCTACCTGCCCGGCGGCGACAGCGGCGAGAAGTGCGGACTTGATGACTTTCTGATAGCACAGGGACCCGAGGCGTTGCGGGAGCTTCTGGACAATGCGCCCGTGTTGGACTGGTTGCACCGGGCGCAACAGATCGTGGAAACCCCCGAGGGCAGCGAGCGCGTTGACGCTCTGCGGGGGTTGGTTGCTGACCTCGTGGCAGATCGTGACGCGGATCCCCTGACGAGAGGGCGAGTGAGACAGGAGCTTGTCAAGGCAAAGATTGTGTCGGCGACCGACTTTGACAGGCAGGCGAAGTATTGCGGGGGCGCTGCGGTCGCAGAAGACACGGACGCGGAACCCGTCTTGACCGCGACTTTGCCGAACCTCGTCGACCTCGTTCTGGACTCTGAGGGTGCTGTAGCTTTCCTGCTGAAAGAGAACGGCGGGTTGATCGTTGTCAGTCACTACACGGACTCCGACGGCACACGCTACGCACCCCCTCCCCGCGACAAGATTCCATTTTCACTCGCAGACGCCGACACTGTGATGCGGCACTACCAAACCGACCCGGACGGGGCTTTGTTTGACGACCTCGCCGAGTATCACCGGGGAATCTCTGACCTCCCCGAGGCGTGGTATTCGCTTCTGGCTGCGTGGGACTTTCACACATGGCTCTTGGAGTGCGGCGTGAACTATTCACCTATTCTCGTTTTCTATGCGGTTGCGGAGCGGGGCAAGACGCGGACGCTTAACGGCGTCTCATTCGTTGCCTATCGCTCAATGGTCGTGGAGTCGCTGCGTGAGAGCAACATTTTCCGACACGCACACAACTTCGGAGGGACCATCGCTTTTGATGTTATGTCTCTCTGGCACAAATGCGAGAAGATGGGCTCTGAAGATCTGTTGCTGAAGCGTTACGAGCGCGGCGCGCTGGTTCCTCGTGTACTTCGACCGGAGGCGGGCGCGTTCCGAGACACCGATTTTTTCCGCGTCTTTGGACCAACCATGATCGCCACGAATGAAGCGATCCACCATATCCTCGACACACGCTCCCTCATCTTGACCATGCAGGAAACTTCAAGGCGATTCCCCGACGATGTAACGCCGGAGACGGCAATGCCACTCCGGGCGAGGCTGACGGCATTCCGGGCGCGTCACTTGGGGGAACGGTTGCCCGAAGCAGAGAAGCCGATCGGTGGGCGGTTGGGCGACATTACCCGTCCACTGATCCAAATGATTCGCCTCGTTAAACCAAAATGGGAGGCTGAGCTTGTGGCGTTGATTCACTGCCTCGACCGGGAGCGGAAAGCAGACCGATCGGAAACGATTGACGGGCAGATCGTGACGGCGCTGTTGGAGTGCGCTGAGGACCTGCTGTTAGATGACAGGCTCAGAGTCGCAGACGTGGCGGAAAAGCTGAACGAGGAGCGACCGGAAGGCAAGAAGTTGCCTACGGCCTACGTCGGGCGCAAACTCCGGGCGCTTGGTTTTCAGAAGGGCGCGGGAACGGGCGAGGCGCGGACTATCCTCTACGATTCCGACCTCGTTGGCAAACTGGCCTGCAAGTATGGTCTCTCTAACGGGGGGGGTATACCGTCGGAAAGTCCGTCAGTTCCGTCAGAACCGTCAGAAGATAGCGCCGACAGGGGCTCGATCGGCGGGCTTGCTGACGGTTCTTACGGTTCTTACGGTTCTGCGGAGGGTATGGGGGCACTTCCGGAGACATATACCCACGGAGAGGAATCGTTAGAAGATGACGATGTGGAGGTGTTTCGACCGTGACCGCGCTTCTCGCCAGGCTGGCTGACTCCGGGCTTGCTGTCACGGTTAAGGGCGGCGGCTTGCAGATCAAGCCGAAGGCGAGGCTCACCGACACACTCCGGGCAGAGATTAAGGCTCACACGGCGGCTTTGGTGGAATGCCTGACGGCACAGGCAGAGCGCCTACCCGTGACCCTCTTCTCCGAGCGCCTGGGTGACTCCCTCGTGTTAGCACCGGACGGGACTCCGGAGCTTCAGATCGGCGGAATGGCGGTCTACACTCCGACCGAGACGGGGCTACTCCACACCGCGGGAGTGAGTGACGGAATGCTGGCAGCGGTTCACAACGTTAAGACCGTCCTGGGTGGGCGGGTGTTGCTTGTATACGACAAGACAGGAAACCAAGCACAGGAGTTGTAACCATGAGCGAGGCAGTAGCAGTGATTTCCAAGAACGCCCGCGAACGAATTCAGGTTGCTTTGACCGAATACAATGGGCGGGAG